>CAYPDV010000011.1:0-50553 GCA_964409525.1 uncultured Gemmatimonadaceae bacterium
CCTCCTGCACGTCGCCCCGGGTCTCCTCGAGCACCTTCCCCATCTCCCGGGTGGCCGCGCGGGCGATCTCCTCCTTCCGCTCGCTCATGAGGTCGCCCGCCCGGCGGAGCACCTCGCCCCGGGCCGGTGCCGGCGTGGTGCTCCAGCGGCGGAAGCCCTCCCGGGCCGCCTCCACGGCGCGCTCGAGGTCCTCCTTTCCCGACCGGGGAAAGAGCCCGATCAGGTCGTCGGTGCGCGCGGGATTCCGGTTCTCGAAGTACTCCCCGGCGGCGGGCTCCATCCATTCGCCGGCGACGTGGTTCCTGAACTCCTCGGGCATGCTCGCTCCTGAACGTTTCCAGTGGCCGTCGAGAGGTCCCGTGTGGCCCTTCCGACGGTCGGCCCGGCGAATGCTGAAGGGGGCGCTGAAGTTGACCGCCGAGAGCGGGACCGACAAGGCCGGGGATGCACGATCAGGTCCAGGCCACCACCCGGACCACCGCGACCAGGAAGCCCATTGGAAGGCCGCTGAAGAAGTACAGCGGGTCGCGCACGGGGGTCTTGCGCGACCCGCGCAGAGCGCGGGCGCCCCGAGGCTTCGTTGGATTCTCGAAGTAATGGACACCGGAAGGTGCCGCTCGCCCGGAGCGGGCGAAAGCCGTGCCCCGCATTGACGCCCGCCGGGCGGCGACGGAGGTTGCCCCATGCGTCGGACTCCCTCCCTCCCCGCGCTCCTCCTCGTCCTGATCGTCGGGGCGGTCGCGTGGTCGATCGTCGAGCGGCGGTCCGCCCCGGCCCGCCCTCCGGTCGCCGAGGGCGCGGCGCCGGCCTCCCCGTCCGAGGCGCCGCTCCATCCGCCGCCCCTCTCGGTGGCCGAGGCGTGCACGGACGCGGGGTATCTCTGCGCCGAGGCCGAGCAGGAGGGGAGCTGGCGCGCCCTCCGCTGGCCCGACGGCACGACCCGCCTCAGGATCCGCGTGGAGGCTCCGCGCCACGAGCCGCCCGCTCGGGCACGAGAGCTCCGGAGGGCGGCGATCCGGGGCCTGGACGCGTGGCAGGACCGTCCACTCGAGCTGGTCTTCCTCCGGGCCGGATACGAGGGCCCGGCCGACGTCCGGATCCGCTGGGTCCCGGTCCTGGCGGAGTCCCGACTCGGCTCCACCCAACTCCGATGGCGCGGCAACGTGGAGCGCCAGGAGGTGACGATCACCGACTTCGTGCTCGCCACCCGCAGCCCTCACGACCGGCGGCCCCTCGAGCCCGGTGAGGTGGAGCTCTCGGCCGCGCACGAGATGGGGCACGCCCTCGGACTGCCCCACTCCGACTCCCCCCGGGACGTCATGTATCCGGAGAACACGGCGGCCCGACTCACCGCCCGTGACTTCCAGACGATGGAGGCGCTCTACCGGCTCCCGAACGGGGTGGAGATCCGGAGGTAGCACACGGAGCCGCGGCGGACGTCCAGGCGCGCCCGCACGCCCCGGGCCTCCGACCGGAGGAGTCCTACTCCTCCCGCACCAGCCCGTACTTGTCGATCTTCTTGTAGAGGTTCGAGCGCGGCATCTCCACCTCCCGGGCCGTCTCCGAGACGTTCCAGTCGTGCTCGCGCAGCTTCTGGAGGATGAAGGCCCGCTCCGCACGATCCTTGAAATCGGAGTACGTCCCGGCCGAGAGGAGCTCGGGACCGAGTCCGCTCCCGGCGGAGGGGCCGGTGACGAGCCGCTCCACCTCGTCCACGTCGATGACGTCCTCGTCGGACAGGATCAGCAGCCGCTCGACCGTGTTCCTCAGCTCGCGCACGTTTCCGGGCCACTCGAGCTCCTGGAGCCGCTCGATGGCGGCGTCGCTGAAGCCCTTGGCCGGCAGCCGCTCGTCCCTCGACATCGTCTCCACGAAGTGGCGCACGAGCATCGGGATGTCGTCTCGCCGCTCCCGCAGGGGAGGGATGTGGATGGGCACCACGTGGAGCCGGTAGTAGAGATCCTCGCGGAAGCGCCCCTCGGCGATCTCCTCTTCCAGATTCTTGTTGGTCGCGGCGACCACCCGCACGTCGACCTCGATCCGCTTCTGTCCCCCCACGCGGGTGACGATCCCCTCCTCGAGGGCGCGAAGCACCTTCGCCTGGGCGCCGGGCGCCATGTCGCCCACCTCGTCCAGGAAGAGGGTGCCGCCGTCGGCCTGCTCGAACTTGCCGGTCCGGTCGCTCACCGCGCCGGTGAAGGAGCCCTTCACGTGCCCGAAGAGCTCGCTCTCGATCAGCTCGGAGGGGATGGCCGCGCAGTTGACCTCGACGAAGGGCGCCTCCGAGCGCTCGGAGAGCCGGTGGATGGCCCGGGCCACCAGCTCCTTCCCGGTGCCGTTCTCGCCGCTGACGAGGACCCGGGCGTCGGTGGGGCCCACCCGCTCCACTCGCTCCACCACCCGCCGGATCTGGAAGGAGGAGCCGACCATCCGGTGCCGGGTCTCGACCTCGCTCCTCAGGCGCTCCACGTCCTCCGTGAGGCCCCGGACCTCCAGAGCGTTGCGGAGCGTGACCAGGAGCCGGTCGGTGTCGAGCGGCTTCTCCAGGAAATCGTACGCCCCACGCCGCGTCGCCTCCACCGCCGTCTCGATCGTCCCGTGGCCGCTGATCATCACCACGAGCGCGGTGGGATCGGCCTCGCGGATCCGGGCCAGGGCGTCCAGACCGTCCATGCCCGGCATCTTCACGTCCAGGAGGGTGACGTGGGGACGGAAGCCCCGGACCCGCTCGATGCCCTCCGGACCGTCGCCCGCGACCGCCACCTCGTGCCCCTCGTACTCGAAGAGCTGCCTCAGGGCACCGCGGATGGAGGTCTCGTCGTCGACGATCAGGATCCTGGCCACGCTCGCCCTCCGTTTCGGGGGGATCTGCTCACCGCTCCGCCACCAGCACCAGGCTGTCCCGCTCGAGGAAGGCCGACCGGACGCCCGACGGCAGCGGCACGGGGAAGGCGTCGTCCGGAACCCCGCTCCGCTCGGTCCGGCCGAGCGCCCCGAGGATCTCGGGAATGAACCGGTCCGGGACCGGAATCCGGCTGATCTCCACCGAATGGACGACGAGGACGGCTCCACCGCCTTCCCGCGGCACCAGCGTCGCATCCGCCGCGAAGGGGACGGTGTCCGGAAGGGCCCCCAGCGCCGGTCCGAGGGCGGGGATCCGCGGAAGGGCGTCCCGGGCGACGCGCGCGTGGACCCGGATCCGTCCGTCCTCGATGCGGACCCTCGGATCCGTCACCCCGTCGGGAAGGATGCCCGGAAGCGCGAACCGGAGCACGCTCGTGATCTCGGTCGCGCTCAGGGCCATCCGCTCGTCGGGCTCACCGGCCCGGAAGTCCTCGAACCGGTCCAGCGCCTCTTCCGCCAGCTCCGGAGTCGGCTCCTCGCCCCCCCGCTCCCCGAGGAGATTCCCCAGCGGGGGATAGAGTTCCGGACCCCACGTCCACACGGCCACTCCTGCGGCCACGAGGAGCACGAGCAGGACCGCCTTCCCGATGCACCCGCGCAGGCAGCCCGGCACGGCTCCTCCTCACTCCTCGCCGGCCGCGGCATCGAAGCCGTCGGCGCGGAGTACGGTGTAGCGGGGGCCGGAGGAGGTGAGTCGGCTCTGCACGAGATCCAGGGTCGGCACTTCGACGCGGGCGGAGTACGCGAGCCCGGCGGCGAGCTCGTCCAGGCCGCGGAATGCTCCGCCCCCGTCCTCGGTCTTCGAGCGGCCCAGCGTGACGTGCGGGTGGAAGGCCCGCGCATCCCGCTCGAATCCCAGCTCGCCGAGCGCCCATTCCAGATCCTGCTTCAGACACCGCAGCACGGGAGTCGCCTCGACCCCCATCCAGAGCACCCTCGGCCGCCGTATGGTCGGGAAGGCTCCGATTCCTCCCAGACGCAGGGTCACCGGCGGGGTTCCCTCCGCGATCCCGGATACGACTTCTCCGATCGCGTCGACCTTCTCATCCGGGACGTCCCCCAGGAATTTGAGTGTCAGGTGATACTGCTCCGGATCGGTCCATCGGATCGGGAAATCCGCCTTCCGGAGGAGGGCCGCGCCCTCCCGGATCCGTTCGCCCTCGGCGGGGGGAATCCGCAGCGCAACGAAGAGCCGCACGCGACGTCGCCCTACGGGTCCGGCGGGGCTCAGGGCGCCGGGACGGAGGTGGGCCGCGTGATCGCCTCCACCCCCTCCAGCGCGCGGTCCACGTCCTCTTCGGTCGAGCACCACCCGAGCGAGAGGCGAAGGGCCCCGGTCCGCTCGGTGCCGAGCATCCGGTGCACCTCGGGGGCGCAGTGGAGCCCCGGTCGGGACATCACCCCCCACTCCCGGTCCAGGCGCCCGGCGAGCTCGGCCGGATCGACCGAGTCCGCCACGAAGGTCACCACGCCCACCCCGTCCGGCGCCGGAGGCGAGAGGACCCGGACCCCTCCGAGAGCCTCGAGCCCGTCGCGGAGACGCCGCTTCAGCTCCGCCCCGTCGCGGTGCAGGGCCTCCGGGGTCCGCTCCTCGACGAACTCGCATCCGGCGAGGAGGCCGGCGAGCCCGGGTGCGTTTCCGGTGCCGGCCTCCAGCCGGTCCGGGAAGGCGGGAGGCATGTCCCGGAGCATCGAGTCGCCCCCCGTCCCGCCGGTGAGCAGAGGCGCCACCTCGACGCCTTCACGGACCCAGAGCCCGCCCGTTCCCTGGGGGCCCAGCAGGCCCTTGTGACCGGTGAATGCGACGAGGTCGGCCCCTTCCTCCGCCGGCCGCTGCGCCAGGTGACCGGCCGACTGGGCGGTATCCAGCAGCACCAGCGCGCCCGCGTCGTGCGCCAGGGAGGCGAGCTCCGGCAACGGGAGCCGGCACCCCAGCACGTTCGAGGCGGCATTGACGACGAGGAGCCGCGCTCCGTCCAGGAGCCGGGCGGCTTCGGCGAGGTCCACCTCCCCGTCCGGCGAACCGGAGAGCATGCGCTGCTCGACCCCTCGCTCGCGCTCCAGGCGGTGCACGGGACGGAGCACGGCATTGTGATCGTAGGCGCTCACGACGACCGCGTCCCCTTCCTGGAGAATCCCCCAGAGCGCGGTGTTCAGAGCGTGCGTCGCGTTCTGCATGAAGCAGACGCGGCCGGGGTCGCCCGGAAGTCCGAGGAGCCGGGCGAGCGCCTTCCGGCAGCGGAAGGCGACCCGCCCCGCGTCGAGCGAGAGGGAGTGGCCGCCCCGGCCCGGCGTGGCGCCGCAGTCGGAGAGGAAGGCGCTCACCGCCTCACAGACCTCCGGGGGCCGGAGGGCCGAGGTCGCGGCGAAGTCCAGGTAGTGCTTGGTGGGCACGGGAGCTCAGTGGGATCGGAGACTCCGGCGGCGGCCGGACGGAGGCACCGGGAAAGCTATTCCGGCGGTGAAGCCGGAACAAGCGAGCGCCTCCGGCTCACCCGCGACGGGCGTGCCCCCTCCACTCCCGCCGGCACGCCCTCGCTCACTCCGGCCACCACCGCCTCGCTCACTCCTCGAAGATCCGCCCGAAGACGATCGCGACCGGGCAGGTACCCACGTCGATCGCCCGGGACACCTGGAAGGCCTCCGATAGGACGAACACCGAGCCGGGCGCCGCACACTCCGTCTCGAGCGCGTAGAGGTTGCCACGGATGTCGACCCCGACCCCCGCCGCGGCCGCGACTCCGAGGGGTGCGATCGCGTTCTCCGGCGGGCGCACGAAGGTGGCCGTGCCGGGATCCCACACCGAGATCCCGTAGAAGAAGGACGAGACGTAGAGGAAGCCGACGGGCGCCACGGCGATCGACGAGGGAAAGGAGCCGAAGCCCGGGTGGTGCGCGACCTCGGCCAGCCCCTCGGGATCGACCACCGAGAGGGAGCCGCCCTCCTCGCCGAAGCGTCCCGAGTTGAGCACGAAGAGGACGCCGCCGTCGAGCACGGCGTCGCCCGGGTTCTCGCCGGAGAGGGTCACGGTGCCCTCGACCTCGAGCGTCTCCCGGTCGAGCACCGTCACCGTTCCCGGGCCGTCGGGCTCGAAGTCGGGGCCCAGCTCGGCATTGATCACGAAGACCCGCTCGGCGCCGGCGAGGACGTGCTGCGGAAAGCGCCCCACCGCGATCTCCTCCCCGGTGGTGCCGCGGAGGACGTTCACGGGCGTGACCGAGTTGCGGCTCGGGTTCCCGACCACCACCACCGAGTCGTCGACGAACGCCGATCCGGTGGCGCCGGAGCCCTCCGGCAGCGCGATCGTGCGGACGACCTCGCCGACCCTGAGATCGACCACCGCGACCGCCGGCACGAGCCCGAGCGGCACGGCGGCCAGATCCTCCCGCACCGAGAGGCCTACCGGGCTGCCGTCGGCAGCGAGCCCCACGGTGCGGACCTCGTCGGGATCCCGGATGTCGAAGAGGGAGAGCGAGACGTCGATACTGTTCACCACCACCCCCACCTCCCGGAACTCCCGGAAGGGGCCGGTCAGGTCGTCACGGCAGCCCGCCCCCGCCAGCAGGAGGAAGAGGAGGACGGGAAGGAGGAGCCACGTGGGACCCGTGCGACGGGCGACGGGCCGGCAAAGAGCGGTTCCCGTGCGGTCCGAAGTCGGAGCGGGGTTCACGGGAGGGATCGCGTTCAGGGCACGAATGGCGGTCATGGCGTGAGTGGGCTGAAGGGGAGGGACATGAGATGCACGAGGCGGGCGGGGAGGTGAGAGGAATCGAGGGGGGCGGGCATCACGGATCTCCTCCTCCGCCCGGTCCGGCGCGGCGGATCCCGATGGAGATCGAGACGGTGCGCCCGGGCTCGGGGAACCCGAAGATCAGACTGTCCCGCCGGTCCAGAAGCCGGTCGATCCGGAGGTGCGGCTCGATCGTCCACCCCCCGGCCGGGAAGGTACGGGAGAGCGACACGTCGATCTCCCAGAACCCGGGCAGCGCGTTCACCTCGGCCGTACGAGGGTAACGGGTGCCCGTGTAGCGGCCCTCGACAGCGAGGCGGCCGGTCCGCTCCTCGAGCGCCGCGCGAACCGAGGAAGCGTGCTCCGGCCGGTAGGGGAGCTGCACCCCCCGGAGCCGCTCGTCGTCGAGGCGGTGGACGCGGCTCCAGGCGTGCGACGCCGCGATCGAGACGCGGCTCCCGTGACGAGGCTCCACCGACCACTCGACGCTCGACTCGACGCCGTACCGCTCCGCGTCGACGTTGCGGGGGCTCCAGAGGAAGCGGAAGTCGGGAAGCCAGAGGACGAGGTCCTCCACCCTGCCCCGGTGGGCCATCACGTCCGCGACCGCCGCCCCGCCGGCGACCTCGCCGGCGACGGCGAGCCCCACCTCGAGCTCGCCGCGGACCCGCTCGCCACGGAGGTCGGGGTTCGGAAGCACGCCGACCCCCTGGCGGAAGAACTGATCGGCGAGCGTCGGTGGAGAGAAGGCGCTCCGGTGCGCGACGTGGAGGCGGAGTGGGCCGCCCCTGGCCGAGAGCCGCGCCTCGTGCGAGGGAGTCCAGCCCCCCCCCTCCGCCCGATCGATCCGGAGCGCCACGGCCGCCCCGGGGCGGAGGGGCACCTCGGCCATGCGGAACCCCCCGCGGACGTGGGCCCCGCCCCAGCCACGGGCCGAGGGAGCGCCCTCGAGGAGGTCTCCCGCGTCGACCTCCTGCCTCCGGAGCTCGGCACCGGCTCCGAGCCGGAGGTCGTCGATCCCCTGCTCGTCGCTCCCCAGCAGCTCGACCCGGCCGTCGAGCCGGAGGCCGGCGTCCCTCGCGCGGGCGCGATCGTCGTAGGGGAGGCCGGCGGGCGGGGAGGGATCGCGGTGCCGGGTTTCCTGCCCCGAAGCCCACAGGAAGCCGCGAAGGGAGCTCTCGGATCGGCCCCGCTCCACGCTCACGGCACCGCGGAGCCGGCGTACCTCCTGCCGCGCCCGGGTCGAAGGCGCGAAGCTCCGGCCGGGGAGCCCCCGTTCGGTGCGCTCCGCGGAGAGTCGCACGTCGAGCTCCGAGCCTGCCGCATGGCCGTCCCACCGGCCGCGGAGCGAGAGGAGCGATACGTCCGCGTTCCTCCGAACGGCCTCTCCGCCCCCTGTCTCCGGCGGTCGCAAGTAGTCGAATCCGCCGTCCATGTCCCGGACGGCGGCGCCCACGCTCCAGGCACCCGATGCCGCCCGGCCGCCCGTCCCGAACCGTCCCGAGAGGAGGCCGAGGGATCCCGCGCCGATCGACGCCTCCGTCGCTTCCACCCGCCCGCCGGTCTCGACCAGCACGACGCCCGCCCTGGCACGGGGGCCGTGCTCCGCGGAGCGAGCCCCGGCGAGGATACGGACGGATCGGATCGAGGCGGCCGGGAGTGTCGAGAGGTCGGCCTCACCGGTGACGGGATCGTTCAGCGGAACCCCGTCGACCAGGACGAGCACGGCGTCGGAGGCGCTGCCCCGGATCCGGAGGGACTGCGGCCCGCCCGCTCCGCGTCCCACGACCGTGAGGCCGGGGCGCCCCCGCAGCAGGTCGCCGAGGGTCGCCGCTCCGGAGCGGCGGATCTCCTCCGGCCCGATACGGCGCTCCGTCTGATCACCGCTCCGTTCCGCCCGCACCTCGAGGCCCGCGAGGCGGACGGGAAGCGACGTCAGGCGGAGGAGCACGCGTATGCTCCGTCCCTCCTCCACCCGCACCCGCCGCTCCAGCTCGACGAAACCGAGGGATCGAACCTCGAGCACGAGCGCGCCCGGCTCGAGCCCCCGGAGGGCGAACGACCCCGCCGCGTCGCTCTCGGCTTCCCGTCCGGTCTCCCGCACGCGGACGGTCGCGCCGGCGACGGGCTCGCCCGACCCGTCCACCACCCGGCCGAGCACCTCGCCCGGACGCTGCGCGGCGAGAGAGCCCGGCACGAGGAGGAGGGCGAGGAGGACGACGAGGAGGACGACGATCATCCGGGCGCCCCCGTGGGGGGGCCCGGATCCGGCGGCCGCACGTGTGGAAAACGAAAAAGCCCGCACCTCTTTCCCTCGAAGAGTGCCTGGGGGTGCGGGCGTGCAGGTCTCCTGACTCGAGGCGGCCCACCTCGCCTTCCCGGGGACTCGCCCCAGTGGCGTTCATGAGGTGGCCGGTCCGGCGTCCGCTTCCGCGTCCACCGGGCCTCTCACAGTGGCGGGGCCGTGCCGGATTTCCACCGGCTTCCGGGATGCCCGCCCGCGTACGTCTCTGTGGGCCGAAGCTACCGGGGCGGACGGCGGCGGGTCAAGCGGACGGCGGCGGGGTCCAGCCGGGTGCGGGCGCCCGGGCGTCCTCCTTTCCCTCGAGCTGATTGTAGAAGAGGCGGCGGGTGGGGTAGGCGAGATCGATGTCCGACTCGGAGCCGAAGGCCTCGAGCACCGACTCCCAGATCTGCTGGGCCGTGCCCCGCCGCGCGCGCGGCTTGCACAGGTAGCGCACGGTGAGCAGTACGCCGCTGTCCTTCACGGTCAGATAGACCGTGGGCGTGAGCTTGTTGTAGAAGATGAGGAGCTTTCTCGAGGCCCTCCGCATGGAGTGCTCGGCCTCCTGGCTCTGGTCTCCCGCCACCTCGTCGGCCACACGCTCCACGATCTGCTTCGCCTTCCGCCAGTCGCTCTCGAAGGTGATCAGGATGGGAACCTCGTTCCAGAGGTATTCGAAATCCGCCGTGTAGTTCGCGAGCGGCTCGCGGAAGAGGGTCGAGTTCGGCACGTGGATGATCCGGCCGGTGCTCTGGTCCGCGTCCACCCAGTTCCCGATCTCGAGCAGCGTGAACTGGAAGATGCGGAGATCGACGACGTCGCCGGCGTGCCCACCGATCTGGATGCGGTCGCCCAGATCGAAGGGGTGGCGCCAGAGGATGAAGATCCAGCCGGCGAGGTTGGCGATCAGATCGCGCAGGGCGAGCGCGAGGCCGGCGGTGACCAGCCCCAGGAACGTGCCGACCTGCCGGAATCCGGTGCCCTCCAGCCAGATCCACCCCAGGAAGAGGAGGGAGAAGATGAAGGTGCCGTACGCCGACCACTTGGCCCACTGGTAGCGAGCGCGGTTGTCCTCGAGGCGCGGATCGGCGACGCCGAGCATGAGCCGGCGGAGGAAGAGGAGTCCGAGGACCACCACCACCGACCAGATGAGCTTCGGCCAGAGGTTCTCGCCGAAGGTGGCGAGGAGGTCGGCCAGAGTCGACCCGGCCTCGCCCGCCTCCTGCAACGGGTCGGTTCCCGCCTGGATCACGTCGCTTCTCCCTCGGGGCGGCTGCCGGAGAGCGGCGCCGGCCGACCCGGAAATCCGTGCAGAGCTGGGGCAAGTCGCGAAGTCCGGTAGGGTAAGCGGGAGGACGGACGGGCGACAGGGCGGCGGGGCGGCCCCGGAGGCCGGCGTGCGCGCGGAGGGCGGGACGGCCCGAGCGATCCGCGGGGCCTCATGTAGCCGCTCCCGGCTCGCCGGGCGGGGGCGGACGCATCGCTCCCCTCCGACGGCCCCCCCGGAGCGTGATCAGCGCGACCGAGGAGAGGATCACCACCGTGGCGAGCACGGTCCGCGCGGTGAGCGGCTCGTCGGCGAGACTCCACCCGAGGAGGAGCGCGACCACCGGGTTCACGTACGCGTACGTCGAAGCCCGCGCCGCGGTGGTGTTCCCGAGCAGCCAGACATAGGCGCTGAAAGCGACGAGGGAGCCGAAGACGATCAGATACAGGAGCGCGAGGAGGGAGGCCGGTGACGCCGCTCCGAGATCGAGGCGGGCGGGCTCTCCGGCGAGCGTCCCGGCGGCGAGCAGGAGGAGCCCGCCGAGGAGCATCTCCGCCCCGGTGGCCATCCGGGGCGAGACGGGGAGCCGGGCGTGGCGGGCGAGGATCGAGCCCCCCGCCCAGAGGACGGAGCCGCCGACGACCACCACGCCCCCGATCACGTCCAGGGTCCCGCCCGCTCCGAGGTCGCCCGATCCGACGAGGAGCGCCACGCCCCCGAGGCCGGCGAAGATGCCGACGATCACCCCCGGCCCGGGTCGCTCGCCTCCGGCCGCGAGCCACTCCAGGAGCACCATCCAGAGCGGCGCGGTGGCCACCAGGAGCGCCACGAGTCCGGAGGCGATCCACTGCTCCGCCCACACCACCGCACCGTTTCCGCCGAGCAGGAGCAGCGCCCCCACGAGGGCGGCGTTCCGCCACTCCACCCGCCCCGGCCACGGAAAGCCGCGCAGGCGGGCCCATGCGAGGAGCACCGCCCCGGCCACCACGAAGCGGACGCCCGCCATCAGGAAGGGCGGCAGCGTCTCGATCGCGAACCGGATGGCCAGGTAGGTCGAGCCCCAGATCAGGTAGACCGCCGCGAACGCGAGGACGAGGCGGAGGTCGGGGCGGCGCCCGGGGGTGGACCCGGACCCCGGATCGACCGGGGCGGAGGAGGAGGTCAGGAGGGCGTCGTCGGGGGTGCGGGTGGGCCAGCCGTACGGGCGCCGCCGTGAACCCCGCCCGGCCCGGGGCGGTTCCCGGAGGTCGAATCTATCCCACCGTCTCCAGCGCCCCCGTCCGGTACTGCACCGCCTCGGCGGCGTGCGCGGGGCCGATCTCGCGGTCGCCGTCCAGGTCGGCGAGGGTGCGCGCCACCTTCAGGACCCGGTGGTACGCGCGCCCGGAGAGGCGGAGCCGCTCGACCGCCCGCCCCAGGAGCCGCGCGACCTCCGGCGACGGGGCGCAGTGGCGCCGGACCCGGGCGGCGTCCATTCCCGCGTTCGAGTGGAGGCCGTCCACGCCGCGGAACCGCTCCTCCTGGATACGGCGGGCCCGGATCACCCGCTCCCGGATCGCCGCGCTCGTCTCTCCGCACTCCCTCCGCTCCATCTCGCGGAAGGGAAGCCTCGGGACCTCCACGTGGAGATCGATCCGGTCCAGGAGCGGCCCCGAAACCCGCGCGCGGTAGCGGGACACCCGCCCGGGGTCGCAGGTACAGCGCCCGGTGCCGTCGCCGAGGAAGCCACACGGACACGGATTCATCGCAGCCACCAGGAGGAAGCGGGCCGGGTAGCGGACCGATGCCCGGGCGCGCGATATACGGACCGAGCCCGCCTCGAGCGGCTGACGGAGCGCTTCGAGGGCGGGGCGTCGGAACTCGGGGAGCTCGTCCAGGAAGAGGACCCCGCGGTGTGCCAGGCTCGCCTCACCCGGGCGCGGAATCGACCCGCCGCCCACCAGGCCCGCGTCGCTCACCGTATGATGCGGCGCACGGTACGGCCGGAGCCGCACCAGCGGCTCGCCCGGCGGGAGCAGGCCGGCCACCGAGTGGCACCGGGTCACCTCCAGCGCCTCGGAGAAGGAGAGGGGCGGGAGGATTCCCGGAAGCCGCCGGGCGAGCATGGTCTTGCCGGAGCCGGGCGGCCCGACGAGAAGGAGGTTGTGGCCTCCGGCCGCGACCACCTCGAGCGCCCTCTTCACCCCCTCGTGCCCGCGGACGTCCGTGAGGTCGGGCAGCAGCGCGGGATCGACGGGCGGCTCGAAGAGCGCCCGGTCGCCTCTCACCTCCGGGATCGGTGTACGTCCGATCAGATGCTCCCGGAGCTGGGCGAGCGAGCGCACCGGATACACCTGCACGCCCTCTACCAGCGCCGCTTCCGGGGCGTTGGCCCGAGGCAGGAAGAGCCGCTCCACCCCCGCCCGGCGACACCCCTCCGCCAGGACGATCGCGCCCCGGACCGGGCGGAGCGCCCCGTCGAGCGCGAGCTCGCCCACGAACGCCGCGTCCCGGACCTCCTCGGGCGGCGCCGCCCCCGAGCCCGCCAGCAGGCCCACGGCGATCGGGAGGTCGAAGGTGCTTCCCTCCTTCGGCACGTCGGCCGGGGCCAGATTCACCGTGGTCCGGCCCAGCGGCGCCTCGAAGCCCGCATTCCGGAGCGCCGCGGTGACCCGCTCCCTTCCCTCCCGCACGGCACCCTGCGGGAGCCCCACGACCGAGAATGTCGGGAGGCCGGGGGCGAGGTTCACCTCCACCTCGACCGAGAAGCTTTCCACGCCCCGCAGGGCGATCGAGGCGACCTGGGTGAGCACCGGGGAGGGACCTCCTCGAGGGGGAGGTCGGAAGCTCGGCGAAGCCGGCGGGCCCAGGGATGGGAGGATCGGAAACGACATCGAACAGGCCCGTCGGCCGGACGGGCATCCCCCTTACTCCCGGCCTTCCTCGAGCCTCGAAGTGCCCGACCCGAGCCGGATCGCGAGAAGAGCCAGGACGTCCGCCAGGTTCCGCAGGGAATCCAGGTCCACCCACTCGTCTTCTGCGTGCGCACCGTCGCCCTCGGGGCCGAAGACCACCGTCTCGACCCCGGCGGCCGAGAGCAGCGCCGCGTCGGTCCAGGGGCCCTTCCCGACCCGACGGGGGGTCTGGCCGGTCACCTCCTCCGTCGCGGAGCCGAGAGCCCGGACCACCCGGCTGTCCGGATCGACGGCGAACGGATCCCGGATCAGGCGGGTTCCCACGTGGACCTCGGGTCCGATGACCGAGCGCAGCTCGTCGATCACCGCCCCGCCGTCCTCGCCGGGCAGGGTGCGACGCTCGATCCGGGCCTCGCACTCCGCGGCGTACGTGCTGATCCCCGTCCCACCGCGGAGGCGCCCCAGGTGGACCGAGGGGGGGCCCAGTAGCGGATCTCCCGGACGCCCGGCCAGCTCGTCGGCGTAGGCGGGCAGACCGGAGAGCGCCCTCACCATCCGGAGATTGGCGTCGACCCCCCGGTCCGGCCGGCTGCCGTGCGCGGCCCGCCCCTCCGCCCGCCCGTCGATCCAGACGAAGCCCTTGTGCGCGATGCAGATGTCCAGTCCCGTGGGCTCCGTCACGACCGCGAAGTCGGGACGCTGACGCTCCAGGACCTCCCGCATCCCGAGACTGTCCGTCTCCTCGCCCGCGACGGCGGCGACCAGGACGTCTCCCGGGGGCGGGGCGCCCATCCGGGTGAGCGCCCGGACGGCCGTGATGCAGGCCGCCAGCGCCCCCTTCATGTCGTAGGCGCCACGTCCGTGGAGTCGCCCCTCGCTCACCCGGCCCCCGAACGGGTCGGTCATGCCGCCGACGCCCACGGTGTCGTAGTGGGCGTTGAGCATCAGGGAGGGCCCGTCGTCGCCCCGCAGGAGCCCCATCACGCTCGGACGGTCCGGGGAGCGTTCGTAGCGGGTGACCTCGAGCCCGAGATCGGCGAGCACGTCCTCCGTGTAGTCGGCGACACCGCGCTCACCCCCTTCTTCCCCCCAGTCCGCGAGATCCGGGTTGACCGAGGGGATCCGCACGAGCCCCGCCGCAGTCCCGTTCAGGAACTCCGCGTCCGCGGGAGGCGGGAACGTCGGCGTGCTCACGTCGGACGCCATCGGTCGCGCTCCATCTCCACGCCCGCGGCCCGACGGCTCCTAGCCGCGATCCCGGGAGTCCGGCCCTCCCCGCGTCCAGATGACCACCACGCCGCACCGGTAGTTGCGGCTGCGGAAGCGGGAGGGGACCTCGGAGGGGTTGGCGTAGGCCTCGATCGCCTCCACCTCCCACGTCGAGATGTTGTTCGGATCGAGGCCGGGCGAGTACGCCCCGTCGAGCCAGTAGTCGATCGCGCACGCCCGGGGGCCGGCTCGCCGCGACTCGAGGAAGCAGCGGCCCATCGAGCCTCCGGAGCAGGACACGCGGAAGCCGGCGGTGCGCGACGCGATCATCCTCGGAAGGGGCTGGCTCTCCAGACGCTCCACGACGTCGCGGGTGATGAATTCGCCCCCCACCCCCCGCTCCCTCCGGCCCTCGAAGCCCGCCATGTGCCCCCGGTAGACGGCCGCCACGGTGATCTCGATGCCCTCCAGGGGCACGGCGTCGCTGGCGATCCGCACCTGGATCTCGTGCCCGATCCCGTCGCCGGCCACGCGGACGGTGTCCCGGTACGTCCCGTACGCCACGTGCTGGACCTCGAGAACGTGCCGTCCGGCGGGAACGTCCTCGAGGAGGAATCGCCCCTCCTCGCCCGTGATCGACATCCTGGAGGTGCCCTCGATCCGGACGCTCGCCCCCGGGATCGGCTCGTCCGTGTCCATGTCCGCGACGAGGCCGGTGACGGGCCCGAGCGCGGTGAGGGCCAGATCCACGTCCCGGACGAGGAGGCCGGAGGACGGCAGCCGGATCGGCTGGTCCGCACCCTCGCGTCCGGAGAAGGTGGATCGGAGCACGACCTCCTGCTCCCGTGGAAGTCCGCAGAGGGCGAAGCGGCCCGAGTCGTCGGTCATGACGAAGCGGCTGGCCTCGGCGCCCTCGTCGGTGGGCCAGCGGGCGCTCACCGCCCCGCCGGCGAGCCGGCGCCCGGAATCGGGATCCCGGAGAACGCCGATCAGGACGCCGGGCTCGCCCCTGCAGAGGGTGCGGGCGATCTCCTCGACGGAGGGAATGTGGAGGAAGGCTTCCGCGGCCTCTCCCGGAGCGACCTCGACCTCCCACGACGCTCCTCCGAGGCCGAGCTCGTCGAGCCGGTCGTGGAAGAAGGTCATCCGGTGCGTGCCGGGCTCCACCTCTTCGAACACGAACCGGCCCGCATCGTCCGTCACCGCCAGGAGGCCGGTGCCCATCAGGACGACGGTCGCCTCCGGAAGGGGCCCGGGGGCGGTGCTGTCGTGGACCTCGCCCGCGATGGTTCCCGGCTCCTGGGCGGCGACGCCGGAGGGGAGCAGCGCGGCGAGGAGGAGGAGGAGGAGGAGGCCGGCCGGAACTCGGAAGTGTCGGTTCATTCGGATCGGGAGCGCGGATCGGTGCACCGACGGGGAAAACGCGTCGGACGTACTGAAAGAAAAGGGATGATCGGCCGTTCGGGAAGGCTCTCCGGCACCGCGCGCCTTCAGCTCGACGGCTCCCCGCCCGCCTCGCGGGTCCAGATCACGACCACGCCGCAGTTGGCGCTCCCCACCTTGAAGCGGACCGGGATCGTGGAGGGGCCCGGATAGATCTCGATCGCCTCGACGTCGTGCGGATCGAGCTGGGTGATGTCGAAGCCGGAGGAGAGGAACGATCCGTCGAGCCAGTACTCCATCGGGCAGGCCGACGGACCCTGCAGGCTCCTCATCGCTCGGCGGTTCTCCAGCCAGCAGCGGCCGACGGTACCGGTCGGATTGCGCCCCGGGTGGCTCGGGCAGGCCAGGCGGAGGCTGTTGCTCCGGGAGGAAATGATCCGCGGGAGCGGCTGGTTCTCCCTCCGAGCGATCTGCTCACGCGTCACGAACTCGCCCCGCCCCCTCTCCATCCGCTCCTCGAATCCGGACATGCGGCCGCGGTAGCGGCGCTCCGCGGTGACCTCGAGACCCTCCAGCTCGACCGCGCGAGGCGGCACCTCGATCTGCACCCGGAGCGTGGCGCCCGGCTCCAGTTCGACGGTGTCGGTGTGGACGCCGAAGGAGAGGTGCTCGACCTCGAGCGCCCGCCTGCCCGCCGGAACGGACGGAAGCTGGAAGCGCCCCGCGGCGTCGCTGGTGGCCACGCGCGCCGCCCCCTCGATCCGTACCTCGGCGCCTTCGACGGGACTGCCGTCCTCCATCTCGACGATGCGGCCGGCCAGGATGGCGGGCTCCTCGACCTCGAGCTCCTCGAGCTCCACGTCGAGCGCCACGTCCCGGGCCAGGAGCCCCGTCCGGGGCAGCCGGACCTCGGCGGCCGTCCCCACGCTCCCGTCCGCGACCCCTCGCACCCGGACGGCGGCGCCCACGGGAAGGCCACAGAGGGCGTAGCGGCCCCGCTCGTCCGTCGCAGTCGCGCTCATCCGCTCTCCTCCCTCACCCGTCCACCGCGCGGTGACCGAGCCTTCCACCCCGGGGCCACCTTCCTCCTCTCTCAGGACTCCGACGAGAACGCCCGGCTCCGAGCGGCAGAGCGCCTCGGCGAGGGAGGCCGCGGACGGGATCCAGAGCTCCGTCTCCGCCGCGGCGTCCGGCTCGACCTCCACCTCCCACGCCGCGGAGCCCAGCCCGAGCTCGTCGAGACGTGGGTGGAAGAACGTGATCCGGTACACGCCGGGGGGGACGGCGTCGAAGCGGAAGGTGCCGTCCGCTCCGGTGATGGCCGTCTCGGCCGTTCCGAGCAGGAGCACCGTCGCACCCTCGAGAGGGACGGCGGCCGTGCTGTCGTGGACGACGCCTCGCACCGTGCCGTCGACCGGGGCCTCGGCCGCGGCCGCGGGCTCCTGCGCTCCGAGCGGAGGAGCCACGGCCAGGGCGAAGCCGAGCCCCGCGAGGAGAAGAGCCTTCGAAGAGTATGTCGCCATGGGAGGTCCGCAGGAGTGGTGTCGATCCCACCCATCTACGCGTGCCGCCCGGATCACTTACCGGTCCGGGTGCGGTCCCGCGGCGCCGGATCGGAGCCCCCTCCGAGCCCCACCGCGACGCCGAGCTGGACCGTCACCAGATCCGTCTCGCTCCGACGGGGAAAGACGGTCACGCTCCCGTCCGGATGATCGCGGATCCCGCCTTCGACCAGGTAGGTCGCGGGGCCGTTCCCGTGATACGTCGTGGAGAGATCGAGGTCGATCGGGCGCCATCCCTCCCACACGCGGAACTGCACCCCACCACCGCCCCGCCAGGCGAACACGGCGTCGCCGAAGTTCTCCGTGCTGGCGAAGTCGTCGAGCGAGCCCGAGCCCGAGATCGAGGAGGTCGTGGTGAAGTAGGCGAGCCCCGCGGTGGCGAACCCGTAGAGTCGGAGTGGCCCCGGAGGGGTCCCGATCTCGGGGCCGACACCGGCGTAGACGATGTCGTTCGAGGTGGTCACGTCGACCTGCAGACGGCACGTCGTGAGGCAGTCGCGGAAGCGCTCCCGCCCGTAGTTGATGAAACCGGCGTCGATCCGGACGCTCGCCAGACCGCCCCGGTCCATCGGCAGACGGGCGAAGACCCCCGCTCCGACCCCCTCCGCGACGTGGGCCGCGAATTCGCCCTGCGGCGCGGCGTAGAGCAGACTCCCGCCCACCCGGGGCATCGGCCCCTCGTGGCTCCGGTCCACGTCCTGCTGGCCCGCCCCCTGGAGCGGAGCCGCCAGGGTCAGCGCGACGAGAAGGGCGGGCAGCCGCAGCCACAGGCTCGGGAGCCACCGGGCGGACAGCCGCCCGCCGGGCAGCCGCAGCCCGGGCAGGTGCGGGGAGAGCAGCCGCACGGAGTCGGAAAGGAGGCGCACGCAGCGTGAGGCGGTCGGCATCGGAGAGTGTGGAGAAGAGTCGGGTTCGAACTGAAGATACCGTCCCGAAAGAAACGCAAGTCGGGGACCCGGGGGGCAGGGCGGTCGCGCCGCGGCTGCAACCCCTTGCGCCGCGGTATGATACGGGATCCGGACGGGCCCGCGGCCGCCTTTCCGGGAGTGCGCCGGGACCATCTTCCGTACCGGATCCCGAACAGCCGCCGTCCTCCGGCGAGGACGCGTCTCAGCCGAAACGCGGGGGGGGCCGGGTGTGGAAGTCCGTCGCGTCCTGGAACGCCTTGGCCACCCGGAGCGCCGCCTCCTCTCCATACAGGCGCCCCACGAAGGTGAAGCTCCGCGGCACGCCCTCGTCCGTGAAGCCGTGCGGAAGCACCACGGCCGGGTGCCCGGTGAGGTTGGTCAGCAGGAGCTGGCCCCCGGCGAAGGACGGCGAGAGGAGCACGTCGATCCCCTCCAGCGCCCGCTCCGTCGCCCGCATGAGCATGGTGCGGACGCGGTTCGCACGGATGTACTCCACGGCCGGGACGAGCCGCGCCGTGCGGAAGGTGTTCGGCCAGGAGCCCGCCTCCTGCCGGACGAGGAGGTCGTCCCGCCCGCTCCGCGTCAGATCGTCGAACGCAGCGGCGGCCTCCGAGGTCAGGATGATCCGGAGGGCGCCGAGCGGATACTCGTCCGGGAGCCGCACCGGCACCGGATCGACCCCGAGCCGCCGGAGGGTCTCGAGGGCGGCCCGGTCCATCGCCGAGCCCTCCTCCTCCCCCTCCTCGTCGACCTCGAAGGCTCCCTCCAGGTATCCGACACGGAGATCCCCCAGCGGCCGGTCGGGATCCCAGCCGAAGGGGACGGTCCGGGCCGTCGGGTCGCGGCCGTCGGCGCCGTGGATGGCGTGGAGCACGAGGGCGCAGTCCTCCGCGCTCCGGCAGATCGGCCCCAGCTTGTCCATGCTCCACGACAGCGCCATCGCGCCCCACCGGCTGACGCGGCCGAACGTCGGGCGGAGCCCGGTGGCCCCGGTCCGGGTCGAGGGCGAGACGATGGAGCCGAGCGTCTCGCTTCCGACGGCGAACCCGACGAGGCCGGCGACCGTCGCAGCCGCCGAGCCGGCCGAGGACCCGGAGGAGCCCTGCTCGAGGTTCCAGGGATTCCGGGTCATGCCGCCGAACCACCGATCTCCCATCGCGAGGGCGCCGAGGGTGAGCTTCGCCACCAGGACGGCGCCCGCCTCGTCCAACCGCTCGACCACCGTCGCGTCGACGTCGATCTCCTGGTCCTCGAAGGGTCGCGCCCCCCAGGTGGTCGGGTATCCGCGCACGGCCAGGAGGTCCTTGGCACCCCAGGGGATCCCGTGAAGCGGGCCCCGCCACTGACCCGAGTCCAGCTCCTCGTCGGCCCGGCGCGCCTTCTCGAGCGCCCGCTCCGGGGTGAGGGTGACGACCGCCTCCAGGAGCGGGCCGAATCGCTCGAGGCGCCCGAGATACATCTCCGTCAGCTCGACCGACGTGACCTGCCGGGTGCGCACCAGCTCCGAGAGGTGCGTGACCGGCCAGAACGCCGCCTCCTCGAGCACGGCCGGCCGCCGTACATCGCGGACGAGGGACGGGCGGAACGGGCGCTCCGTGGCCGGTGGCTCGAACTCCGGGAGGAGCGGATCGAAGGAGAGGGCCGGAGGCACCTCGTTCGGAACCTCGACCTCCCGCAGCTCGGCGTACGCCTCCAGGTGGCCCGAGAGGCCCTGCAGCATCATCTCCCGCTCCTCCTCGGTGAAGTCGAGACCCGCGATCCGCTCGGCGTCCGCCACCATCTCGGTCGTGACCTCCTGCGCCCCCTCGCTCCGGGCCCAGAGCACACCGGGAAGGAGCGTCCCGCCCAGCCCGATCGCCGAGAAGTACGAGACGAAGCGGCGGCGGTCGAGGTCTCGGGTCGGCACGGCGGGGGCGGGGTCCATGGCGGTGTCCGGTGCGGTGGAGGGGGCGGAGGCACCATCCTGCGCCCGGGCGGACCGGCGCGGCAAGTCGGGTGCGGCCCCGCCGGCGGGGCGGACTGTCCCCGTGCCCGCGGTCCGCCTACGTTTCCGACCGTTCTCACCCCGAGCCCGGAGGGGAAGTCCGAATGAAGGTCGCCGTCCTCGCCGAAGCCGATCCCGCGGAGCGACGGGTCGCCCTCGTTCCCGTGGACGCGGACGGGCTCGCAGGGAGGGGTGTCGAGGTCGTGGTCCAGGCGGGCGCCGGACGGGAAGCCGGCTTCCGGGACGCCGAGTACGAGGACGGCGGCGTGACGATCGCCCCGGACGCGGTCCGGGCCGCGAAGGGAGCCGACGTGGTGATCAAGGTCTCGCCCCCGACCGACGAGGAGGTCGCAGCGCTGGGGCGGGGAACCGTGCTCGTCTCGCTCCTCGATCCTCTCGGCCGGCCGGAGCGGGTCGGGCGTCTGGCCGAGGGCGGCGTGACCGCCTTCGCTCTGGAGCTCGTCCCGCGGACCACGCGCGCCCAGAGCATGGACGTGCTCTCCTCGCAGGCGACCCTCGCCGGCTACAAGGCCGTCCTCCTCGGGGCCAACGAGCTCCCGAAGATCCTCCCCATGCTGATGACGGCCGCCGGCACGATCCGCCCGGGTCGGGTGCTCGTCCTCGGGGCGGGCGTGGCCGGCCTCCAGGCCATCGCCACCGCCCGCCGCCTCGGCGCGCGGGTCGAGGCCTTCGACGTCCGGCCCGAGGTGCGCGAGCAGGTGGAGAGCCTCGGGGCCGACTTCCTCGAGACCGAGCACGAGGTCCAGGCGGAGAGCGAGGGCGGGTACGCGAAGGAGCTGAGCGCGGAGCAGCACCGGAGGGAGCTGGAGCTGATCGGATCGCGGCTGCCGGAGATCGACCTGGTCGTCACCACGGCCCAGATCCCCGGCCGGCCCGCGCCCCTCCTCGTCGACCGGGCGATGCTCGAGAGCATGGCGCCGGGCTCCGTCGTCGTCGACCTCGCCGCCGGCTCGGGCGGCAACTGCGAAGTGTCCCGTCCGGGCGAGAAGGTGGTCCACGCGGGGGTGATCGTGCTCGGCCCCCTGAACCTGCCCGCCGAGCTCCCGGTGCACGCCAGCCAGATGTTCTCGAAGAACGTGACCGCCTTCCTCGGCGAGATGCTCGAGGACGGAGCGCTGGCCGTCGACCTGGGGAACGACGTGCTCGGCCCCGCCTGCGCCGCCCACGCCGGAGAGGTGCGTCACGGGCCCACGCGGGAGCGGCTGGAGGAGGCACGCCGTGGGTGAGATGCTGATCGGGCTCTACGTCTTCGTCCTGGCGACGCTCGCCGGGCGCGAGGTGATCGGGAAGGTGCCCCCCACCCTCCACACCCCGCTGATGAGTGGTGCCAACGCCATCAGTGGGGTGGCGCTGATCGGCGCCCTGGTCGTCTCGGCCGGGGCCGATACGCTCCTGGTCCGGGTGCTCGGGGTCGTCGCCATCGTCATGGCCACGATCAACGTGGTGGGGGGCTTCCTGGTCACCGACCGGATGCTCCGCATGTTCCGGCGCCGGGAGTAGAGGGCCGTGGATCCCTCCACGCTGGTCGAGCTCGCCTACCTCCTCTCCGCCGTCCTCTTCGTGGTCGGCCTCAAGCGGATGCAGTCGCCCGCGACGGCCCGGCCCGGCAACGCGCTCGCGGCGGCCGCCATGCTGGTGGCGGTCGTCGCCACCCTCGTCGACCGGCAGGTCCTCGAATGGACCTGGATCCTGGCGGGCATCGTGACGGGAGGCCTGATCGGCGTCGTCGCCGCCCGCACCGTGAAGATGACGGCCATGCCCGAGATGGTCGGGATCTTCAACGCCTTCGGCGGCGGAGCCAGCGCGGTGGTCGCGGCCGCCGAGTTCGTCCGCATCCGCGAGGTCGGCTCCCCGCTCGACCTCGCCCCCGGCGCCACGATCGCCATCTCCATGCTGATCGGGGCGGTGACCTTCTCGGGGAGCTGGGTCGCCTTCGGCAAGCTCCGGGGCCTCCTGACGGGCAATCCGGTCACCTTCCCGCTCCAGCGGACGGTGAACGCGCTCCTCTTCCTCACCCTCCTGGCGCTGGGGGCGGTCGTGGCCGCCGAGGTGCCGATCGAGGGGGTGGAGCCCCTCCTGCTCTTCGCCGCGTTCAGCGGGCTCGCGCTCCTCCTCGGCGTGCTCCTGGTGATCCCGATCGGGGGGGCCGACATGCCGGTGGTGATCAGCCTGCTCAACTCGTATTCCGGGCTGGCGGCCTCGGCGGCCGGCTTCGCCCTCGGCAACATGGTGCTGATCATCTCCGGCGCGCTGGTGGGGGCGGCCGGGCTCTTCCTGACGCGGCTGATGTGCCGCGCCATGAACCGCTCCCTCGCGAACGTCGCGTTCGGGGCGTTCGGGACGGCGGGGACGGGGGCGGCGGCGCTGGAGGGCGACCGCACGGTCCGCAGCGTCGACGCCGGCCAGGCGGCCATGGTGCTCGCCTACGCGCAGTCGGTGATCGTGGTGCCCGGCTACGGGCTCGCCGTGGCGCAGGCGCAGCACGACCTGCGGAAGGTGGAGGAGCTCCTCGCCGAACGGGGCGTGGACGTGAAGTACGCGATCCACCCGGTCGCGGGGCGGATGCCCGGCCACATGAACGTGCTCCTGGCCGAGGCGGACGTGCCGTACGACCTGCTCTTCGACCGGGACGAGATCAACGACGACTTCTCCCGCACCGATGTCGCCCTGGTCGTGGGCGCGAACGACGTGGTCAATCCGGAGGCCCGGACCCCGGGATCGGTCATCGCGGGCATGCCGATCCTGGACGTCGACCGCGCCCAGAACGTGATCGTCGTGAAGCGGAGCCTCTCGTCCGGGTTCGCCGGAATCGACAACCCGCTCTTCTACATGGAGAAGACGATGATGTTCTTCTCCGACGCGAAGGAGGCGATGGCGGGGCTGGCCCGGGAGATACGGGAGCTGTAGCGGGCGCCGCCGCCCCCTCGCCGGGTCGCGGTGGACGGCGGGAGCGGGTGTCGCGTCCTCCTCTCGGGGACCGCTGGGGGCGGCGGGAGCCGCGCCGTCGCGGCGCCCGGCAGGGGGCACTGTGCAGGAAAACCCTCACGGAAACTTCCGAGAAGATCAGCCTGCTTGCTACGGCTCCTATCGGATCCGATCCCCTGCCGGGCGCCCCGACGGCGCGGCTCCCTTCTGGTGGGAGGACCGAGGAGGGCACGACACCCGCTTCCTTCGGGTCGGAGCACCGGAGGGGGCGGCGGCACCCGCTTCCTCGTGGGGGAGAGTGGCGTGGGTTCTCCGACCGTTTCGGCCGGGACGAAGCGTGACGGGGGTGTAATCCGAGACTTCCCGTAAGGAGGGGAGGGCTCTTCCGTAGTCATCTCCATCGAGACTTCGGACCAGGAGAGGACGATGCGTCGCATTCCCACGGCGAGAGTCCGCCCGCCTCTGCCGCTTCTTCTTCTCCTCCTCATCGGCGGGCCCGGAGCCGCGGAGGGACAGGAGCCCGAAGCGGGTACGGTACGCGGCGTCGTGTACGACAGCACGGCGGCCGTGCCTCTGGCGGGGGCGACCGTGATGCTGCTCGGTACGCCGGGTCTGGGCGAGACCTCCTCCGACGGCTCGTTCAGGATCGAGGCGGTCCCGGCCGGCGTCCGCCGGCTGACCTTCCATCACCCCCGACTCGACGAGCTCGGCGTGGGAGGCGGGGCGTGGGAGGTCGAGGTGGAGGCCGGTGAGGAGACCATGGTGACCCTCTCGATCCCTTCGGCGGCGACCCTCGCTGCGGGTCTCTGCCGCTCCACGCCCGGGGTCCTGATCGGGAAGCTGACGGATGACGAAGGGGGCGCCCCGGTCGGAGGCTCGGTCACGGTACGGTGGGAGGAGGACGGTCACCAGCGCTCCAGCGCGACCATGACGGACCGACGGGGACGCTACGTGCTCTGTGGGCTCCCGGTCGGTGCGGAGCTCCGGGTCGAGGGATCGGCCGCCGGGCGTGTACGCGCCGAGATCCTGGCCCGGCTCCCCGGGGCCGGCCTCCTCGCGCGTGACGTGGCGCTCGCGGTCGATAGACCGGCGGCGCTGGTCGGGCGGGTGATCGATCTCGACGACGGCACCCCGGTGGAGGGAGTGGAGGTGCGGCTCGACGGGGCCGCGCGGTCCCCGCTCACCGACGCGGACGGGCGCTTCCGCATCGACGGCGCACCACCGGGCCGGCGGAGCCTGGAGCTCTCGCACGTCGCCTTCGGGGTCCACCGGGAGACGGTCGAGATCGAGTCGGGGTCCACGACCACGGTGGATCTCGCCGTCCCGGCGCGCGCCTTCGAGTTGGAGGAGATCGAGGTGACGGCGGAGCGCCGCTACCGCGGGCGGATGAGCGGATTCGAGGAGCGGATGCGGCAGGGGCGGGGCGAGTTCCTGACCCGGGAGCAGATCGCCGAGCGCGAGAACCAGCCCCTTCCGAGGATCATCGCGTCCCGGAGCAACAGCCTGCGGCTATTCTGCCCCAGTCACCCCGGGCGGAACCCGACGGGAACCGTGGGTCGCTGCTGGCTCGACAGCCGGCGCCACGGGGGCTTCCACGGTCCGGGAAACTGCCCGATGGAATACTGGGTGGACGGCGCCTTCCTCTCCAGCGACTTCGACATCACCCAGATCGATCCGCACAACGTGGAGGCAGTCGAGATCTATCCGGGTCCCTCGACGATCCCGTCTCGCTTCAAGGTGGGAGACGCGAACTGCGGTGTCGCCGTGGTCTGGACGCGGGAGCCCGGATCGTCCCGTTGAGCTAGGGCAGGATGCCGGCCCGGCGCCCGCCCTACTCCGCCCCCGCTCCCGCCACCCGCGCCGTCACGCGTCTCCAGGGCCATCGACCCGTTCACTTTGTCAAACGTCGGATGAAAAAGTCCCACCTTCTCGAAGGGTGCGGGTTCTCAGCGGGTGCACTCTCCTTCCGGGACAGTCTTTGGAAGGTGAGGATACCGTGGGTCTCGCCTCAACTGGGAGGTGTGCAAGCCTCAGGAAGTTCCCATCGGCCGACGTATGGGTAGTCCTCAGCGTAGAAGACCCCGATAATCTCGTTTCCTCCACTAGGAATTGCTAACGTCACATTAGGCGTTAGAAAGAGTTGGCAGAGGAGATCCTCGTCCCAACTGAATACATCAATTTCGTTCGGCCATTCGTCACGACCACAATCGCCGCAGTGAATGGCAAGGATGATGGTCGAATCAGAATTAATATCGATGTATGCGCGTTTGCCTCTCAAATCTTGAAGGCGTTCTCGTAGGCGGGGCAACAGCACCGATCTCGCTGTACCATGGTCAAGATCCAGTATATCGATTTGCGAAATATATTGATAGGCGACGGCGATCCGTTGACGCCGGGGGTGATGAGTAACACGGCGTAAGTTGGCATGTACCACCTGAGGGGAAGCTTCCGCCTCCTCTGTGAAAGGTAACCTTCTTCCCAGATTTCGTTGGATTCTCCCGGAGCCGTCGAGTTCCAACAGAATCCGATCATCAAAGAGACCGTGAGCGGAAATAGTTATCTCATTCGTCCACGTCGCGCTCATCAACGACCTACCTACACGCAAGTCGATCCGTTCCGCAACACGGGGTTCGGATCCACCAAAATCAACACGGCTGAACTGTTGGTTCGATAAATCAAACACCCATACCGATTGCGGGTGTCCAGGTGCCGGGACTATCCACCCAGGGTTCTCAAATTCAGACGGCCCTCTCCCATGCCTCCCAAAGTGAACCACACTATCTTGCTTTGCATCAGGGATAAACATAATATGTGGTGATATGAGGAGATCGCTCAGGATAATTCCATGATCCGTTCGATGTATCGCATTCGGGAAACCCAAATGGGTCGATCGCGAGGTTATAGTATCTTGAAGGTTTAGAGTATCGGGTCGGACAAACATGTCAAATTCGATTGCCGGCTGCCACTCCAGTGAGTCCACATGCTCATTTTGCGTGACCATCCTCCCGGGATCTCCGCGGTTCGATACATCAGAACACGCGATAAGTATGAGCCAACAGGACACCACGACACTATTCCGCAGCGTTGAATACATGTCGTCAAGAGCCATGACGTGTCCAGATCAATACCACCCCACAGACACCGTCGTGCCGGTTATATTCAGCAGGGATCTGGGAAGGTCCCAGATATACCTCTGCCATGCGCACGTCATTCGTAGGAACGAAGAGATCAATATGATCATTAGGCTCGGGCAAAGCGAAGAAAACCCCGTCGATGTAGAATTGTATTCTACACGATCCGGCTCTTACTGAGGCCCTTCTTGATATAAGGCGGCACACAGACAATGAGCATAGTCTCTGAAGTCCAGAATGGCGTGCTATCACCTGGCTAAGCGGTTCATACCGCCGCTCATCGAAGACCTCCGGTAATATAAAATCTCCCCTCCCCATTCTTCGCCTAGTCTCAAATCTTTCCCGAACACTGCCAAGGGGTCGCCTTCCGGTAACTTCGATTTCTTCAAGAAGAACCGGCTTCGGATTCAAGGCGACCCGAATCATCGAATCCGCTTCTGTGGCAGAATAACTGATGAACCGATTGACCGGCTCGTATCCCGCGTGCTCGACAGCAACTTGATATTCGTCATATGCAAGCCCGTCCCAAGCCACTCTCCCGTTCGGGTCCGTAAGTCTCGAACTACCCCCATTTAAGGTCACGAGAGCGCCTTGAACGGGTTCGCCCGTACTAGCATCTACAACCATTATGGTGAGAAGAAATGCCGGGTGGTGAACAGCGGCCGTGTTCACTTCACGTACCGGGCTCGTTTCAATGATCGATGATTCGGGCTGTCCGATGCCCAAGCCAGAAACAAGCAAGGCAAAAATCACCGGCAGTCGATTTATCATCGTCCGTTTAGGTCAGAGGTGCGATCACAAAACCGAGCTTCTCTCGGGACACAGAAATGAGGAGGTTGTGAAGCGCCGAGCCCGCCAATCGACCATCCTTTATTGAAAGATCTCTCAAGGGGGTTTTTAGAAGCGTTATTCGCCTTCCCAACGACATTGTTCGATCTATTCGACGTCACCCTGCGATGGCTCCTGTTGTTCAACCAGATCTAGCTCTAGCTGCCAGCCGAACCATCACAGGATTCGCCGTTGCTATCAGTTTCTTCACCCCAGGGATCGCAGAGTTCGTCCTCGAATTCTCGCCCACCCGAGTAATCGTATTGAACGTGCCCGCCATTCAGTGTGCACGTCCTCCACGGATCGAACGTGCAATCTCCGTTGTCCTGCGCACATACCTCGCCGAGGCGGATAACGGGCGCGTTCTCATCGAACGTAAAGCTCGCGGGCGTGAGGGTAAGTGCGAGTAGGGCCAAACCTGCTACTGTCTTCGTGATCATTTTTACCTCGCTTGCCAGTGAGTAGAAACTATGGGACCGACAGGAGCCATCGCAGAGCTCTTGATCTCGGATTCCGATCAATCATTGATTAGAGGCCGATCTCGGATGCTTACCTTCAAGCCGAACCCAGCGATTTCGTCAGATTATGAGGTAATGGATGATATGTCAATACCTGAGGATTTCTTCCACCATTTTCTTATCCCTCTGTACTCTCACGCAAAAGGAGCAAGCTACTCTGGAGTCGACTGATGAGCCGCGGACGCGGGTAGGGAGGCTTCGGGTGAGGGACCGAGTTTCTCGGAGGAGCAAGTGGTGATGGCGCTCCGGCAGGAGAGACAGGGACACCGGTTGCCGATATCCGTCGGAAGCTGGAGGTCGCCGAGACCACGTTCTTATCGGTGGAAGAAGAAGTACGGGGGACTGGGGCGCTGGAGCTTCGCAAACTCCGCCAGCTCAGAGAGCAGAAGCGGCAGCTCAAGCATCCGGTGGCCGACCTGAGCGTGGATCGGACGATCCTACAGGAGGCGCTCGGGAAAAAATGGTGACCCCGTCGCAGCGAAGGGATGCCACCGTTCCGGGCGACTGCAAAGATGATTCGCTGACCACGCTTCCGAGCGCAGGTCTACGCTTAGGTTGCAGCGCCCACACCGACGGACTCCCTCATGCACTGCGCCACCGAACAGGCGCATCCGAGTGCGAATGGCAGCGTCGCGGACCGGGTCGGGCCGCCCACGGGTGCCAGGTCGCCCTTGCAAAAACCTTATGGCAGAATCCCGTGGCCAGGATCCGCACGAAAGGATTCGCGGGCCCGGGAGACGCGTGACGGGGTGGCCTCCCGCCACCCAACCTCACAGCTCCGGGCGCGATACGACCGGCGCCCCCCCTACTCCGCCCCCGCTCCCGCCACCCGCGCCGCCGCCGCCTCCCGCAGCAGCTCCCACGTGCGCTCCAGGTGGGCGTCCGTGGTGCGCAGGTTCCCGACCGACAGCCGGATCGCGATCCGTCCCCCGAGCCGGGTGTGCGAGAGGAAGGCCTCGCCCGTGGCGTTCACCTCGTCGAGGATCTCCAGGTTGAGGCGGTCCCGCTCCTCGCCGTCGAGATCCGGCGGGGCGAAGCGGAAGACGAGGGTGCTGAACGGCACCGGGGCGACGAGCTCCCACGCGGGGTGGGCCTCCACTCGGCCGGCCATCTCGCGGGCGAGCCGGCAGTGCTCCCGGATCCGCCCGCGGATCCCCTCGGCTCCGAAGTAGCGGAGCACGAACCAGAGCTTCAGCGAGCGGAAGCGGCGGCCGAGGGCGACGCCGTAGTCCATCAGGTTCGTGACCTCCCCCTCCTCGCCGGTGCGCAGGTACTCCGGGGTGAGTGAGAACGCCTTCCGGAGCATCTCCGGCCTCCGGCAGTAGAGCACCGAGCAGTCGACGGGGGTGAAGAGCCACTTGTGCGGGTTGAAGACGATCGAGTCCGCCCGCTCCCACCCCCGGAAGCGCTCCCGGAGCTCGGGCACCATCGCCGCCGAGCCGGCGTACGCGGCGTCCACGTGCAGCCAGAGGCCGAGCTCCTCGGCGACGTCCGCCACGGCCTCCACCGGATCGACGCTGCTGGTGGAAGTGGTGCCGACGGTGGCGACCACGCCCACGGGGCGGACGCCCGCCTCGAGGTCCTCCCGCACCGCGTCGCGGAGCGCCTCCGGACGCATACGGAAATCGCCGTCCGCTGCGACCCGCCGCACCCCGTCCAGGCCGAAGCCGAGGGTGATCCCCGCCTTGTCGATGGACGAATGCGCTTCCTCGGAGGCGTAGATCCGCCCCGTGGACTGCCCGAAGAGTCCCGCGGTGCGCGCCTCCGGATACGCCGCCTCGCGCGCCGCGGCCAGCGCGTAGAGCGAGGAGCTGGACGCGGTGTCGTTGATGACCCCCTCGAAGGCCGCCGGAAGCCCGAGGAGATCCCGGAGCCAGTCGAGGGTGTGCTGCTCCAGCTCTGTGCCGGCCGGCGAGCTCCGCCACACCATCGCGTTCACGTTGAGCGCGGCCGCGAGCATCTCGCCCAGGATGCCGGGCGCGGAGCCGGTCACGGCGAAGTAGCCGAAGAAGGCGGGGTGGTTCCAGTGGGTGACGCCGGGAAGGATCACGTCCCGGAAGTCGCGGAGCACGTCGGAGAAGGGCTCGCCCTCCTCGGGCGCCCTCGGGGGAAGCGCGTCGCGGATCTCGCCGGGCCGAACCCTCGCCAGCACCGGGTAGTCGCCGACCTCCCGGAGGTAGCCGGCGATCCACTCCACGGCCTCAAGGGCGTGGCGTCGGAATTCCTCGGGCGGCATGTCGCCCGCCGGGGGAGGCGCGTCGCCCGCCCCTCGAGCGGGAGGGAGCGGGCTCTCTCGATCGGACATCTCTGATTTCTGATCTCGGGGGAGCCCGGCGGAAGCGCCGGGGTTCGGGCGCGGGATACCGGGGAGGGGTCCGACGGTTCCCGGTCAGACCTCTCCGGCGTGCGCCAAGATCTCCTCGAAGTCCCCGCGGATCGACGAGAGCTGGTCGCGGACCTCTTCGAGCTGCTCACCGGGCAGGCGCTCGGGCACGCCGGAGCCGCGGAAGAGGGCGAAGAACAGCGCGTCGGTGTGGCCGACGCTGGCCTGGGTCACGGCGCGGTCCAGGGCGCGGTTCAGACGGAGGACGTCGCGGAGCGACAGGAGGCCCTCTCCGCCCACCGGAGGATCCGCGTAGAGGAAGCGGATGACGACCTCCCGGAGGAGCTGCACCTCCTCGACGACCTCACCCGCCGCCAGCCCGCGGAAGGCGCCGAGCGATCCGTAGAGCTCGCACGCCTGCTGGAGCAGGGGATCCACCTGGTCCCGGTAGGGGCCCAGGGCGGCGGAGACGGCGCGCGCCATGAAGGTGCAGAAGGAGCGGTAGAGCTCCAGCACATCGTCCACGGGGCCACCCGGCCGGCTCTCCATCTCGTCGAGCCACCGCTCGACGATCGCCTCGCGGCGTCCCTCGATCCAGCGGCCCAGGTCGACGGGCTCGAAAGCCGAGGACGGGGCCCCCCGCCCCGGCGGGGCCGGGGGCGGAGCCGACGGCGGATCCGCGGGAGTGGGACGGAAGGGACGGGAATGGGCGTCCGCACTCCGGACGCCGGGCTGGGGACCATCCTGTAGGGGTTCCCTCATCGTCTCCGGCGGTGGATGCACGCGTTCCGCTCGACTCCTAAAATGGCGGTCCCGGGCCTCGCCCGCCAGAGCCCCCGTCGCCGCCGGAGGCCCGCTGCCACACCTTCTCGACCCGCTAATCGGGGGCGGCCGGGCCGGGTTCCGGAAGCCCCCCGCCGTCGTCCCAGAGCGGCACCCGGACCCGCACGGTGGTTCCTTCGCCGGCCCGGCTCTCCGCGTCCACCTTCCCGCCCCACGACTCGACCAGCCTGCGCACGATGGCGAGCCCGAGGCCGGTCCCGGAGGATCGCGTGGAGAACTGGGGCTCGAAGATCCGCGGAAGGATCTCCGGGGAGATCCCGGTGCCGTCGTCCCGGACGCGCAGCTCGATGGCGTCGTCCAGGCGCTCGGCTTCGACGAGGACCCGACCCCGGCGCGGAATCGCCGCCCGGGCGTTCTCGAGGAGGTTCACCAGGACCTCCTTCAGCTCCGTCTCGCGCCCCCGTAGCGGGGGCAGATCGGAAGCGACCCCCGACTCGAAGCGGACGGGCCCCTCGCCGCCCGCATAGAGGGCCAGGACCTCCTCCACCACGGTACCGGCGTCGACCGGCTCGAGCGGGCGCGCCTCGGCGGGTCCCGGCGCCGCGAAACGGGAGAACCCGCGGGCGATGGCGGCGAGCCGGTCGATCTCGGTGAGCACCGCCTCCACGTTGCGGGCGAGGATCGCCTCGAAGTCGGGTCGGCGGTCTTCCCAGGCGCGGCGGATGTGCTGCACGCTGAGCTTGATGGGGGTCAGCGGGTTCTTCACCTCGTGCGCCACCTGCTGCGCCATCTCGCCCCACGCGAGGATCCGCTCGCTCCGGAGCTCGTCGGTGACGTCCTCGAGCGAGACGACCGCGCCGCCCGGCGGCCCCGTGCGCGAGATCCTCCGCGCCCGGATCCGGATCCGGCGGTCTCCGACCTGGATCTCGGTGGTGGCCTCGCGGAGACCGTCCCGGAAGTACCTCCGCAGCCAGCGGGCCACCTCCCCTCCGGGCCCCTCTCCGTCCGGAGCGACCGGCTGGCCCTCCCGGATCGGGCGCTGGAGGAGCCGTCGCGCCCGCGGATTCACGAGGGTGACCCGGCCTGCCGGATCGAGAGCGATCACCCCGGTGGCGGCCTCCTCGACGATGGCGCGCGTCCGACGGGAGGAGCGGAGCAGGTTCCGTCGCGCCCGGCGGAGCCTGGACACCATCCGGTTGAAGGCGGAGAAGACCGCTCCGAACTCGTCGTTGCGCCCCTCCGGAAGGCGGACGCCCAGATTCCCCGCCCCGACCCTCTCCGACGCCACCTGGAGCGTGTGGATCGGTCGCGTGAGCGTCCGGCCCACCAGCAGCGCGAGCCCGAGCGAGAGCAGCCCGCCCATGACCACGGCGAAGCCGAGCAGGTCGGCCACCTCGCGCCGCCGCACCGCCACGGCTCCCGCGGCCTGGGGAACCGGCGCGGCCAGCACGCCGCCGTCGGGCAGGCGGCGATACCCCGTCACGTAGTCCCAGTCTCCCAGCGAGCCGCGGGTGGTCGCCGAGAGGTCCTGTCGTGCGCTCAGGGCCTGATACACCTCCGGAGGCACCCATCCCTCGTAGAGTCCCAGCTCCACCAGCTCGTCCACCGAGCCGCCGCGGAGCGCCCCTTCGCGGTACTCAAGCACGTCCGATCCGACCCGCCGCGCGAGGAGCTCCATCGAGCCCCCCACCTCGACGTACCACCCCGCACCCTCCTCGGCGACCCGGGTGGCGAGGGCCCGGGCGGTCCGGACCGCCGCTCCGGAGAGGGTGCGGTAGGCGAGCGTCCCGAAGATCGCGAGCGAGAGGACGAAGAATCCGAACAGCGCGAGGGTGACCCGAGCGCGGAAGGAGGAGAGGACCGCGGTCCATTCGCGCGGTCGTAGCCGGCTCCCCTCCGCCACGGTGCGACCCGCCGCGTCGAGCGCGAGCGTCAGCGCGAGGAGCAGCACGAGCAGGAGGAAGGCCCGCGCCGCCGCGACCGGTGCCGACGGGACGTCGACGTCGAAATAGGCATGGTAGAGGCGGTCCGGGTAGACCAGCCCGAGCCTGGCCTTCCACCCGTCACCGGTACGGGACCACCGCACGCGGTCGTCCATGGCGAGCTCGTCACCGGGAAGGAGCGGGATCAGCGTCAGCTCGCCCGCCTCCGCTCCGGCGTCTCTTCCGAAGAGGGGGCCGAGCGCCGCAGCGGCCCTGGGCTCCCGCCGGGGCGGCACCACCGCGGTCGCCACCCGTCCCCCCTCCAGCGGGACGGTGGCGATGTAGTGGGCGTCGGCCATGTCGAACCGCCGTACGGTGACCGCCCCCTCTTCCCGGGCCCGGTCCAGGAAGTCGTCGGCGACGGCCGGGCGAGGTCCGGCCACCCCGATGCGGAGCTCCTCCGCTGGAATCCCTCCCTCCGTCCAGATGGTCATCCAGAGCGGATAGCCCTCCTCGGCGAGACCGCTCGACACCCAGCTGCGGTAGAGGATCGCGACGGGTTCCTCTCCCTCCAGGTCCCGCTCACCGAGGTGACGGCCGAGTCGCATCAGGAGGAAGTCGAGGTAGGGATCGACCCGCACCCCCAGACGGGCGAGCTCCTCCTCGCCGACGGCCATCCGGGCTTCGACCCTGCCGCTCCACGCGAGCGGGAGCGCCGCGCTGACCCCGAGGAGCACGGCCGCTCCGCGATGGGCGAGAGACCCCCTCCAGTCGCCCGGCCCGCCGATCCGGCGGGCGAGGAGGTACGCGGGAAGCCCCCACGCGACCAGCCCCCACGGCGGGAAGGTGCCGGTCATCCGGACGGCGACCGCCGCCGCGCCGCCGAGCGCGGCCGCCGAGAAGATCCCCAGCACAGGCCAGAGAGATCGGGTCGCCCCCGGCACCGCCCGGCTCGGGGCCCGCCCGAGGAGGAGGAGCGCGACGAGGATCAGCGCGATGGACTGCCCGATGGCGAGGAGCACCCACGGCCCCTCCGGCCCCGCGAGGAGCCCCCGCGTCGGAGAGTGCGCGAGAAGCGCCCCCACGAGGGGGAAGAGGACGGCCACGCCCATGGCCGCCCAGAGGGGATCCCCCCACGGCCGGGCAGGGCGGAAGATCCCGAACGCCGCCACGCCGGCCGCCCCGACGAAGAGGAGTCGTCCGAGCGTGGCCTCCACGCCCGGAAGGAGGAACGCGTGCGGCGAGAAGAGGGCCGGCTCGCCCAGGATCGCTCCGAGCGGGAGCACGGCGGCCAGCGCGAGCAGCCCGAAGGCGGCCGACGCCCGGTGGGCGGGGAGGTGTCGCCCCCCCAGTGCCAGCAGCAGCCAGGCGAGAGCTGCGCCGGCGGCGGCGATGCGGACCCAGAGGAGAAGGGCGTCCCGGAGGAGGACGGCCTCGGGCGGGCGCTCCACGGAGACGCTGAAGAGGGTCTCGTCCTCCCAGCCGTAATCCCACACGCCCTCGCCGGCGGCACGCTCCGCGCGGGAGACACGGATCGTCTCGCCGGTGGCGCGCCCGAAGCGGGAGACGAAGTCGTCTCCACGGGCCTCGAGCCCCGGGGGCAGATCGGAGCGGAGGAGGACCGCGGCCATGGCCGTCCCTCCCCCCTCCTCCCGCGGGGCGATAAAGTACAGGTAGCTGAAGAGGGGCCGCTCGCCGTACGCGAGGGTCCTCTCACCACGGGTCACCAGGTCGGGCACGGGCCCCCGGTGGACCCCGTCCCAGGAGAGGAGGCTTCCGTTCTCGTCGTAGACCGCGACCGCCGCGACCCCGGCTCGCCCGGCCTCGTCCAGGAGGGCCGCTGCGGCCCGGCCCGGATCGTCGGGGAGCGGGAGGCCGGCGAGGCGCTCCGCCTCGGCCGTTCCCCGTTCGAGAAGGGCGTCCAGACGGCGATTGAGCTCCTCCGCGACCTCCGCCTCGCGGCGATCGCGGAGGAGGGTCGCGGACTCGCCGGAAAGCCGGACGAGGTGGACGTGGCCGGCGAAACCCGCCAGCGTCGACAGGAGGAGCACGGCCGCGGCGAGCTGGAGGAGCCCTCGCCCAGGACGGGGTCGGAGGGCGCGTACGAACGCGACCGCCGCCACCGGGAGGAGCCACCACGGCGAGGGCCAGCGCGTCCACGCGGCCAGGAGAAGGACGCCGAGCCAGAGGAGAAGCCATGACGGAAGACGGGGAAGCCGGCCAGCGAGCCTCATACGACCTCGACCTCCTCACGTGGCCGGAGGTCGGGCGGGTCCTGGCCCGGGAATCCCGGATGATCTTCGCGGTGGGCGCCCTGGAGCAGCACGGTCCTCACCTCCCCCTCGGCACGAACACCTTCGTCGCCGACCGCGTGGCGGCCGAACTCTCCGCCCGGCTCGGGATCCTCCGCGGACCGACGATCCCGTACGGGGTCTCCCTCCCGGGGCACAAGCAGTTCGCCGGCACCGTCACGCTGCGACGCAAGACCCTCCACCGGCTCGTGAACGAGCTCCTCGCCGGCTGGGAGGAGCACGGCGTCACCGAATTCGTCATCATCACCGCCCACCGCTACGAGCCGCACCTGGACGCCGTGCTCATGGCGCTGACGAACGAATCCACCCCCACCGTCGTGGACCTCTACGCCATCGACGTCGACGATCTGGTGGACGGGACCCTCGAATGGGAGCACGCCGGAGAGGTCGAGACCTCGCTGATGCTCCACCTCGCCCCCGATCGGGTCCGGACGGACCGGATCACCGACTTCGTCCCCGACGAGAAGACGTATCGAAAGTACATCCGCGGCCGGGCCGCCACACCCCCGCCGGGCTCGGGCGGGGCGGTCGGACGGCCCTCGCGCGCCACCGCCGAGAAGGGCGAGGCGATCTTCCGGCGGTTCATCGACACGCTCGAGCGCACCGTCTTCCTGCGTCCCGGCGAGGAGTCGCCCGGCCCCGCAGGGCCGCCACCGCCGGAGGATCCGGAACCGCAGGGTCCCTCGCCGCAGGGCTCCACGCCGGAGGAAGGCGGATAGCTCCACCCGCCGGACCGCCGGCCCGGAAGAAGGAGCCGGAACGGTTCCTGCCAGAAGCTTCCGGGGAGCCTCCGCTCGGACCTCGAGGACTAGGCGTCCTCGCCGGAGCTTCCGGCGGACCGCCGTCTCCGGCCGCGGTGTACCACTCCATACGAAGACACCCCACGACCGCCCCGTCGCGGACCCAAGGGAGCCCATGAAGACCTTCCCGAAGACGCCCGCCCTGCTGATCGCCATCCTCCTCGCGGCACCCGCGGCCGCCGGCCCCCTCCCGGCGTCGGCGCAGCAGGTCACGCTCGACGAGGGAGAGTTCACCGTCTTCCTGGACGGCCGCGAGGTGGGCACGGAGACGTTCTTCATCCGCCGCTCCGGAGCGGGCGAGTCCGCGACGGTCGTCGCCCACGCCGACGTGGAGCTCGAGCTGCCCAGCGGGCTCCGGAAGCTGGCGCCGGCGCTGGAGGCGTCCGGTCCCGGTATGCTCGTCACGGCGTATCAGGTGCGGGTGACCGGGGATGTCGAGGCCGACGTGCAGGTCGTCCTCTCGGATCGCCGATACCTGGCGAGGATCCGCTCGGAGCGCGGAGAGCAGCAGCGCGAGTTCCGGGTGCGTGACCAGGGAGTCCTCCTGGAGAGCCAGGTGGCGCACCAGTACTACTTCCTCGCATCGGCGGTCGAAGAGGGCGAGGAGACCGTTCCGGTCATCCTTCCGCGCACCGGCGAGCAGTTCGACGCCGCGGTGAGGACGGTCGGGACGACGTCGGTCGAGATCGGCGGTGAGACCGTCTCCGCACGGCACCTGCGGGTGGAGGGGCCGGATCACGTGCGGGACGTCTGGGTCGACGACGAGAACCGGGTGCTCCGGGTCGAGATCGCCTCGGAGGGCTACCGCGCGGTCCGGACGGAGCCGCCGGCGTAGCCGAGCCCGACCCTCCCTCCCCCGCGGACGGATATCTTCTCCCGCGCGCCGCGGCTTTTCCGCCGTTCTCGCCCGGTGCCGGCATCCTCCGGGATCGATCTCGACGCCTCTTTTCGCAGAGGTGGCCCGGTAGCAGGAGAGGGCCCGCGCCGGTGCGACCGGCGGCCGCGACCCTTTCCCCCGACCCGAAACCCCTCATCTTCCCTGACCGTAGGGACGCGCGGTCCGGCACCCGATCCCGTCGACGGAGACGTACGTGCGGCACAGACTCCTCTTCCTCCTTCTCGCAGGAACGCTCGCCGTTCCGACGGGCCCTCTCCACGCCCAGGACACGCTCCGGGCGCAGGATACGGTGACGGTCGGAGACGACGGGACCGGGGAGCGGACACTCCTGGAGTTCTCCCTCGGAGAAGCGGTGCGGGTCGCCCGGGAGCACAATCCGGCGTACCTCGCGACTCGGAACGACCTGGGGGTGGCGGAGTGGGAGGTGCGCTCGGCCTACGCCTCGCTCCTGCCCGGCGCCTCGGTCTCCGGCTCGATCGGCTGGCAGGGCGAGGGCGAGGAGCGGATCGGAAGCTTCGGGGCCGGGGAGCTCGGCCTCGGTCGCCAGCCGTCCATCTATTCGTCCAGCTACTCCGCCGGCGTCTCGCTCCAGATCGACGGCCGCGCTCTCCTCGAGCCGGGCCGTGCGCGCGCCGGCCGGGAGGCGACCGCCTCGCGGATCCGCTCGGCGGACAACCAGCTCGTCCTGGACGTCACCACCGCGTACCTCGAGGTCCTCCGGCAGTTCGAGGCCGTCCGGCTCGCGGAGCAGGAGCTGGAGCGCGCCCGCTTCAACCTGCGGATCGCCACCGGGCGCGCCGAGGTCGGGGCCGCGAGCGCGCTCGACGTCCGCCAGGCGGAGGTCCAGGTGGGGCGGTCCGAGGTCTCCCTCCTCCAGGCCGGGGCCGCGCTCGAGACCGCTCGCTTCCGGCTGCTCCAGCAGCTCGGCCTCGACGTGGAGCGGCCCGTCACGCTGACCACCCGATTCGAGGTGGAGGAGCCCGACTTCGAGGCCGAGATCCTCTTCCGGCGCGCCCTCGAGGCGAATCCGTCGCTGCTCCAGCTCAGGGCGGAGGGTGAGGTCTCGAGCCAGGAGGTGCGCATGGCGCGCTCCCGGTACTTTCCGACGCTCTCGCTCCAGGCGGGTCTGAGCGGGTTCACCCGTCAGGTGAGCGACGTCGGCCCGCTCCTGAGCCGCGCCCAGGCGTCGGCGAACCAGTCTCTGGCGCAGTGCGAGGCGCAGAACGAGATCTTCAGCCGGCTCGATCCGCCGCTCCCCCCCCAGGACTGCAGCGTCTTCATCCTCACCGACGACACCCGCCGGGCGATCGTCGAGAGCAACGACGTCTTCCCCTTCGACTTCACGGCGCAGCCACCGGCCGCCTCCCTGACGGTCAGCCTGCCCGTGTTCCAGGGGCTCCAGCGGCAGCGGGACCTCGAGGCCGCCGAGGTCCGCCGGAGCGACGTCCAACACCGGCTCCGGGAGCGCGAGCTGGCCCTGCAGGCCGAGATCGCCTCCGGCCTCGCCCAGCTCCGCGCCGCGTACCGCAGCGTGCTGCTCGAAGAGCGGAACGTGGAGCTCGCCGACGAGCAGCTCCGCCTGGCCCGGGAGCGCTACCGGCTCGGTGCCTCCTCCTTCCTGGACCTGGTGGAGGCCGAGACCGTCCGGGCGCAGGCCGGCCGCGCGCTGCTCGCCGCCGTGTACGCCTACCACGACACCCTGGCCGCTCTGGAATCGGTCGTGGGAGCCCCCCTGCGAGAGACGGGCACCACCGGAACGGAGGACGTTTCATGACGCGAGGAAGGAAGGTCCTGATCGGGGTGGGCGTGTTCCTCGTGCTCGGCACCGCCGCCACCCTCAGCATCGCCAGCGACCGCGGCGAGGGGGTGGAGGTCCGCATGGAGGAGATCGAGCGGAGGGACCTCGTCTCGACCGTCACGGCCAGCGGAAACATCCGCGCGGCGCGGTCGGTCGACATCAGCGCCGACATCTCGGGGCGCGTCACCCGGCTCGCGATCCGCGAGGGACAGGACGTCGAGGCGGGCGACGTCCTGCTCGAGATCGATCCCACCGAGTTCGCCTCCTCGGTCACCCGGGCCGACGCCTCGCTTCGCCAGGCGCGCTCGCAGCTCGCCCAGCAGGAGGCGTCCGTGGCCCAGGCACGCCGCGAGCTCCAGCGGATGCGCTCGCTCTGGGAGCGCGACTCGCTCCTCGTGAGCCGCCAGGAGGTGGAGAACGCCGAGACCCAGCTCGAGGTCGCCGAGCGGCAGAGGGACGCGCTCGAGCACGGGGTCGGCCAGGCCGCCGCGACGCTCCAGGAGTCCCGCGACCGGCTGAACAAGACCGTGATCCGGGCCCCGATCTCGGGGCGGGTGACGCGCCTGAACGTGGAGGAAGGCGAGACCGCCGTCATCGGGACGATGAACAACCCGGGAAGCCTCCTGCTCACGATCGGCGGGCTCGACGCCATGGAGGCGGTGGTCCAGGTGGACGAGACGGATATCCCCCACATCTCGCTCGGCGACAGCGCCACCGTCCGGATCGACGCCTTCCGCGACCGGCGCTTCCCCGGAACCGTGACCGAGATCGGCAACAGCGCGATCCAGGCGGCCGGCGCGCCGGGGAGCACCACCTCCTCCGCGTCGGTCGACTTCGAGGTGGTCGTGACGCTGCGGGATCCGCCCGACGGCATCCGGCCCGACCTCTCGGCCACCGCCGAGATCGTCACCGCCTCCCGGAGCAGCGCCCTGGCGATCCCGATCATCGCCCTGACCATACGGGACCGCTCCGCGCTGCAGGCGACGGCCGACGGCGAGGAGGCCGCGGACGACTCCGTCGCTCCCGCGGAGGACGACGAGGAATCCGCCCCGGCCCCGGGGGCCGGCGGCGGCGAGGCCGCGTCCGACGAGCCGGATCAGCGGGAGGTGGAGGGCGTCTTCGTCGTCCGCGACGGCGTCGCCCGGTTCACCCCCGTGAGCATCGGCATCACGGGCCAGGAGTACTTCGAGGTCCTCACCGGCGTCGAGGAGGGGGACACCGTGGTGGCCGGCCCCTACCAGCGGATCCGGGACCTCGGCGACGAGCAGCGCGTCCGTCCGATGGAGGCGGCGGGCCCGGAGGACTGAATGCACCTCTGGGAAGGGGTCCGGCTGGCCATGGCCCAGATCCGCACCGAGAAGCTGAAGAGCTTCTTCAGCCTCCTGGGCGTCATCATCGGGGTGATGTTCCTCATCGTGGTGGTGAGCGTCGTCGAGGGGATGGACCGCTACATCCGCGAGGACTTCGGCTCCTTCGTCTTCGGCATCAACACCGTGACCGTGAGCCGGACGCCCCAGGTGAGCTTCAGCTCGCCGGACCCGGAGGAGCGCCGGGCCCGGGCGCGGCGTCCGCGTCTCACCTACGACGACTGGGACGCGCTTCGCGAGCGGATGCGCACCCCCGCCGTGATCGCGGTGGAGAGCCGCGTCAACGCGAACCTCGCCGCCGACAACGGGCGCACCGCCGAGAACGCGTGGCTCACCGGCGCCTCGGCCGAGATCTTCCAGGTCCGCGACTGGGAGGTCGCCAACGGGCGTCCCTTCTCGCTCCAGGAGGAGCGCGAGGGGGTCCCGGTCCTGGTACTGGGGGCGAGCGTCGCGGAGACGCTCTTCCCGGACGTCGACCCCGTCGGCCACCGGGTGCGGGTGCGCGGCTATCCCTACCGGGTCATCGGGGTGCTGGAGGCGCAGGGATCCCTCTTCGGGATCTCCCTCGACAACATCGTGGTGGCGCCGGCGCGCTCGGCCGTGCAGCGGATCTCGAATCCGCGGGGCGTGGTCGACATGATCATCATCCGCACCCCCTCTCCGGAGCTCGTTCCGGCGGCCCGGGTGGAGGCGGAGGGCATCATGCGGACCCTCCACCGGCTCCGGCCCGGGGAGCCGAACGACTTCGAGGTGGAGACGGCGGACGAGAGCCTCGGCTTCTGGAACCGCATCTCACGGATGCTCTTCCTGGCCCTTCCCGGCCTGGTGGCGATCTCCCTGGTGGTGGGCGGGATCGTCATCATGAACATCATGCTGGTGTCGGTGATGGAGCGGACGCGGGAGATCGGGGTGCGGAAGGCGCTCGGCGCGAGGCGGCGGGACATCCTCACACAGGTGCTGATCGAGGGTGCCACGCTCTCCGGCTTCGGCGCCCTGCTCGGGGTCGCGGTGGGAATCGGCTTGACGGCGCTCGTCCGGGCGGCCTCGCCGCTGCCGGCTGCCGTCGATCCCAAGTGGATCGCGGTGGGGCTGGCGCTCGGAGTGGTGGTGGGGGTGGCCTCCGGCGTCTATCCGGCCTCCAGGGCCTCCCGTCTCGATCCGGTCGACGCGCTGCGCTATGAGTGAGGGCGGCATGAACCTCCACACGCTGGAGGAGGGACTCCGCATCGCGCTCGACGCCGTGCGGGCCAACAAGATCCGGTCGGGGCTCACGATCCTCGGGGTCGCCATCGGCGTCTCGGTGGTGGTGGCGATGGCCTCCATGATCACCGGCATCCGGGGCTCGATCGTCTCCGGCATCGAGGCCGCCGGCCCCCGCAACTTCTTCGTGGCGCGCTTCGACTTCTCCGACGTCCGGCTCGTGGGCGGCGGAGACCGGCCGGCGTGGTGGGACTATCCCCGGCTCGAGGCCGAGGAGGCCGAGCGGGTCGCAGGCCTCGCGGCCGTCGACGAGGCGCTCTACAACTTCTCCTTCAGCGCCTCGCTCCAGTTCGAGGGGCGCGACGTCCGGAACGTCCAGTCGCAGGGGTACTCGTCGGGGTGGCCCGCGTACAGCCAGGGAGAATTCGAGGCGGGACGCGACTTCCTCCCCGAGGAGGTGCGGAGCTCCCGGGCGGTGGTCGTCGTCTCCGAGGCACTCGCACGGGAGCTCTTCGGCCAGCGCGACCCGATCGGCCGCTGGGTGCGGGCCACGGCCGGCCAGCGTGCGGTGAGCGAGTCGTTCCGGGTGGTCGGCGTCTACCGCGCGGAAGAGAACGTCTTCAGCGACGCCGTCCGTCACTGGGCCGTCTTCCCCTACACGACCGCGATGAAGCGGCTGAAGGTGTCCAACTGGCAGGCGCAGATGATCGTCGTGCCCGAGGACGGCGTGGAGCAGGAGGTGGCGATCGATCAGGTGGTGGGCGCGATGCGCTCGATGCGCGGCCTCCGGCCCGGCGAGGAGAACACCTTCGCCGTCATGCGCTCGGCCGAGCTGCTGGAGTCCTTCAACCAGCTCACCGCGGTCTTCTTCCTGGTGATGCTCGCCCTTTCCTCCGTGGGGCTCCTGGTGGGGGGGATCGGCGTGATCGGGATCATGATGATCTCGGTCACGGAGCGGACCCGGGAGATCGGCGTGCGGAAGTCGATCGGCGCCACTCGCAGGGAAATCCTCTGGCAGTTCCTCGTGGAGGCGGCGGTGCTCACGCTCTTCGGCGGAGCACTCGGGCTGCTGCTCGGGTGGGGGCTCTCGAGCGGGGTGGCGTCGATGACGCCGCTGCCGGCGGAGATCCCCCTATGGTCCGTGGCGGCCGCCCTGGCGATGGCCGTCGTCACGGGCATGCTCTTCGGCCTGATCCCGGCCGTGCGGGCTTCGAGGATGGAGCCCGTGGTCGCCCTCAGGGCCGAGTAGCCGCGGGTCGCGCCGGACCGCGCCGCCGCCTTATCCTCTCCCGTCCCGAACGACCGGAGGAGCCGTGACCGAACCCCTCGACGTGCTGGCCGTCTTCGCCCACCCGGACGACGCCGAGCTGCTCTCGGGCGGCGCCCTGATCCGCTCCGTGGACGCGGGCGAGCGGGTCGGCGTCCTCGATCTGAGCCGGGGCGAGACCGGCACCCGGGGCAGCGCCGGGCAGCGGGCACGGGAAGCCGAGCGCGCGGCCGAGGTGATGGGCCTGGTCACGCGGCGGAACGCGGGGCTGCCGGACGGGGGAATCCAGAACGGGCCCGAGGAGCGGCGCACCGTGGCGGCTCTGATCCGGGAGCTCCGGCCGCGGGTGGTGGTCACTCACTGGATCCGGAGCCGGCACCCGGACCACTACCGCACCGCCGAGCTGGTCTACGACGCCTCGTTCCTGGCCGGGCTGACGAACTGGGACGCGCCGGGCACCGCCTTCCGCCCCCACAAGGTGGTGCACTGCACCACCTTCCGGGAGGACGTCGCGGCCCCGACCTTCGTCGTGGACGTCACCGAGCAGATGGACCGGAAGATGGAGGCGCTCGCCTGCTACGGATCGCAGTTCGAGGGCCGCTCGGGCGCCGGTGAGCTCTTCCCGGGGGGCGAGAGGAGCTTCGAAGAGCAGGTCCGGGCGCGGCTGGCCGCCTACGGCTCGCTCGTGCGGGTGCCGTACGGGGAGCCCTTCCGGACCCGGGAGACGATGGAGGCGGGCACGCTGGGCACGTTGAGGGTGTCGACCTTCTGAGGAAGGCGCGGGCGCCGGTCCGGAGGTAGCGGCCGGTCCGTGGGCGCCGTCCTCATTCGCAGGAGACCTCGAGCACCAGGCGCCGCCACGTGGGCGTGTCGTCACCGAGGACCTGGACGGCGCGGGCCGCCGCGCTGCCGCCCCGCTGGAGCCAGGGGGCGAGCCAGGCGCAGATCTCCGGAGGCAGATGGCCGAGCGGATCGCCGGACGGCAGGTGCACCCACACCTCGGGATCCTCCTGTCCGGGCGGATCGGGGATCAGCGTGAGCGCGTCTCCGGCGGCGACCCCGGCCAGGTGGCGGTCGCGGCCGGCGAAGACCATCCCGTGGACGGTGGAGCGGAAGCTCCGGGGCCGGCCTTCCGGGAGGGGCGGTGCGGTACGCGGCATGGATCCGGGGCGAGGGGGACGGACGGCTCCGGAAAGGTAATGCCGGCGGGCCCGGTGGCGAAGCGGGAGGCCCCGGAACCGCACCCGCCATCCGGTGTCGAACGCACACCATGTCCATCTACCTCGACCACGCCGCCACGACCCCCCTCCGCCCCGAGGCCCGGGATGCGATGGAGCCGTTCGGAGCGGAGGCGTTCGGCAATCCGTCGTCGACTCACGGCTGGGGACGGAGGGCCGCGGTCGTGCTCGAGGAAGCCCGTGAGGTCGTCGCGGCCGCGCTCGGTGTCCGGGCGTCGGAGATCCGCTTCGTCCGGGGCGGCACCGAGGCGAACAACCTGGCCGTGCTGGGCCGTGCCCGGGCGGCCGCGGCCGATGGAGCGCCCCCCCTCGTCGTCTGCTCGGCCGTCGAGCACAGGGCCGTGCTCGAGCCGGCGGAGGCCGTCGAGCGCGAGGGGGGCGAGCGCGTGCTCCTGCCGGTCTCGGAGGAGGGCTCCCTCGACCTGGCCGCCCTCGACCGCGCACTCGAGCGCCGGCCCGCGCTCGTCTCGGTGATGTGGGTGAACAACGAGACGGGGACGGTGCTCCCGGTGGAAGCGGTCGCCGACCGGTGCCGGGAGGCGGGCGTGCCCTTCCACACCGACGCGGTCCAGGCGGTGGGCAAGGTGCCGGTGGACCTGGAGCGGGTCGCTGCCTCCCTCCTCACCGTCACCGGCCACAAGCTCGGGGGGCCGAAGGGCGCGGCCGCCCTCGTCGTCCGGGACGGCACCCGGCTCGAGCCGCTCCTCTTCGGGGGCGGGCAGGAGCGGGGGCTCCGGCCGGGCACGGAGGACGTGGCCGGAGCGGTCGGACTCGCCCGGGCGGTCCGGCTCGCCGTGGAGGAGATCGAGTCGGTAGCCCCGCGCCTCGAGGCGCTCCGGGACCGTCTTTCGGAGCGCCTCCGGGACACGCTGCCGGGCGTCCGCGTCCACGCCGGCACCGGCGAGCGCGCCCCGCACGTGCTGAGCCTCGGGATCCCCGACCTGGACGGCGAGGCCCTCCTCGCCGCCCTGGACCTGGAGGGGGTCGCTGCGTCCGGAGGCTCGGCCTGCTCGAGCGGAGCCCACCGCGGCAGCCACGTCCTGGCCGCGCTCCACGGTGAGGAGTACGACGCCGCGACGGTGCGCTTCTCCCTCGGCCGCACGACGACGGCCGACGAGGTGGACGGCGCCGCGGACGCGCTGCTGCGCGTCATCGGCCGGATGCGGGGGGTGGAGGCGGAAGCGTCCGCTCGGCCGGAGCCAGGGGGCCGAGCGCGCCCCGGCGAGCTCGCCGACCCGGCGGCGGCCCCCGCCACGGAGGTCCGGCCGTGAGCGCCCCTCGCCGGATCCTGGTCGCGATGTCCGGGGGAGTCGACTCGTCGGTGGCCGCCGCGCTCCTCCACGAGGCGGGCCACGAGGTCGTGGGCGCCACCATGAAGACCTTCTGCTACTCCGAGGTCGAGGGGCCCTCGAAGACGTGCTGCGGCCTCGAAGGCATCACCGACGCCCGCCGGGTCGCGGACCGGATCGGGATCCCCCACCGGGTCTTCGACGTGGAGGAGGAGTTCACCCGGGACGTGATCGACGACTTCGTCACCGAGTACGCGCGGGGCCGCACGCCGAACCCCTGCGTCCGCTGCAACTCGAACGTCAAGTTCGGCGACCTGCTCCGGCGGGGACGGATGCTCGGCTGCGACGGGATCGCGACGGGCCACTACGTCCGCATGCTGCGTGAGGGAGAGGACGACGCGGCGATCCTCCGGGGCGTCGACCCGGCGAAGGACCAGGCGTACTTCCTCTGGGGCCTGCCGCGGGCGATGCTGCCCCGTCTCCACTTCCCGCTCGGGAGCCTCACGAAGGACGAGGTCCGGGAGCGGGCCCGCGACCTGGGGCTGCACACCGCCGAGAAGCCCGAGTCCCAGGAGATCTGTTTCGTGCCGACCGGGGACTACCGGGACCTCCTCGAGAAGCGGCTCCCGGAGCGCCACGCCGCGCTCGAGCCCGGACCGATCGTGACGCTGGACGGAGAGGTGCTCGGCGAGCACGACGGCTACGCCGGCTACACCGTGGGGCAGCGGCGACGGCTCGGGGGCGGCTTCTCCGAGCGGCTCTACGTGCTGGAGATCCGGCCCGAGCGCCGCGAGGTGGTGGTCGGCACCCGGGAGGAGCTGGACGCGCCCGCCGTCGAGGTCGGCGAGGTGAACTGGCACGGTCGCCTTCCCGACGCGGGCGAGCGCGTCCAGGTCCAGATCCGGCACGGCGGGTGTCCGGTGAACGGGGTCGTCGAGGAGGCCTCGCCCGGTGCACCCGGTGACGCCCCCGGCGAGGTCACGCTCCGCTTCGAGACGCCGCAGCGGGCCGTGACTCCCGGCCAGTCCGGCGTGCTCTTCCGGGGCGAGCGCCTGCTCGGAGGCGGGCGGATCGTGCGGGCGCTCCGTACAGCCGGCGTCCCGGTCGGGGTTCCACGCGGGACCGCGGCCGCGAGCGGATAGCGGCGCCCGGTCGCCCGCGCTCCGGGGGCCGTGCAATGCCCCCGAAGCCCCCGGCCCTCAGTCGAGCTCGACCGTCGAGTCCAGCAGATCGAGCAGCTCCGCTTCGGAGAGGGTGCGCACCGCCCGCTCGGCGTCCGACTTGTCGCCTTCGAGCTCCGCCTTCCTCGCGCGGATCCCCGGATCCGACCTGCAGCGGAATACGAGCCGGGCGGGCCGGGTTCCACCGTAGGGGCCGGTGGTCGCGAAGACCTCCCAGCTCCGGAGCTCGTCGTCGCGGATCGTCCGTCCCATCCTGTCCTCCCTCCGTTCGGCGCCACGCCCCTGTCGGAGCGGTGGCGTCCGGTCAGTGCTTGAGCCCGGCGGCGTCGGCGAAGCGCTCCATCGCCTCGCGCTCCTCTCCGTCCAGCTCCTCGGGCACGCGGACCTTCACCTCCACGTACTGGTCGCCGGTCCGGCCTCCGCGGCGGATGCCCTGTCCGCGGACCCGGAAGCGGGTGCCGGGCTGGGTGCCGGGCGGGATCCGGAGCACGACCTTCGTGCCGTGCACCGTGCGCACCCGGATCTTCGAGCCGAGGGTCACCTGGGCCAGGTTCATGGGAACGCTCACGTGCACGTCGAGCCCCTCCCTCCGGAAGAAGCGGTGCGGCCGGACCTTGAAGGTGAGGACCAGGTCGCCGGGTGCTCCCCCCGCCGCGCCCCGCTCCCCCTGCCCGGAGAGGCGGAGCTTCGAGCCGGTGTCGACCCCCTCCGGCACCGATACCTGGATGGTCCGGTTCTGCCGCAGCGTCCCGCTCCCGCCGCACGACGGGCACGGACGCTCCGGGACCTTCCCCCGCCCCATGCACGCCGGACAGGGACGCTGGACGGCGAAGCCGCCCTGACCGAAGGAGACCTGCCCCCTTCCCCCACACTCGGGGCAGGTGCGGACCTCGGCTCCGGGGGCGGCGCCGTCGCCCCCGCACGTGGCGCACTCCTCGGAGATCGGGACCTGCACGGAGATCTTTCCGCCGCGGGCGGCGGTGAGGAAGCCCACCTCGACGACGTACTCGACGTCCCGGCCGCGCGCCGTCGCCCGGCGACCCGGCTCTCCCTCCCGGCGTCGGCCGCGGTCGAAGATCGAGCTGAAGATGTCGGAGAAGCCGCCGAAGCCCGAGAGGTCCTCGAAGGAGAAGGAGAAGCCCTCCGCTCCCTCGGGACCGGGAGTCCCCGGACCCGCGGGACGGCCGCCGGCCGGCCCGCCCCGCCCGAATCCGAAGCCCCCGAAGCGGCGCATCTGGTCGTACTTCTTCCGCTTTTCCGGATCGGAGAGGACGGCGTACGCCTCTCCCACCTCCTTGAATCGGTCGGTGGCCTGCTCGTCGTCCGGATTCGCGTCCGGGTGGTAGCGCTTGGCGAGCTTCCGGTACGCCTTCTTGATCTCGTCCTGGGAGGCGGACTCGGAGACGCCGAGGATCTCGTAGTAGTCCCGGGTGGCGGTCGCCATGCTCCTCCTTCTCCTATCCGTGCTTCCGGACGCTCACGCGGGCCGGACGGACGAGATGGCCCCGGAACCGGTATCCCTTCTGGAGCACGGCCTCCACCGTGTCGTCGGCATCCGGGTCCTCGGTCGACACGCGCATCATCGCCTCCATCGTCTCCGGCTCGAAACGGTCGCCCGGATCCGGATCGACGACCTCGGCGCCGGCTTCCCGAAGCGCCCGGAGGAGCTTCCGCTCGACCATCTCCACCCCTTCGAGGAGCGCCTCCACAGAGGCGGCGGCCTCGTCGAGCTCGTTCACCCGCCGGAGGTCGTCGAGGGGGTCGATGAGCCGGCCCACCAGCTCGGCCTGCGCCCGGCTCCACGCCTCCGTGCGCTCGGTCTCGGCCCGACGCCGGAAGTTGTTGAACTCCGCCGCGAGCCGGAGGTGGCGGTCCTCGAGGCTCTGGAACTCGTCCCGGAGCGAGCTCAGCGCGTCGGCCTCCTCGGGGCCCCCTCCCCCGTCGCCCTCCTCGGGTCGGTCGGAGGGGTCCGGCTCCGCGGCGCCTCCGGCGGTGTCCTCGGCCTCCGCGCCACGCGGCCGGTCCTCGGTCTCGTCCAGGACGTCGGGCTCCTTCTCTCGATCGGTCATCTCTCTCCACCCGGCGAATCCGTCGGCTCCTCTCCCTCGGCGGCGCCATCGATACCCTCGCGGAAGGCCCGGGTTCGACGGGACGGGCCGGATCGGCCGCGATCCTGCGCCCGAGAGGAGGCGATCGTCGTCACGACCCCTGCAATCTTCGTCGGAGGAGCTCCAGCGCCGCCTGCGCGGACCGCTCGCGCACGTCCTCCCTCCGCCCCGGAAAGACTCTGCGCTCCACCGACGCCTCGCCGTCCACGACGGCGGCGAAGCAGACGGTGCCCACCGGCTTCTCCTCGCTCCCTCCCCCGGGACCCGCGATGCCGGTGATCGAGACGGCGCAGTCGCTTCCGAGGCGGTCGGCCGCGCCGAGCGCCATCTCCCGAGCCACCGCTTCCGAGACGGCTCCCTCCGCGAGGATCAGCTCCTCCGGGACGCCCAGCAGCTCCCTCTTGGGGCGGTCGTCGTAGGCGATCACCCCGCCCACGAAGAAGTCGGATGCGCCGGCGTACCGGGTGAGCCTCGAACCGAGCATCCCGCCCGTGCAGCTCTCCGCGACCGAGAGAGTCCGGCCGGACCGGCGCAGGAGATCGCCCACGATCTCGACCAGGTCCTCCTCGCCGGTGGTGTAGCGATGTCCCTCCACCACGGGCCGGAGCGCCCCCTCGATCCGCTCCAGCCGGGCGAGCGCGGCCTCCTCACCTCCCGTCTCCGGGCCGCCCACGCGGGCGGTGAGCCGGACATCCACGCCGGTCGTGTGCGGGAGGAAGGCCACCTCCACTCCGCCCCGGTCCTCCGGCAGGACGTGCTCGGCCCGCTGGGCGAGCTCGGACTCTGCGAGCCCCGTGGTGCGGAGGGTCCGGTGGAGCACCGGCGTGAGACGAGCGCCGAGGCGGGCGCGGAGTTCCGCCAGCAGGCTCTCCCGGACGATCGCCTCCATCTCCCGGGGGATTCCCGGCAGGAGCGCCACCAGCCGTCCCTCGTCCGTCTCCATGAGCAGCCCGGGAGCCGTGCCGTGCGGGTTCGGGAGCACCGTGGCCCCCTCCGGCACGTCGGCCTGCGATCGATTGGTGGCCGGAAGCTCGCCCAGCCCTGCGGCCCGGAAGCGTTCCTGGAGCCCGTGCAGGTACGCCTCGTCCGTCCGGAGGGGGCGCCCCAGGAGACCTGCCACCGCCTCCCTCGTGCGGTCGTCCTCGGTGGGACCCAGGCCGCCGGTGACCACCACGACGTCCGCCTGACCGAGCGCGTCGGACACCGCTCCCCGGATCGCCTCCGGCTCGTCGGGAACCGTGAGCCCCCGTCCCACCGGCGCGCCCAGACCGGCGAGGGCGCGCCCCAGGAAGGTGGTGTTCGTGTCGACGCTGCGGCCGCTCAGCAGCTCGTTTCCCACCGCGACCACGACGCTCCGCGGCGCGGCCCCGTCGTCCCGGGTCGACGCGCTCACTCCGCCTGGTCGCTCCGGATGAGCCCCCGGTACGCCCAGAGGTAGTCGACGAGCGAGTAGACGGTGAGAACGATCGCCACCGCGAGGAAGAGGGCGATCCACGCGCCGTGGAAGTGTCGCCACACGTCCCACAGGAGCCCGCTCCACCCCCCGCGCTCGGCCCACTGGAGAAGGGGATACCAGAGAAGCAGCCCGCCCGTGAAGAGATTCTGGATGAAGGCCTTGTACTTCCCCGACGTTCCGGCGGGGATCACGACGCCCCTGCGCGTGGCCCAGCTCCGGAAGAGCGTGATGAAGAGCTCCCGGCCGAAGATCACCACGAGCACCCAGAGCGGCAGCTCGCCCCACCACGGCAGGTCGCCCACCTCGCCCGGCCGGTGGGAGATCATGTAGAAGGGGACCCAGGTGGCGACCAGGAGGAGCTTGTCGGCCAGCGGATCCAGCAGCTTCCCCACGTCCGTGATCTGCCCGTGCTTCCGCGCCAGATAGCCGTCCCACAGATCGGTCACGGCCGCCAGCACGAAGAGCACGAAGGCGGTGAGCCGCACGCCGGGAGAGGTGGCGAGCGCCAGGAAGAAGATCGCGGGGGTCGCCGCGATCCGGGCCACCGTGAGGAGGTTGGGGAGGTTCAGCCGGTCGGGCGCGGGGACGGGCGCGGCGGATGACGGATCGGGGAGCTCCGGAGAGTCGTCGGACACGGAGTCAGCTCAACGACGTCACCACCGTCCTGCTGACCGACTGGAGGGTCTCGAAGACCCCCTTCCCCTCGATCGCGATGGCCTCGAAGTCGGGTACGCCCATGGGGTTGAGCTGCGACCGCATCTCCTCGACTGGAAGGACGTTGTCGAGATCGCGCTTGTTGTACTGGATCGCGAAGGGAAGCTCCTGGAGGTCGTAGCCGTAGGAGGCGAGGTTGTCGTAGAGGTTCTGCATCGATTCCACGTTCGCCTCCGCCCTCTCACGCTGGGAGTCGGCCACGAAGATGATGCCGTCGACCCCCTTCAGGATGAGCTTCCGGCTCGCGTTGTAGTAGACCTGTCCCGGCACGGTGTAGAGGTGGAACCGGGTCTTGAATCCCTTGACCTCGCCGAGGTCCACGGGCAGGAAGTCGAAGAAGAGCGTGCGG
>CAYPDV010000012.1:0-46455 GCA_964409525.1 uncultured Gemmatimonadaceae bacterium
AGGGTCCGCCCCGGTTTCCCCCGCCGACCGGACCCCGCACGACCAGCGGGATCGAGCCCGCGCCCCGGTAGCGGGAGGTGGCGATGTAGTTCGTGAGCACGTCGTAGGCCGGCGAGATGAAATCCATGAACTGCATCTCGACCACCGGGCGGAGGCCCATGTGGGCCGCACCGGCCGCGGCCCCCGTGAAGCCGCCTTCGGCGATGGGGGTGTCGATCACCCGCTCCTCGCCGAAGCGCTCGAGGAAGCCCCGGGTCACCTTGAAGGCGCCGCCGTAGACGCCGATGTCCTCTCCCATGAGGAAGACGTCGTGGTCCCGCTCCATCTCCTCCCAGAGCGCCTCGCTCACCGCCTCGAGGAGCGTCACGGGCTCTCCCCTGGAGGTCTTCGAGACGTGCTCGGGCCGCTCGGTGCGAGGATCGGCGGGGACGGCGGTGTCACTCATGACGGCGTGATCGCTCGGGGTGGGGAGTCCGGACGTGGCTCGGCCAGACGGGTCCAGGGGACGGGGGCGGCCCGGTCGGTGTAGACGTCCTCCACCGCCTCGGGGCCCTCCGGGAGCGGCTCCTCCAGCGCCCGGTCGGCGGCGTCGGCGATCTCGCGCCCCACGTCGTCGTCGATCGCCGCCAGCTCGTCCGGCCCGGCCCACCCCTCGGCGACCACGCGCTCGCGGTAGCGGAGCACCGGGTCCTTCTCCTCCCACTCCCGGAGCGTCTCGGCGGGGACGTAGTCCTGCGGATCGTGCTGGGCGTGGCCGAGGCGGCGGAACGTGCGCATCTCCAGGAGGCTGGGGCCCTCCCCGGCGCGGGCGCGGTCGGCCGCCCTCGCGGACGCCTCCAGGACGGCGAGCACGTCGTTGCCGTCCACCGACTCGGCCGCGATCCCGTAGAAGGCGGCCTTCTCCGTGAAGCTCTCCACGCGCGTCTGCTGCCGGGTGGGGGTCGAGAACGCCCACTGGTTCGCCTCCACCGCGAGGACGAGCGGACATCGTCGGGCCGCCGCCATGCCCAGCCCCTCGTGCCACGCGCCGGTCGACGTGGCCCCGTCGCCGTAGAAGACGAGGCCGACCCGGTCCTCCTCCCGGAGCCGGAAGGCGAGGGTGACGCCGGCCATCACCTCGAGCATGGTGCCGAGCGGCGACACCGGACCGAGCAGGCCGCGCTCGAAGTCGGTCCAGTGGACGTTCGCCTCGCGGCCCCGGGTGGGGCCGGTGGCCCGCGCGAGATACTGGCGGAAGTATTCGAGGGGGGTCCCCCCGAAGAGGAAGACGGCGCCGGTGGCCCGGATGGTCTGGGCCACCACGTCCCCGGTGCCGTCGGTGCGGCGCCGGAGCGGATAGGCGGCCCCCACGGCGCCGGCCTCCTGGCCGAGCGAGCGGTAGACGCCGCCCTTCACGTGTCCCTGGCGGTGGAGGAGCTCGAGGCGCTCCTCGGCGGTCCGGGCGCGAACCATGGCCCGGTAGAGGTCCAGGAGCGCGGATCGCTCGAGGCCGGCCGGTCCGCGGACGTCGGAGGGCGCCGGAGAGGTGCTCACCTTCTCGCTCCCGGAAGGGCGCCGGAGGGTCTACTCCTCCTCGGGAAGGGGAAGCGCGCCTTCATCTCCCCCCTCGGCCGGCGGACTGCCCTCCTCGATGCCCGGTAGCACGGGCTCGGGATCGGCGCCCGGCGCCGTCCGCTCGATGTCCTGGCGGAGGATGGATTCCGGCTCCGTCGCGCGGGACGACAGGATGGAGAGGACGAAGGCGAGAGCCATGAAGAGGGCCCCCGCGATCCACGTGGTCCGGGTGAGGACGGTCTGGGCCTGCCGACCGCCGAGGATGCCCTCGGTGGCGGCCGCCCCGCCCCCCATCGCGGCGAGACCCCCTCCCTTACCGGCCTGGAGGAGGATGACGACGGAGAGAAAGATCCCGTCGAGGACGAGGATCGTGAGCAGGATTCCGTACAGCATGCGGCCTCGGGGAAAGACGTAGGATGCAAGCCTGTAAACGTCATCGCGGGCGCGGGGGGTGTCAAGCGGTGGCGCCGCCGTCGGGGAGGGCGGCGGCGATGGCCGCGAAGTCGTCCGGATCGAGGCTGGCTCCGCCCACGAGCACCCCGTCGACCTCCGCGGCCCGGAGCAGCTCGGCCGCGTTGTGCGGCTTCACGCTCCCCCCGTAGAGGATCGGCACCTCCTCGGCGCGTGGGCCGTCCAGCGCCTGTTCCAGCGTGCGCCGGAGCACGCCGTGCGCTCCGGCGGCGTCCTCCGGGGTGGCGGTCTCCCCCGTTCCGATCGCCCACACCGGCTCGTACGCCACCATGAAGGGGGCGTCGCCGCCCGAAAGCGGGTCGAGGGCAGCCTCCAGCTGCCGCACGATCACCTCCTCGAGGCGGCCCGCACGTCGCTCGGCGAGCGTCTCGCCCACGCAGATCACCGGCCGCAGACGGTGCCGGAGGGCAGCGCGTACCTTCCGCGCGACCTCCTCGTCGGTCTCGCCGAAGACGTGCCGCCGCTCGGAATGGCCGACGAGGACGTGGCTCGCTCCCGCGTCGGCGGCCATCCGGGCGGAGATCTCGCCCGTGAACGCCCCTTCCTCCTCCCAGTGCACGTTCTGCACGCCGATCGCCAGGGGGAGGGCGTCCGGGCACTCCTCGACGGCAGCCGCGACGGAGAGCGCCGGGGGGAAGAGGAGCAGCAGCACCCCCTCGTCCGGCGGTTCCGGGTCGAAGGAGCGCAGGAAGGCGCGCGTCTCGGAAGGGCCCTTGTGCATCTTCCAGTTGCCCGCGATCACGCGGCGGGGGGTCATCCGCACTCCGGGCTCGTCGCTCATCGCTCCTCCTCCTCGCTCAGCGCCTCGATGCCGGGAAGCGGGTTTCCGGCGAGGAACTCGAGCGAGGCCCCGCCCCCCGTCGAGACGTGCGTGATGCGGTCCGCGACGCCGGCTTCCTCGACGGCCGCGGCGGAGTCGCCGCCGCCGATGACGACCGTCGCTCCGCGGTCGGCGACGTCGGCCGCGGCGCGGGCCAGCGCCATCGTCCCCTCGCGGAACGGCGCGCTCTCGAAGACCCCCATGGGCCCGTTCCAGACGATCGTCCGGGCCCGGGAGATCTCCTCGGCGAAGATCGTCCGCGTCCCGGGACCCACGTCGCCGATCCGCTCACCGGGCTCCACCTCGTCCCGGCCCGCCGTCCTCGTGTCGGCGGAGTCGTCGATCCGGTCCGCGACGACGCAGTCGACCGGAAGGAGGATCCGCTCGCCCCCCTCTTCGAGGAGCGAGCGCGCCGTCTCCACGCGGTCCTCCTCGACGAGCGAAGCGCCGGTCTCCAGTCCGAGCCCGCGGAAGAAGGTGTTCGCCATCGCTCCGCCCACCAGGAGCCGATCCACCCGGGGCAGGAGCGAGCGGATCACGTCGATCTTGCCGGAGATCTTGGCTCCTCCCAGCGCGGCTACGAAGGGCCGCTCGGGCTCCCGAAGGGCGTCTTCGAGGTAGTGCAGCTCCTGCTCCACGAGCATTCCCGCCACCGCCAGCCCCCCGTCGGCGCGGATCCGCCGTGGAAGAGCGTGGGTGGAGGCGTGGGCCCGGTGCGCGGTCCCGAACGCGTCGTTGACGAAGAAGGATCCGAGGGCGGCCCACTCCGCCGCGAGCTCCGGGTCGTTCTCCTCCTCGCCGGGCTCGAAGCGCGTGTTCTCCAGGAGGAGGAACTCGCCGTCCGACAGCTCCGAGGCCGCCTCCCCGAACGCCGCCCCCCGGACCTCGGCCACGAATCGCACCCCGCCCTCCAGGAGATCCCCCAGCCGCTCGGCGACGGGCCGGAGCGAGAGGGAGGGATCCGGGCTTCCTCCCGGACGGCCGAGATGGGAGAGAAGGACCCCGCGGGCCCCCGCCTCGCGCAGCCGCCGGAGCGTGGGAAGGGTGCGCCGGATCCGCCGGTCGTCGCCCACGCCGCCCCCGGTGAGCGGCACGTTGAAGTCCACCCGCACCAGGACGGTGCGGCCCCGGAGGTCTTCTCCGGCGAGCGAGGGGAGGGCCTGCTTTGGCATCGGGCTCCGGGCGGCGGTCGGTCCCTCGAATCCGGGCGCAAGCTATGGGAAGACCCGCAGCCCGACAAACCCGTGCGGAAACCGGCGCGGGGCGGACCGCCCGGCCTCAGCGGACCCGCAGACTCCGCGTCGACTCGACGATCCGCTCGCTTCCGGTCAGCACCGCCTCGAGTCGGAGGAGGTAGTCGCCCGGCTCCACCCGGCTGAAGTCGATCAGCACGTACTCCCGCGCCGAGCCGGGGCCCGCGGCGGTCCGGATCCACGAGGGACGAAAGGGGCCCTCGTCCTGCGGATGGAGACGGAGCCGCGTCCGCTCTCCGCCGTCCTCGGGCTCCAGAGTGGCCCGCAGCTCGTACTCCTGCGTGCCCTCCGGCAGGTCGTGCAGCTGGAAGAAGACCCCCAGCTCTCCCCGGGCCGGTCTCCCGCGGACGTCCTCGATCACCCGTTCATCCAGGGCACGGAGCTCGGCGGCCTCCGCCGGCCGGGTGCCGGAAGGCACCAGGTGGAGATCCGAGAGCGAGGGGTCCGAGCGCGGGACCCGGAGCCGGACGTCGAACTCGACCCACTGGCCGACCCGGACGCCGTCGTGCACCGCCGGAGAGAAGTCGAAGCGCCGCGCAGCGTCGACCGCGGCCCGGTCCAGGGCGTCTACCCCGGAGCCGCGGCGGACCCGCACGTGGTTCGGATCTCCGGTCGGCTCCACGTACAGGAGGATCCGCACCGTGCCCCCGATCCGCTCCCGCTGGAGATGCGCGGGATAGGCGTCCCGGATGAGCTCCTCCGCGTGGCGGCGGTCTCTCAGGCCGGGAAGGCGGCTCTCTCCCTCCTCCGCCCCCTCCGGGTCCTCTCCGGGCCCGGCGATGGAGAGCGCGGGGACGTCCATCCGGAACTCGGGACGGGGAGAAGCGGTCCGCTCCGGGTCGGCTTCGTCCCTCGTCGGCCCCTCCGCCTCCGGCCCGTCCCCGCGTGCGGGACCGGCGTGCGGGAGCGGCTCCTCCACCTCTTCCACGGGTTCGGGAAGCTGGACCGCTTCCAGGATCCGGGCCAGGGCGCCCCGCGCGGGCGGGACCGTGAAGGTCAGGACCACTGCGGCCGCAGCCGCGGCCATCCAGGGACGGACGCGGCTCCGGTCCCGTGGCTTCCGGGACCGCGTGCGCCAGGCCTGCTCGAGCTCCGCCTGGAGCTCGGGTCCGAAGGAGGCGCGCTCCTCCATCCGGATGTCGGAGAGGCTCCGATGGAGCTCCTCCAGCTCCGGCGGAAGCCGAGGCTCGCCCGGATCGGGGTCGTAGCGATCACTCATCGAATCGTCGTGGTCTCTTCGGTGGGTCACGCCTGCCCCTCGACCGCACGCTTGAGACGCTTCAGCGCCCGATGGATCCGCACGGCCACCGCGTTCGGTGTGGCCTCGAGCGCGTCGGCGATCTCCTGGTTGTTGAGTCCCGCACCGTAGCGGAGCGAGAGGATCTCCTGGTCGTCGGGGCGGAGCGTCCGGTTCGCGTTCAGGATCCGCTGGATCCGCTCCTCGCGGATCACGCGCTCCTCCTGGGAGGGGGCGTGCGTGACGAGGTCCGGCACCCGGTCCAGCGAGACGTGCAGCGATCCCTGCCGACGAAGCCCCCGCAGGTGGTCGATGACCGCGTTGCGGGCGATCCGGAGGAGCCAGGTCTTCGGCGACGCCCGGTCCGGGTCGTAGCGGTCGAACGCTCCGAGCGCCTTCAGGAAGACGTCCGAGGTCACGTCCTCGGCGACCTCGCGCGTCGCCACCCGGAAGCGGACGTAGCGGAAGACGGTCTCCCGGTATTCGTGGAACCACCCCTCGAAGTCGGCGGGAAGGACCGGAGCCCGGCCTTCTCCGGCGCCCTTCGAGCGCGTCGAGCGCGCCTCCGGCGGCGTCGTATCGATCTTCATCACCCCGACATACGAGGAGAGGGCGTCCCGGTTACACCCGTCACGCCGGTGTCCGGGTCACACGCGGCGGCCGGGTCACACGCCGGCGTCCGTACCTCTCACTACCCCTGATCGGGGCGGGCGATCTTCGCGTGGACCTTCCGCTTGTCGTCCGGACGGACCACGATCTCGAGAGGCGTGTCACAGTGACTGCATCGGATGAGGAAGCTCGCCATCCCGGAGTCGGCGACGTGATCGGTGTGCCCGCAGACCGGACACCGATACGTCCGCCACTCGCCGGTGGGAGGCGAGTCGGACGAGCGCGGCGGAGTTGCGTTCATCTTCCTCTCCTCGTCGTGGGCACCGGCTCCGCTGGCCCGCCAGCGGGAACGCCGGAGGAAGTCGAAGATCATCGCCGTACCGAGCTCGGGAGCCGCTCGCCGACGTAGCGGACGAGATCCGCCACGCGGGTGGAGTAGCCCCACTCGTTGTCGTACCAGGCGAGCACCTTCACCACGCGTCCGTCGATGACGCTGGTGCTCGGGCCGTCCACGATGGCGCTCGCCGGGTTGGTGGTGTAGTCCACCGAGACCAGCAGCTCGTCGGAGTAGTCGAGGATTCCTTCGAGGTCGCCGGCGGCGGCGTCGCGGAACGCGGCGTTCACCGTATCCACGTCGACGTCGCTCTCGAGCTCCGCGACCAGGTCGATCAGGGAGACGTCCGGGGTCGGGACCCGGATGGCCATCCCGTCCAGTCGGCCCTCCACCTCGGGGAGGACGAGCGAGGTCGCGCGAGCCGCTCCGGTCGTGGTGGGGATCATCGAGACCGCGGCCGCACGGGCCCGCCTGAGATCCTTGTGGGGCCCGTCCAGGAGGGCCTGGTCGTTGGTGTAGGAGTGGATGGTCGTCATCAGGCCGCGCCGGAAGCCGAACCGGTCCATCAGCACCTTGACCACCGGGGCGAGACAGTTCGTCGTGCAGCTCGCGTTGGAGATGAGGTCGTGGCGCTCCGGATCGTACTCCTTCTCGTTCACGCCGAGGACGATGGTGATGTCCTCCCCCTTCGCGGGGGCGGAGATGACGACCTTCCGCGCCCCCGCCTCCAGGTGCTTCGCCGCGCCCTCCCGCTCCCGGAAGAATCCGGTCGACTCCACCACGACGTCCACGTCCAGCTCCTTCCAGGGGAGCCGGGCGGGGTCCCGCTCGCTCAGGACCCGGACCTCGTCCCCGTCGACGCGGATCCCCTCGGAGGTCGTATCCACCGATCCCGGATAGGGGCCGTGGACCGAGTCGCGCCGGAGCAGGTGCGCCAGGGTCTCCCGGTCCGTCAGGTCGTTCACCGCCACGAAATCCAGGTCCCCGGCTCCATTCTGCTTCGCGGAGCGGAGGACGAGACGTCCGATGCGGCCGAATCCGTTGATGGCGACGCGGGTCATGGTGACTCGTTTCCTCTGAATGTGGTTGGAGCGATCGAAGGCGGATCCTTCACCGGATCCGATACGGCAAGGCCCGTGCGAAGGTGAGGAGATGGATCTCGCGCACGCCCGCTTCGGCGAGGGCGCGGGTCGCGTCTGAGGCGGTCGCCCCGGTGGTGAGGACATCGTCCACCAGGAGGATCCGCCGCGACCGGATCCCCGGAACAGCCCGTAATCGCGGGGCGAAGCTCCCCTTCACGTTACTCCGGCGCTCCTCGGGTCGCAAGGATACCTGGGTCGCTCCCGCCGCTTTCCTCCGGAGCGCGCACGCGAGGGGAAGCGAGCGTCGGCGAGCCACCTCTCCTGCCAGGAGCAGCGCCTGGTTGTAGCCCCGCTCCCGGAGGCGCTCCGGCGTGGTCGGAACCGGGACGACGACCTCGACGGCGGGAGGAGCGAGGGGGGCCATCCGGTCCGAGAGCGGCCCGGCGAGCTCGCGCCACCCCTCGTACTTGAGGGCATGGACCAGCGCATCGGCGGGCGGCTCCAGCACCACCGCGGAGCGGGCGGTGCGGAGAAGAGGAGGCCAGTCCGCGCATTCGAGGCAGGGGGCGGAAGCCGGTGCGCGGCTACCCCGGGGAAGATCGCAACGGAGGCAGCGGGGCGGCGGCGCGCGGCGGAGACGGGTGCGGCACCGCACGCAGAGGAGGGGATCGCCCGCTCCGATGCCGAGCAGGCCTCCACACCCGAGGCAGGCCCCGGGAAGGAGGAGGTCGAGCAGTGCCGAGAGGGATCGCCGGGCCCGGCTCGCGCCCCCTCGGCCGGCGCGGAGCGTCACCCCGGGGCCACCGCACGGAGCGGCTCCCGGGCCTTCATCCGGCGCCCGCCTCCCGGAGCGCCTCGCGCATCGCGGCGATCGGCGCGGGGCGATCCCACCACCGTGCGAACGCGGCCGCACCCTGCCGCACCAGCATCTCGCTTCCGTCCACCGCCGGAATCGACCGGCTGCGGGCGAGTCGGACCAGCTCCGTGCCGCCGGGTCGGTAGACCACGTCGAAGACGCCCTCCACGGATCCGAGCAGGGAAGCGTCGACCGGGAGCCGGTCTTCGTCGCTCAGCCCGAGCGGAGTGGCGTGGACGAGGAGCTCGAAAGGCTCGTCTTCCACTTCCCTCCGCGTCTCGACCACCCGCACACGCTCGTCGCCGATCCGCCGTGCGACCGAGCGGGCCCGCTCGACGCTCCGGTTGAGGATCCAGACCTCCTCGGCCCCGTCCTGCAGGAGGGCGACGAGGACGGAGCGGGCGGCACCGCCGGCACCGAGGAGGAGGCACCGCCGGGGAGGCGAGCCCTTCCGGAAATCGTCCAGGGCGCCACGGAACCCCTCCACGTCGGTGTTGTCGCCGTGGATCCGGCCGTCTCGTGCCCAGAAGGTGTTGCAGGCGCCGGTGCGGCGCACCGCCTCCGTGGCCTCGTCGACGAGCGTCGCGGCGAGCTCCTTGTGCGGGAGCGTCACGTTCCCCGACCCACCCGCGGCGGCCAGGCCCCGCAGGAGACCCGGGAGCTCCTCCCCGGTCGCACGGAGCGCGACGTAGACGGCGTCCACGCCGGCGGCGCGGAAGGCGGCGTTCTGAATGTCCGGTGAGAGGGAGTGCTCGACCGGATCTCCCAGGAGCGCCACCACCCGTGTGCGGGACGAGATGCGTGGGCCCGGAGGCGCTCCGGCATCGCGCGCGCGCCCGAAAGGGTCGTCCGTCCCGGCGGGGCCGGCGCCGCTCACCGACGGACCGGTCACGGCGCCAGCACGGGCTCCAGGCGGCGGAGCGCCCCATCGACGAGCCTCCCGAGCGTGCGGAACGTCTCTTCGTACTCCTCGTCGCCTCCGCCGATCGGGTCGGGCACGCGGTCGGCTCCGGGCTCGCCGGCCTGCCCCGAGGCGAACGCCGGCAGGAGCGACGCCCTTCCGCCGCCTCCCATCTCGATCACCGCCATGAGATGGGAGGGGGCCATCACCAGGACCAGGTCCGCCTCCTGGATCAGGCGCAGATCGAGGGGTCTGCTCCGGTGGCGGGAGACGTCCAGGCCGTGGCGCTCGGCCACCCGGAGCGCTCCCTCGCTCGCCGGAAGTCCCGGACTCGTGAACGCTCCGGCCGAGACGGCGCTCACGTGGGACCACCCCCGCTCCCGGAGGAGGTCCCGCGCGATCGCCTCGGCCAGCGGGCTCCGGCACGTGTTCCCGCTGCATACGAAGAGGATCCGGAAGGACTCGCCCCGCTCCTCGTCGCTGCTCCGCTCAGGCTTCGACATCGAGCACCTCCAGCACGCGATCGATGCGGGTGGCGGGAACGGCTCCCTCACGGAGCACCCTCGGCACCGCGCCGGTGCAGTCCACCAGGGTGGAGGGGGCCGAGCGGGGCAGGCGACCGTGATCCAGCACCCAGATCCCCCCGCCCCCTCCGAGCGCCTCCACCGTGCGGAGGACGTCGTCGCCCGAGAGAGCCGGCTCTCCGCCCGGGACGTTCGCGCTCGTGGAGGTGACGGGCTCTCCCGCTCCCTCGACCAGCGCCCTCGTGACGGGATGCGGACTCACCCGCACCGCCACGCTTCCCTCGGGGCTGCGGACCCCGGACGGGAAGATTCCGTCCGGGTCCGGAAGGACCAGCGTCACCGCTCCGGGCCAGAACCGGCGGGCGAGCTCGCGGGCAGCCGCGCTCCAGCGGAGCCCCTCGGCTGCCCCGGCCTCCGGAAGCAGGACCAGGAAAGGCCGGCCCTCCTCCCTGCCCTTCAGCCGGCGAAGAGCGCCCACCGGCCCCTCGCCGGCGAGCCCACCGAACCCGTACACCGTCTCCGTGGGGTAGGCGACGAGCCCGCCACCGCGGAGGTGCGAGAGCACGGGTGCCAGCTCGTCCGGGGAGGGCACCCGTCCCCGCACCTCGAGCACACGGGCGGCGCTCGCGGCTGGACGGAGGTGCAGCGCGGCCACGGCCAGATCCTCGGGACGGGTGATCTTCACGTTCCGGGGCGAGCCCCGCACCATCCGGACCGGCGCGCCGATGAGCTCGACGAGACCGGCGTCGTCGGTGACCGCCGGCGAGGTGCCCGCCTCCCGGAACGCCCGCTCGAGTATGCTGCGCGGGAAGACCTGGGGAGTCTGGGCATGCCAGATCCGGGAGCGGTCGGGCGACCCCACCACCCGGCCGTCCTCGTCGACCTCCTTCAGCGTGTCGACGGCTGGGAGCCCGGCGACCGCTCCGACCCCTTCACGGGCGACAACGAGACACCGGTCGAGCAGCTCGCGGTCCACCAGGGGCCGGGCCGCGTCGTGCACCACCACGATCTCGACCTCCGAGGGGAGCGCCTCGACCGCTGCCCGCACCGAATCGGCCCGGCTCGCGCCCCCGACGACCGTCTGTACGCGCGGCGCCAGGTCCCGGAGCCACGGGGGCGGATCCGCCGCGTCGTCCGTGGTGAGCGCGACCCGGACGGCGACGACGTCGGGGTGCCCGAGGAAGGGTCGCAGCGCCCGGAGGAGCACCGGCTCGCCCTCGAGCTCGAGAAACGGCTTCTTCCACCCGCCGAGCCGTCGCCCCGCGCCCGCAGCGGGGACGGCGACCCCGATCGGAGAGGTCGGAGTGTCCGCGTCCGCGGCGCCACCGACGGCCGTCACGGGTGGTGGCCCTTCCCCGTCACGAGAAGGAGGGCTCCGCGACGGAGGCCTCCGCGGGAACGGATTTCGCGACGGAATCGAAGCGGGTGTAGTTCTTGTGGAAGAAGAGGTCCACGACGCCGGTGGGGCCGTTCCTCTGCTTGCTCACGATCAGCTCCGACTTCCCCTCCAGGGAGTTCCCGTCCTTGTCTTCCGGGCCAAAGTAGTATTCGGGCCGGTACAGGAACATGACGAGATCGGCATCCTGCTCGATCGAACCGGACTCGCGCAGGTCCGAGAGCTGGGGGCGGTGATCGGTACGCTGCTCCGGGGCTCGGGAGAGCTGGGAGAGCGCGATCACCGGAACCTCGAGCTCCCGCGCCAGACCCTTCAGCCCCCGCGAGATCTCGCTCACCTCCTGCGTGCGATTGTCGTGACGGCCGCCCGACGACATGAGCTGCATATAGTCCACGACGAGCATGTCCAGCTGGGACTCGGCCTTGAGCCGACGGGCCTTCGCACGCATCTCGAGCACCGTGCTCCCCGGCGAGTCGTCGATCCAGATCGGCGCGGCGTTCAGGTGTCCGGCGGCCGCGGCCAGGCGCTGGTATTCGTCGGGCGAGAGGCGACCGCGGCGGAGCTTCTGCGCGTCGACCCGACCCTCCGCGCAGAGGAAGCGCTGGACCAGCTGCTCCTTGCTCATCTCGAGCGAGAAGATCGCGACCGACTTCTGGTGCTCGATGGCCGCGGTCTGTGCGGCATTGAGCACCCACGAGGTCTTTCCCATGGCCGGCCGCGCCGCGACGATCACGAGATCGCCCTTCTGGAGCCCGGTGGTCATGCGGTCGAGGTCGGCGAAGCCGGTCGGCACCCCGGTCACGCCCCCCCCCGACTCCTGGAGCCGCTCGATGTGCTCGAACGTCGGCCAGAGGATGTCCTTGATCCAGACGAACCCCTCGCGGGAGTGGGCCTTCGCCACCTGGAAGACGCGCTGCTCGGCCTGGTCCATCACCTCCTCGACCGCCCGCTCGCCCTGATCGTAGACGTCGCGGATGATGGTGGAGGCCGCCTCGATCAGACGCCTGAGCAGCGCCTTCTCGCGGACGATGCGGGCGTGGTACTCGATGTTCGCCGCGGTCGGCACCGCGTCGAGGAGCTCGGCCACGTACTCGAGCCCTCCCGCCCCTTCGAGCTCGCCCGTCTTCCGGAGCTCCTCGGCCACCGTGACGGGGTCGATGACCTCGCCCCGCTCGAAGATCCGCTGCATGGCCCGGTAGAGACGGCGGTGCGCCTCCCGGTAGAACATCGAATCGTCGACCACCTCCACCGCGCGGGCGACCGCGTCCCGGTCGATCAACATGCCGCCGAGTACGGAGACCTCCGCTTCGGGGGAATAGGGCGGCTGGCGGTCGAATTCCGGCGGGGCGGTGGCGGCGGGCCGGGCGAGGCTCACGGGCGGCGGGTTCGGTGGGGAACGGAGATCGAAGGAGCGGGCGGTCCGGTCACGCCGTGGCCCCGGCCCCGCAGGCCGGTCTCGGCGGTCGTCGCGTGGGCGGCGTCAGCCGTCCAGGATCCGACGGAGGAGCTGGAGGTCGTCCCATGTCGGACGGGTCCAACCCGGGTTCCGGAGGAGGGCGGCCGGATGGTACGTCACCACCAGCGGGACTCCTTCATAACTGTACACCTCCCCCCGCAGACGACCAAGGGCGGAGGTGGTCCCGGTGAGGAGCTTCGCGGCGAACGAGCCGACGGCGAGCACCGCCGCTGGCGCCACCAGGGAGATCTGACGACGGAGGTAGGGCGAGCACGCCTCGATCTCGACGGGCGTCGGATTCCGGTTTCCCGGCGGCCGACACTTGATGACGTTGCAGATGTAGACGTCCTCGCCGCGCGAGAGCCCGATCGAAGCGAGGAGGAGGTCCAGCATCTTTCCGGCCGGACCGACGAAGGGTAGCCCCTCGCGGTCCTCGTTCGCCCCCGGCGCCTCGCCGACGACCACCAGGCGCGCCTCCGGGCTCCCGTCGGAGAAGACCACCTGGGTGCGGGTCCCGGCGAGGGCGCAGCGGGTGCAGCCCAGGGCGGTCTCGCGGACCGCTTCGTAGTCGAGGGCGGCGAGCTCGGCTCCGAGCCCTTCCTCGTCCGCGGCGTCCGGCGTCTCCGTGCCCGGGGCTGCCGCATCGGACGGGCGAGCGGGGCGGGGCCGCGCCGACTCCGCGGGCGCGGAGTCCGGCCGGGAGCGACGGGCGCCGGGAGCGGCCGGCGGCGCCGGGTCGGCAGCTCCGGAGGAAGAGACCCGGACCGCCTCCACGAGACGGATCACCTCGTCGCGCGTGAGCCCTTCCAGGAAGAGCTCGCGACCGCCGATCTCCTCCCGCTGCCGGAGCAGCCGGGCGAGCTCCTCGGCCGCGGCCGAGGGGGGTCCTTCTTCGCCCCCGCCCGCTCCGCTTTCCGCCCCTCGGCCGCTCACGGCGTCCTTCCCCGGAGCACCTCTTCCACCGCCCGCAGGACTTCCTCGGCCACCGCGTCCTTCGACTGGAGCGGAAGGGCACGGCGCTCCCCGTCCGGAAAGAGGAGGACCACCCGGTTCGTCTCCGCCCCGAAGCCGGCCCCCTCCTCGCCCGCAGGATTCGCGACCAGCAGATCGAATCCCTTCTCGTCGAGCTTCGCTCGCGCGTTGTCGAGCAGGTCCGAGGTTTCGAGCGCGAAGCCCACGGTGACGCACCCCTCCTCGATCCGCTCCCGCGATTCGGTGACGATGTCGGGATTCGAGGTCAGTGCGACTTCCATCCGCTCTCCCGTCCGGCGGCGCTTGATCTTCTCGCCGCGGGCCTCGTCGGGCCGGTAGTCGGAGACGGCGGCGGCGAAGATCGCCACCCCGGCGTCCGGGAGCGCCGCACGGACCGCCTCCAGCATCTCGACGGCGGTCTCCGTCCGCACCACCTCGACCCCGGTGGGATCGGGAAGCTCGGTGGGGCCGCTCACGAGCGTCACGTCGGCCCCCCGGCGCCATGCGGCGCGGGCCAGGGCGTAGCCCATCCGCCCCGAGGACCGGTTGCCGACGTAGCGCACGGGATCGAGCGGCTCGTGGGTCGGCCCCGCGGTCACCACCACCTTCCTCCCGTCGAGCGGGCCGCCCGCGGCGAGTCGGCGCCCGAGGTGCTCGACGATCTCCTGCGGCTCGAGCATCCGTCCCGGACCCTCGCCCTCACCGACGGCGAGCGGACCGGTCGCGGGCCCGGCGATCCCGTATCCGAGCGAGCCCTCGAGATGGGCGACGTTCGCACGGACCTGAGGGTGCGCCCACATGCGGTCGTTCATGGCGGGACAGAGCAGGACGGGCGCCGGCGTGGCCAGGAGGACGGCGCAGAGGAGATCGTCGGCCCGGCCGTGTGCCGCCCGGGCCAGGAGGTCCGCGGTCGCGGGAGCCACGCAGACGACGTCGGCCTCGCGGGCGAGACGGACGTGGAGCGCGGCGTCCGATACGCCGAACAGCCCGGTGTGGGCCGGGCGGCCGGTGACGCCTTCGAAGGAGAGCGGGGCCACGAACTCGCGTGCCCCACGAGTGAGGACGACCTCCACCTCGGCGCCGAGCCGCGTCAGGTCGCGCGCGAGCTGGACCGATTTGTAGGCGGCGATGCCGCCGGTCACGCCGAGGACGATCCGCCGGCCCCGCCAGGGGGGGCGGGGCGTCGGCCCGGGGGAAGGCATGTCGTTCCTCTCCCGCTCGGCCGGTGTCCTACTCGTCCCGGCGGCGCCTCCGCACGAGTCGGAACTCGATCTCCCCGGAGGTGAGCGCCTCGAGGGCGCGGGTGGTGAGCTTCTTCTGCTGACCGAGCCCGAACCCCTCCACGGGGATGGTGTTCAGCTCGCGGGCGTACTTCGAGGCGACCAGCACTCCCAGGTACTTGCTCCCGGTGTGGGTGGCCACTTCCTCGGGCGTGAAGACACGCATGTCCATCCTCCTTGCGTTTGTGATCCTGTTCCGGCCGGCGGCCGGATCCGGAGCGGGGCCGCTACGGCCTCCTACCCCGGAACGTCCGTGAACGCCGTCCCCAGCACTTCTTCGATCTCGTCGCGGAGCCGCCGGACCTCGGCCCCGAGGTCCCGGGCGCGGCGCGGGCGCCGCGCTTCCGCCCGCACGATCTCCTTCACCTCCCGCACGGCCTCGTCGAGCTCCCGGTTCACCACTACGTAGTCGAACGCGGTCGCCCGCTCCAGCTCGTCCGCGGCGGCCAGGAGCCGTCTGCGGAGATCCTTCGGCCCTTCCGTGCCCCGTCCCTCGAGCCTCGAGCGCAGGGCTTCCGCGGAAGGGGGGAAGACGAAGATCAGCAGCGCGTCGGCGACCGCTTCGCGGATCTGTCCGGCCCCCTGCACGTCGATGTCGAGCACGACGTGCTCGCCCCGCCTCGTCGCCTCTTCCAGGTTCCGCTGCGGCGTCCCGTACTGATGGCCGTGGACCCGAGCCCACTCCACCAGCTCTCCCTCGGCGCGCATCCGCTCGAACGCCTCCTCGGAGACGAAGTCGTAGTCCATCCCGTTCCGCTCTCCCTCCCGGGGAGGGCGGGTCGTCGCGGAGACGGAGAAGACGAACCGCTGCGACTCCTCCACCAGCCGGTGGGCGATCGTCGTCTTCCCCGTGCCGCTCGGGGCCGCCAGGATCACCGGGAACGCCCGGTACGGGAGCGCCGTCATTCCAGCTTCATTCCACGTTCTCCACCTGCTCGCGGAGGCGTTCGACCTCTTCCTTCAGGGCGACGGCGGACCGGGCGATCTCCCGGTCGTTCGCTTTCGCCCCGATCGTGTTCGCCTCCCGGTGCATCTCCTGCACCAGGAACGAGAGTCTCTTGCCCACCGGCTCTCCAGGGTCCGAATCGAGCGTCTCGCGGAAGAGCTCCACGTGCGAACGGTACCGCACCAGCTCCTCGTTGATGTCCCACTTGTCGGCCAGGTAGGCGATCTCGCGCGCCAGCCGCTCCTCGTCCACCGACTCCTCGTCCGCGAGCTCCCGGACCCGCTCGCGGAGCCGGTCACGCTCATCGACGAGCCTGGCGGGGGCCCGCTCCTCCACCACGGCGAGCGCCGACTCGATGGCGTCCATCCGCCCCGCGAGGTCGGCCTCCAGCCGGCGCCCCTCCTCTTCCCGGTGCGCGACCACCTTCCGGACCGCCGCGCGGGTGACCTCGCGGAGCTCCTCCGCGTCGATCCGCTCGCTCGCGTCGTCCGGATCCGGCGTCCGGAAGAGCCCGGGCAGCCTCACGACGTCTCCGAGCGTCGGTCCGGGCCCCTCCAGCTCCAGCTCCTCGCGGAGCCGCCGGAGCCCGTCCACGTACCGTCGGGCCCGGGCCGGGTCGAGCTCCGGGAGGGGTCCGTCACCCGCCCCGTCCGCCCCGCGCTCCACGGAGAGCGTGTACGTCACGTGCCCCCTCGAGAGGTGCTCCTTCAGCCAGCCCTCGACCGTGGACGCGTGCCGCTCCATCCCGGACGGCAGCCGGAGGCGGGGGTCGAAGTACCGGTGGTTCACGGTCCGGATCTCGACCCTGAGCCTTCCCTCCGACGTCTCCCGCTCCGCGTCGCCCCAGCCGGTCATGCTCCGGATCATGGCTGCGACTCCGGGAAGGGGGCGGTGCTGGCGACCGGGGCCGCACGGAATCGATGACGGAGCCTGGAAAGATAACCCTCGTCGGCCGCTCGGCTCAACCGCTGGCCACTTGCGGAAGACCGCCCCGTCAGTTCCAGAGCGTCCATCGCACGCCGTACATGGCGCGGGTCTTCGGAAGGAGCCGGTCGGGGAAGTCCTGGCGGTTCCTGCGGATGGTGAAGTTCTCCCACTGCACGAAGGCGTGGACGGTGACCACCCGGACCTGGATCCGCGCATACCAGCTCTGGTCGAAGGGGACGAGCGCGCCCCCGCCCGGCCCGGCCCGGAACGCGGGCGCGGCCTCGGCCGGCACGGCGACCTCCATCGGAGAGCGGCCCCGCACGCCGACCACGGCCCAGAGCTCGAAGTTCTCCGTCGGAAGATAGACGTCGTGGAAGGAGATGCGCGCGTCGTAGTTGTGGCGCGGAAGGTAGCGGAGACCCTCGTCCCACCCCTGCCACCACCCCTCCAGCCGGAGGCTGTCGAGGAGGAGGAGGGGAACGCGTCCCTGCACCTCGAGCCCCGTCGCGGTTCCGCCCGGCAGGCCGAGATCCGCGCTGTCCATCGGCAGGCCGAGCGAGACGAGCGGCTCGGCGTCGAGCCGGATCCACGCGCCTTCGAGCTCCACGCCCCTCCACCCCAGCCGGAGGCCCGCGCGCAGGGCGCTCCGGTCGGAGAGGACGGGCCCGGTGGGCGTCGCCGGTCCCGCGTCCTCGCCCTCCTCGCCGCCCTCGTCCCCGTCCTGCTCCTCCTCTCCGTCCTCCGCCCGGGGCGCGGGGAAGGTGCTCCGCACGAAGGGCACGCCCGCCTCTCCGGACTCGATCGAGGCGAAGGCGGAGAGGCCGGCCCGGACCTCGGTCCATCCGCGCAGCCGGAGGCGGAGCGCGCCCTCCCCTTTCCACCCCTCCCACGCTGCGCTCGCCGCGGCTCCGCCGAGGGCGGGCAGCGCGAGGCGCACCTCGGCGTCGGCCGTCCAGTCCGGGAGCCCCTCTCCCCGGAGGAAGCGCACGTCCGCGGCCCCGGCCAGAAGCGGCCCCTCGCGCCGCACGCCCGCGCCGAACTGGTCGCGATCACCGTCGAAGAGGATCGAGTCGGCCTCTCCGCCCTCGGTCTTTCCCTCCCACTGCGTGCGGGAGGCGAAGGCGTGGGCCGTCCAGTCGCGGGCGAGCCTCGAGCGGCCCCGCAGCACCCAGTCGGTGCGGGTGACCTCCGGCGTGAAGCCCCCCGCCTCGAAGTCGAGGTCGGTGGTCGTCCGGTGGACCTCCGCCGCCAGCCCCCGCTCACCCCACGCACGCTGGTAGCGGATCCAGCCGCCGGTCGCCGACGCGGGCTCGCGCCGGTCGCGGCCCCGGGTGTCGATCCGGTCGAGCGAGACCGCCGCGCCGCCGCCGAAGGCGTTCGGGTGCGAGAAGGTCCCCCGGAAGAAGTTCGTGTCCAGGTCACCCGTTCCGGCCTCGACCCGGGAGTAGGGGCGCGGATCGTCCACCCGGAGGCCCGTGAGCTCCACCCTGAGCTCGCCCGGATGCCGCTCGACACGCACCCGCTCGACGCCGGCCAGGGAGATCCTGGAGAAGTCGGGCGCCCCGCCCAGGGGGATCACCTCGACGCCGTCCCGGATCACCCGGATCCGCCCGCCCGCGCCCCCGAAGGCGGAGACCGTCCGGGGGGCCCCGTAGTCGCCTCCGCGGAGGGGCACGACTCCGGGCACCTGGGCCAGGAGCTCCTCCAGGACGAGCGCCCGCGTCGAGAGGAGGTCCGCCCGGTCCCACGTCCAGACGCCGCGCTCGAAGCCGGGCTCCACCGCATCGGGGAGGGGCGGAAGGAGCGTGACGACCGGCTCGGGCGGCACGGTGTCGCCCGCCGTCCCGTCCTGCGGGACGACGGTGTCGGTCGCCAGCGGGGGGATGTCGACCCGGACCGTGTCCGGCTTCGCCGGCACGGTGTCGGGATCCTGGGCCGACGCCGGGGCCGTCCCCGGGAGCGACGGGGTGAGGAGGAGAGCCGCGGAGACCAGAAGGACCCGGTCCACCCGGGGGCGGTCGCTCAGGAGCCGGATTCCCGGGAGAGGGCGCGGGAGCGGACCCACTCCACGAGGAGGCGGGTGGGGATCCCGTACGCGCCCTTCCGCTGATAGGGGCGGGGCTGCTCGCCGTACGCGGTGCCCGCCACGTCGAGGTGGCCCCACGGCGTCTCGCCGACGAACTCCCGGAGGAAGCACCCCGCCGTGATCGCTCCCGCCGGACGGCCCCCGACGTTCTTCAGGTCGGCGAAGTCGCTCTCGAGCTGCTTCCGGTACTCCTCCCAGAGCGGGAGCGGCCAGCACCGCTCCCCGGAGCGCTCGCCCGCGCCGCGGAGCTCCGCGACGAGCGCATCGTCGGTGCCCATCAGACCGATGGCGTGGTGGCCGAGCCCGACGACGACCGCACCGGTGAGCGTGGCGCAGTCGACGATCGCCGCCGGGCGGTAGGTGCTACGGGTCCAGGAGAGCGCGTCGGAGAGGATCAGGCGACCCTCGGCGTCCGTGTTCACGACCTCGACCGTCTTTCCCTCCCGCGTCCGGACGACGTCGCCGGGCTTGAGCGCGCTTCCGGACGGGAGGTTCTCCGACGACGGTACGACGCCCACGACGTTCAGGGGCAGGTCGAGCTCGGCGATCGCCTGCATCGCCCCCAGCACGGCGGCGCCACCGGACATGTCGTACTTCATCTCCTCCATGCCCTTGGAGGGCTTGATGGAGATCCCCCCGGCGTCGAAGGTGAGCCCCTTCCCCACCAGAGCCAGCGGCGGAGCCCCCTCTTCGCCGCCGCGGTGCTCGAGCGCGATCAGGCGGGGCTCCTCGGTCGATCCGCGGGAGACGGCGAGCAGCGCGCCGAAGCCGTCCTCCTCGAGCTCGGCCGGCCCGAGCACGGTCAGGGCCATTCCGGTCTCGGAGGCGATCCGCTCCGCCTCGGAGGCCAGATGCGTGGGGGTCGCGACGTTACCGGGGCGGGCCTGGAGGGTGCGGGCGAGGTTCTCGCCCCGGGCCACCGCGACGCCTCGTCGGACGGCCTCCCGGAGGTCGGGGGCCTCGCCGGGCACGGAGATGACGACCTCCTCCACGCTTCCTTCCGCGCCGTTCTCCGCGTCCTCGCCCTTCAGCTCGCGGAAGCTCCACCCGGCGAGCACGGCCCCTTCGGCGGCAGCCGCGACGAGCTCGACCGTCTCCACCGGGCCGGCCTCCTCGAGGTGGATCGTGAGACTCCCGAGCCGCCGCTTCTCCGCGGCGCGCACGGCGCGGGCGGCGTAGCGACGCACCGCCTCCGCGTCGAGCTCGCTCCGCTTCCCCACTCCGAGCAGGAGCACCCTCGAGGGCCCGGCCTCCTCGCCGTAGACCAGGACCGAGTCTTCCTCCTCGCCCCGGAAGTCGCCGCTCTCACGGGCCCGCGAGAGGCGGCCTCCGGTGCGCGCGTCGACCTTTGCCGCGGTGCCCTCCAGCGCCTCCTCGCCCTCGAATCCCGGAAGGGCCAGCAGCGGCATGTCGTGGCGGAGGTCGGGGGTCTCGAGACGTACGTCCATGGGTGTGTGGGCGGGATGAGTGGGAGGAGGAAGATGGAGAGCGCCGCCGGCCTGCACGGGCTCGACTACATGTGCTCGACCACCGCCTCCGCGAAGCCGGAGGTGGAGACCTTCGTGGCGCCGACCATCTGCCGCTCGAGATCGTAGGTGACGGTCTTGGCACCGATCGCGCCCTCGAGGCCGCGGCCGACGGCACGGGCGGCCTCGTTCCACCCCATGTGCTCCAGCATCATGACCGCGGACAGGATCAGCGAGCCCGGGTTCACCTTGTCCTGGCCGGCGTACTTCGGCGCCGTCCCGTGGGTCGCCTCGAAGACCGCGACCTCGTCGCCGACGTTGGCCCCCGGTGCCATCCCGAGGCCCCCGACCTGGGCCGCGCAGGCGTCGGAGAGGTAGTCGCCGTTCAGGTTGGGCAGGCAGATCACGTCGTACTCGTCGGGGCGCAGGAGGACCTGCTGGAACATGGCGTCGGCGATCCGGTCCTTGATCACCACCCGGCCGTCCGGCTCCTCACCCTCCCAGGTCCGCTCCTCGGCGATGGTGCGGTCGCCGAAGCGCTCGGCGGCCACCTCGTAGCCCCAGTCCCGGAAGGCGCCCTCGGTGTACTTCATGATGTTGCCCTTGTGGACCAGCGTCACGCTCTCCCGCCCGCGCTCGAGGGCGTAGCGGATCGCCGCCGCGACGTGGCGCTTCGTGCCGAAGGGGCTGATCGGCTTGATGCCGATTCCGCTCCGCTCGCGGATCTCCGAGCCCATCTCCTCGACGAGGAAGCGGCGCACCCTCTCCGCCTCGTCCGTGCCCGAGCGCCACTCGATCCCGGCATAGACGTCCTCGGTGTTCTCGCGGTAGATGACCACGTCGAGCTTCTCGGGCTCCTTCATCGGGGAGGGCACGCCCGGGATGTAGCGGCAGGGCCGGATGCAGGAGTAGAGGTCGAGGACCTGGCGCAGGGTCACGTTCAGCGAGCGGATTCCCCCTCCGACCGGGGTGGTCAGGGGGCCCTTGATCGCGACGCGGAACTCGCGGAGCGCCTCGAAGGTCTCCTCGGGAAGCCATTCGCCGGTCCGCTCCTTCGCCTTCTCGCCGGCGAAGACCTCCATCCAGGCGATCTCCCGCTCTCCCTCGTACGACCGCTCCACGGCGGCCTCGACCACCCGGCGGGTCGCCCGCCACACGTCTGGGCCGATCCCGTCACCCTCGATGAAGGGGATGATCGGCCGGTCCGGGACCCGGAGGCCGTCTCCGTCGAGGGTGACCGGCTCTCCGCGGTCGGGCACGGAGGCGTGGACGTAGTCGGGCACGAAGGACTCTCCGGAAGGGTTCTGAAGGCCGTGGGGTCGGACCACCGATGGGGGTGCGATCCCCTTCCGGCGGTGCCGGTCTCCGGGCGCCCGGGAGGGGCCGCCGGACCGTCGGGGACGGAAGGTACCCGGGGCCGCCGAGGGGGAGCAAGGTCCCGGGCGTGGGCTCAGTCCAGGCGGAGGACGGACTTCACCGGGCGCACCGAGCTCTCCGATCCGGGCGGCATCCCACCTCCGGGATCGACCTTCTCGACGTCCACGCCCTCGCCCGGCGCTCCGGCGTCCTCGTCGGGCTCCGGCAGGACCCACCATCCGAGGAGGAGGAGGAGGAGGAGGGCGACCAGGAGGCCGTAGACCCACCGCATACCGGTCGTCCGGGTCGGAGGCATCTCCTGCGGCGGGGGTCCGCCCGGCGCACCGGGCTCGGGAGCGTCGGCCGAGCCTTCCGGGCTCGGCGGGTGGTCCGCAGGCGACTCTCCGGTGTGGTCTCTCCGACGCTCATCCATTGCCTCGCTCCACGCTCGAGCCCACGGCGCCCCGGTCCCTGAGACGTGCAAGGATGTCGCCAGGGGGCCGCCGGGGTGGATTTTTCGCCGCGTGCCGTTGAGATTCATTCTCAACTTCCGCACGATTCGCATCCGCACACGGCTTTCCGCATGCACTTCCCGGTCCTCCGTCCGCCCGCCTTCTCGCTGCTCCTGCTCCTGCCCCTCCTCCCGGCCTGCGGGGCGGAACGGGAGAGCGAGGCCGCGGCGGGTCCGGCGGACGGCGAGGTGAACGTCTATACGCACCGACACTACGACGTGGATCGGGAGCTCTTTCGCGAGTTCGAGGATTCGACCGGGATCCGGGTGAACGTGCGCTCCGCATCGGCGGACGAGCTCATCACCCGGCTTGAGACGGAGGGGCGGGATTCTCCGGCCGATCTCCTGATCACGGTGGACGCGGGGCGGCTCCAGCGCGCGAGCGAGCGGGGGCTTCTCCAGCCGGTGCGGAGCGCCGTGCTGGAGCGGAACGTGCCCTCCCACCTGCGCCACCCGGAGGGGGAGTGGTACGGGCTCACCCGGCGGGCTCGCGTGCTCGTCGTCGATCCGGAGCGGGTCGACACCCTGCGCCTCCGACGCTACGAGGACCTCGCCGACGCCCGGTGGCGCGGCCGCATCCTGGTCCGCTCGTCCGAGAACGTCTACAACCAGTCGCTCCTCGCCTCGCTGCTCGCGCACGGTGGAGAGGAGGAGGCCCGGCGGTGGGCGGAGGCGATGGTGGCGAACATGGCGCGCCGGCCGCAGGGGGGCGACACCGACCAGATCCGCGGGGTCGCGGCCGGCGAGGCGGACGTGGCCGTGGCGAACACCTACTACCTGGGCCGTCTCGTGAATTCGGAGTCCGCGGCGGAGCGCGACGCCGCCCGGCGACTGGTGCCCCTCTTCCCGAACCAGGACGACCGGGGCGCGCACGTGAACGTGAGCGGTGCGGGAGTCACCGCCCACGCGCCGAACCGCGCGAACGCGGTCCGGCTCCTCGAGTTCCTCACCTCGGAGGGCCCGCAGCGGCGCTTCGCGGAGGCGAACTACGAGTACCCCGTCCACGAGGGCGTCGAGTGGGCGCCGACGCTCCGGTCGTGGGGACCGTTCCGCGAGGACACCCTGAACCTGGTCCGCCTCGGTGAGCTCAACGACGAGGCCGTGCGGACCTTCGACCGCGCGGGATGGCGGTGAGCGGATGGCGGTGAGCGGATGGCGGTGAGCGGATGGCGGTGACCCGGTGGCGGTGACCGCGATCGTCGACCGGGCGAGGGCCGAGCTGCGCGAGGCGGATCTCCGGCGGCGCCTCCGGGAGCTCCTGCGGATCCGCTTCACCCCGTGGTCCGTGGCCGCGCTCGTCGCGGCGCTGCTCGTCCTCCTCCCGCTCGGGGCCGTGGTCGCCGGCGTCCTGGGCGAGCCGAGCCCGACGTGGCGCCACCTCTCGGCGACGGTCCTCGGGGAGTACGTGCTGAACTCGCTTCTCCTGATGGTCGGCGTCGGCGTCCTCTCCCTCCTCTTCGGCGTCTCGACGGCCTGGCTCGTGGCGGCCTGCCGCTTCCCCGGGCGGCGCGTCTTCGAGTGGGCGTTGATCCTCCCGCTCGCCGTGCCCACCTACATCGTGGCCTACGTCTACGCCGAGCTCGTCGGATTCGGGGGGCTCCTCGCCTTCCTGCTCGGCCCTGGCTCCGCGTCGCTCTCCACGCTCCGGGGGGCGGTGGCCTCGCTCCCCGGCGCTTCGCTCCTCCTCGCGCTCGTCCTCTACCCGTACGTCTACCTCGTCACCCGCGCCTCCTTCCATCAGCAGTCCGGAGCGGTGCTGGAGAGCGCCCGCATCCTGGGCCGCTCGCCACGAGAGACCTTCTTCCGGATCGCCCTGCCACTGGCCCGGCCGGCGATCGTGGCCGGGCTCACCCTGGTCCTGATGGAGGTCCTCAACGAGTACGGCGCCGTGAAGTACCTCGGGATCCCCACCTTCACCACGGGGATCTTCCGTGCCTGGTTCCCCCTGGGCGACGTCGACTCGGCGATGCGGCTCTCGGGCATCCTCCTGGTCTTCGTCATGACGCTCATCCTCCTGGAGCGGGCGCAGCGGGGGAGGGCCCGCTTCAGCGAGTCGTCGGGAGGCCGGAAGGCGGTGAGCCGCATTCCCCTCCGGGGGATGCGAGGCTGGGGCGCCACCGCCGCCTGCGCCGTGCCCGTCCTCCTCGGGTTCGTAGTGCCGCTCGTACAGCTCCTGGTCTGGGCGGGTCGCATCCCGGAGAGCGCCGGGGGTCCCCGGTTCGGCGTGCTCGCGGTGCGCTCCTTCGGGCTCGCGGCGGCGGCGGCGCTCGTCACGGTGGGGGTGGCCCTGGTGGTGGCGTACGCCGCCCGCATCCACCGCGCCCCGCTGCTCCGCCTCGCCTCCCGCACCGCCGGACTGGGCTACGCGGTGCCCGGAGCGGTGATCGCGGTGGGGGTCTTCGTTCCCTTCGTCCGCCTCGACCGGAGCGTGGGACGCGCCGTCGGGGCGAGCCTCGGGATCGACTGGGGGCTCCTGCTCAGCGGAACGGCCGCGGCCCTCCTCTTCGCCTACGTGGTGCGCTTCCTCGCCGTGGCGCTGAACCCGGTCCGGTCCGGCTTCGAGCGGGTGTGCGGCAACCTGGACGAGTCGGCCCGCTCTCTCGGAAGCGGGCCGCTCGCGACGCTCTGGCGCATCGACCTGCCCCTGCTCCGCGGCGTGCTCGTGAGCGCCGGCCTCCTCGTCTTCGTCGACGTGCTGAAGGAGCTTCCCCTCACCCTCATGCTCCGACCCTTCAACTTCGACACGCTCGCCACGCGAGCCTATCAGCTCGCGACGGACGAGATGCTCGCCGAATCCGCGCTCCCGGCGCTCCTCATCATCGCCACCGGGCTGATCCCGGTGATCCTGCTGAACCGCCTGATCGGAGGTGGGGGCCGCTCCGAGGAGATCAAGCCGTAGACGGCTTCAGAACTCCGCCACCAGGCTCCAGACGAAGCGCCACGATCCGCCGGTGTCGAGCGGCCGGGCGAAGCCCAGGCTCACGCCGCCGCCGAAGAGGCGGAGCCGGAGATCGAGGGTCGTGCGGAGCCCGTCGCTGGTCGGCGTCCCGATCCGCTCGAGCACCGCCCGCGTGGTGCTCGAGGCGTCCGTCCACCCCGCGCGGAGGATCACCGTCGGCGCCGGGGCGGGCGCGGGCAGGAAGAAGCCTCCCGATCCGAGAGGTCGGCGGAGGACGGGAAGCGTGTAGGAGACGGCCCCCTGGGCCACCGCGGCCCGGTCGCCGCCGAAGGCGCGCGCCGGGAATCCGGCGAGGCCGCTGTAGCGGCCGAGCTCGAAGAGCCGCTGCGGGGGCGGCTCGTCCGAGACGAGCAGGCCCGCGTCGAGGCGGCCGTCCAGGCCGAAGGAGCCGAGGACGCGGCCGGCCGCCGCTCCGGCCTCCAGACGGAGCCACTCCAGATCGCCGGCCGCGGCCTCGGCGTGCAGTCGGAGCGAGGTGCCGGTCCGGACGCCGATCCCGCCGACCCCGGGGTTCTGCTCGATCGTCGCGCGGCCGATCCAGTACTCCCCCTCCGTGATGGCCGCGGCCAGCCCGATCCCGGACGGCCCGGCCTCCTCGTCGGATCCGGTCTCCCCGTCCGGCTCCCCCTCCCCCTCCGGATCGGCGAGGGGCGGAAGGGACCCCGCACGCCGATCCGCGCCCCGCGCCGCCTCGAGGCGCCACGAGAAGGCCCCGCTCCGCGGCTGACGCCAGACGAGGCCCGCGGTCCGGTGATCGTGGAAGACCTGGTCGTCTCCGGCCAGGAGCGGAGGCACACCCGGATCCCGCCCCCCCGCGGCGCCGAAGTCCCCGGTGCCGACGAGCTGCCGCTCGCCCCGCACCAGCCACTCCCCCCGCGCCCCCTCGGGCCGGTACGACACCTCCGCGCCGCCCCGGGCCGTCTCCTCCGACCACGCCCATCCCCCGTGCGCCCGGAGACGCACCCCTTCCGGGAGGAGGCCGCCCTCCAGCGTGCCGCCGACGCCCGTGAAGAGCCCCTCCGCGGAGTTGTAGCGGACGAGCTCGGAGAGGTGGCGGGCGCCGAACCGGAGTCGGGCGCGCCCCTCCTCGGGACGCCGCCGCGCGGGATCGACGTCGCGGAAGTCGTGCACGCTCGCCTCGCCGGTCAGGGTGCCGATCTCGGTGGCCCAGTCGCCGAAGTCCGAGCGGACGAGCACGTCACCCACCTCGAGCCGGCCCCCCGGGGGCACGTCGGGCGGCACCACGGCGGGCGGGTCCGGATTCGGATCCGGGTGGCGGAACCGGGAGACGACCCGGAGGGCCAGACGCGTGTCGGTGAGCCGGGAGGCGGCCTGGACCTCGATCCGCTGATGACGGGGCAGCCAGAAGCGTCCGTCGTACTCCGCGCTCTCGAACTCGACGAAGGTGGCCCCGGTGAAGGCGGCGCCCAGGAGCCGCTCGTCCACGGTGGGATCCGGGTCGGTGGCGATCATCCGGCCCCGCATCCGCACGATCTGGTGCCGGGTGGCGTCGATGTCGAGGTGGCCCTCGAAGAGGAGCGTGGGTCGCTCGGGCTCGGCATCGGGGATCACCTCGACCCGCACGAGGGGGATCGTGCGGTCGGCGAGGCGCAGCACGAGGACGGTGTCGCCCCCCGCGTAGCGGTAGACCCGGTCCCGTCCGGGGCCCAGCGGGTGTACGGCCCGTCTCCGGAGCACCCGGCCCTCCTCGTCGGTGGTCGGCGCGTTCCAGCGCACCAGGTCGATCTCGTCGCCGTAGAGGGTGGGCACGACCCAGGGCACCTCGAACATGGCGAGGAGCGACGGCACCAGGCCGAGCGTGCGGGAGCGGTAGCCGACCACCCGCTGGAGCGGAGGCCGGTCCTTCCGCCAGGTGAGCTCGCTCGCGATCTGCTCGACCTGGAGCACGACCTCCCGGCCGTCGGGCTCGGCCTGGATCAGGGAGATCTCGCTCTCGACCCCCGAGCGGTAGCTCTCGAGGAGCTCGGGCAGGAGCCGGTTGGCCTCCGCCGCGCGGGCCACGAACTCCCGGAGCCCCGGCGTGGCGTAGTCGGAGCGGGAGATCCGTCTCTCCCGGAGCTCCTCCAGGGTGACCGTGTCGGGAAACTGGGCCGCGGCGGGCGCGGCGGCCGTCACGAGGAGGCCGAGCGCGAGGAGCGCGGTCCGGAGGGCGGTCCCGGGTGTGGGCCGGGGACCGGCGGACGGAGTTCCTGGACGGGTCGGAGGCATCGGAGCCCCCGGAGGGGCAAGGTCCGCACCAGCCGAGCCCCCCTTGCCGGTCCGGATCCTGCTTCGGTATATCTTCGGTTCGCCGTCCCTTCGCTCCATCTCCGAGTCCCGAGGTGCCATGTCCCGGACCCGCTCGCGCTCCTGCGAGGTCCCCTCCGCCCCCCTGCCCTTCCCCACGTCTCCCGGAAAGGAGTCGGCACGGAAGGGGAGCCGGGGCGCGCTCTGTCTCTGGCTGCCCACCTTCGAGCTCCGTCTGGAGCTGGTGCGCTCGCCGGGGCTGGACCGGACCTCGGTGGCCCTCCTGGCGCCGGGCGAGGGGGTTCGCAAGGAGGTGTGGCAGGTCTCGGAGCGCGCGTCGGTGCAGGGCGTTCGGCCCGGGCAGCTCGTGAGCCAGGCCGTCTCGCTCTGTCCCTCCCTGACCCTCCTGGAGCCGGATCCGGACCACTACGAAGCGGCCCAGGAGGCGCTGCTCGAGGTCCTCTCGGAGTCGAGCCCGGTGGTGGAGCCCGCCGGGCGGGGGCGGATCTTCGTGGGCACGGACGGACTGGGTCGCCTCTTCGGCCGGCCGGACCGGCAGGTGGAGCGGGTGCTCCGCTCCCTCTTCCGGATCCTCCCCCGGCCGGTGGTGGCCGCCGTGCGGGCCGGCCGCGCGCCGGGGCGCTTCGGAGCCTGGGTCGCCGCCACCGCGGCGGGCCCCGGCCGACCCGTGCTGGTGGAGGAGGAGGGGCTCGCCTCCTTCCTGGCTCCCTGCCCCGTCTCCGTGCTTCCCGTGGAGGCGCGCACCGTGGAGCGGCTGGAGCGGCTGGAGATCGGAACCCTGGGTCGGCTGGCGGAGCTCCCCGCCCCGGCGGTGACGGCCCAGTTCGGCGAGGAGGGGGCGCGGGCCCGGGCGTGGGCCTCCGGAGAGCGGATCGATCCGGTGCGGCCGCGTCACCGCCCCCGGCCGGTACGGGCCTCCCTCGACTTTCCCGCCCCGGTGGGCCAGGAGGGGATCCTCCACGGCGCGCTGGACCGCCTCCTGGAGCGGGCGCTGGCCCGGCCGGAGCGCCGGGGGCGGAGCGTGGCCGAGCTCCGGCTGGTGGGGCGGCTGGAGGGAGGCGGGTCCTGGTCCGTGGAGGGGGTGCCCCGCGAGCCCACCGCCCGACGGGAGCGGCTCGCCTTCCTGCTCCGCTCCCGGATGAGCCTCTCCCCTCCGCCCCGCGCGGTCGAGGGACTCCGGGTCGAGTTCCGCCACTTCGGCCCCCCGTCGGCCCAGGAAGGGCTCTTCGACCGGAAGGAAGAGGACGGCCGGGGGAAGGAGGGGCGGAGCCTCGCCGCCGGCGAGGTCCCCCCCTCGCTCGAGGAGGCGGTCCGGGAGCTGAAGCTCCGGCTGGGCGCCTCGCCCCTCTACCGGGTGGTGGAGGTGGACCCCCGCTCCCGGATCCCCGAGCGTCGCCACGCCCTGCTTCCCTTCGAGCCGTGACTCCGGGCGACCGCCTCCGTCCCCTCGGCGTTCCCCGCCCCCTCCGCGTCCGGGAGGACGGGGAGGGCCTTCCCCGGGCGGTGGAGGAACGGAGCCGCTGGCGGCGCGTGGAGCAGGTACGGGAGGTGTGGCGGATCGACGACGAGTGGTGGCGGAATCCGCTCTCGCGCCTCTACGTGGCGGTGGTCCTGGAGGGGGGCCGTCCCCGGACCCTCTACCGCGATCTCGTGGAGGGAGGGTGGTGGGAGCAGTAGTACCTGTTTGCGAAGTCCGCGACCCGCGGCGATCGGCACGAAGCTCGCAGCGCCGAGGAACGTGATGAGCCCACCCCCCGACTCCCTCCGGCAGCGCGTACGTCGATATTACCATACCGTCTCGCCCTACCTGGACGGAGAGCTGGAAGGCCGGGGCGACGAGCGGTTCTGGCGCCGCCTCGCCCGGGAGCTGGACGGGGGAAGCGTCCTGGAGCTGGGTACGGGCCGGGGCCGGGTCACGCGCATGCTGGCCGAAGCCGGTGCCCTGGTCGTCGGGATCGACGTCTGCGGCGACATGCTGGCCACCGCCCGTCGGCGCCTGGCCCACCACCACCGCGTCCACCTCCTGGCCGCCGACATGCGCGAGCTGGCGCTCAGGAAGCGCTTCGACCTCGTGGTGGCTCCGAACGATCCCTTCACCCACCTCACGGAGGACGACGACCGGCGGGCGGCGATCGAGGCGGCCGCCCGGCACCTGGCACCGGGAGGCGTCATCGTCCTCGACCTTCCCTGGCTCCCGGTGGAGGAGTACCGGGAAGCGTGCGGAACGAACGGGCTCGTCCGGGAGCGGACCCACGATGACGGGCTGACCGTGCGGGAGCGGTGGCGCTGTGATCCCCAGACGCGCCGCTGCGCCACCCGCTACGACTACCTCCACGGCGACGACCTCGAGGAGTCGGCCACCTTCCACGCTCGACTCTGGAGCGCGGGAGAGCTCGAGCGGCGCCTCGGTCGCGTGGGCCTCGGCATCGAGGAGCGGTGGGGAGACTACGCCCGCTCTCCGTTCGACCGAAGCCGCTCCCGCCACCTGGTCGTACGCGCCGCCCGCGAGGCGTGACCTCGATCGGGCCGGCCTGCACGCCGGGCATGCTCCCGCTCGTCGCGTCCGGATCTCCGCCTCCACTCGACGGTACCTTCTCGCTCCACCCACCGGAGACCCACGGAGGTCACGGATGTCCGAAAAGCTGGCCGAAAAGAGCTGCGTTCCGTGCGAGGGAGGAGTCGATGCCCTGCGTGGATCCGAGCTCGACGAGTACCGGGGACGCGTCCACGAGCGGTGGCGGGTGGTCGACGAGCACCGGCTGGAGGCGGAGTTCGGGTTCGAGGATTTCGCCGGTGCGCTGGCCTTCACCAACGACGTCGGCCGGATCGCGGAGGAGGAGGGACACCATCCCGAGATCTGCCTCACCTGGGGTCGTACGACCGTCGGGATCTGGACGCACGCGATCGACGGGCTGAGCGAGAACGACTTCATCCTCGCCGCCAAGATCGACGAGGGGCCCGGCGCGGATCGCGATCCGGAAGGCTCGCCCTGAAGTGAGCCGCTCCCTCACCTTCGCGTTCCTCGACTCCTGGCACGACGAGCCGGAGTCCGGGTCGGGGACCACCGTCGCCATCCGCGGGCTCGGGCGGGGGCTGGAGGCGCTCGGCCACCGGGTGGTCCGATGCGCGCCCGGGGGCGGCCGGTGGAGAGGGAGCTCCCTCTTCCGGCGGCTCGCCTACAACCTCTACGCCGCCCTCGATCCTCCGGCGGAAGCGGATCTCGTCGTCGGATTCGACCTGGACGGCTTCCTCCTGCCCCGGACACCGGACCGCCCGCCGGTCGTGGTGGCGCTCAAGGGGGTGGCCGCGGACGAAGCGCTCCACGAGCGGGGTGCCGCCCGCATCCGCATGCGGACGCTCGCCGCGCTCGAGCGTGCCTCCGCCCACCGGGCCGAGGGAGTCGTGGTCTCGAGCGCCTACAGCGCTCGCCGGGTGGTGGAGGAGTACGGGATCCCGGCCTCCCGCATCGCGATCGTGCCGGAGGGGATCGACCTCGAGGCGTGGGAAGCGAACGGGAGCCCGGATCGACGGATCCGTCCGGATCGGCCGGGGCGCCCCGTGATCCTCTCGGTCGCGCGACAGTACCCGCGGAAGAACACCGCCGACCTCCTGGAAGCCCTCCCCCGCCTCGCGGAGGCGGTGCCCGACGTGCTCCTCCGGGTCGTGGGCGACGGCCCCTGCCTGGGATCGCTGCGGCGCCGGGCACGCCGCCTCGGGCTCGAAGCGCGGGTCGAGTTCACGGGCGCGCTTCCCCGGGAGCGCGTCCGGCAGGCGTACCTCGCGGCCGACTGCTTCTGCCTTCCGAGCCTGCAGGAGGGCTTCGGGCTCGTCTTCCTCGAGGCGATGGCCGCCGGGCTCCCGGTGGTGGCCGCGCGGGCCGGCGCCGTCCCGGAGGTGGTCCGTGACGGCCGCGAGGGCGTGCTCGTGGCGCCCGGCGAGCCGGCCGCGCTGGCCGACGCGCTCCGGGCGGTGCTCACCGATCCGGCGCGGGCCCGCCGGATGGCGGCGGCCGGACGTGCCCGGGCGAGGGAGTACGACTGGACGAGCGCGGCGCAGGCGTTCCTCCGGGCGGTGGCGCCCCTGGTCGAGCCGGAGCGTCCGGAGAGCGTGGGGCGCGACTCCGGAACGAGGTCGTGGACCGGCGAAGAGGACGACCTCCCGTCCCTGGAAGTCGCGGGCTCGTCCTGCGGCGATGCGGAAGGGCCCTCCGCATGAACGCCTCCCTGCCCCCGCACCGCACCGGACGCCTCCGCCCGGGGCGCCTCCGCGGGCTCGTCCTCGTCCTGGTCGTCGCGCTCTTCGGGGTGGCCGCGACGTCGTGCGCCCCGGAGCCGCCGCCCGCGCCGGCCCCCGCTCCGGCCGAGCCGGAGGACGAGCCGGATCGGGAGGAGCCCCGCAAGCCGGAGCCGGAGCCCCCCGAGGCGGCTCCCGATCCCGAACCCGAGCCGCCCCCCGAGGAGGTCGACCCCCGGCGCGAAGAGGCCGCCGAGCCCGGTGCGCCCCCCGTGCTCCCGGGCTCCGTGCTGCCACGCGAGCGGGTCGTCGCCTTCTACGGCAATCCGCGCTCGGAGCGGATGGGCATCCTGGGCGAGCTCCCCCCGGACCTTCTCCTCGAGCGTCTGGACCGGGAGGTGGCGGCGTGGGAGCGCGCCGACCCGGCCACGCCGGTGCGGTCCGCCCTCCACCTGATCGCGGTCATGGCGGCCGCCGATCCCGGTCCCGATTCGCTCTACCGGGTCCGGATGCCGGCCGCCGTCATCGAGGAGGTCCTCTCCTGGGCGGAGCGGCGGGACGCCCTCGTCTTCCTCGACATCCAGCCCGGCTTCGCCGACGTGGTGGACGAGGCGCGCCGCCTCCTTCCCTGGCTGGAGCACCCCCGGGTCCACCTCGCCCTCGATCCGGAGTGGAACATGCGCGAGGGCGAGCTCCCCGGGCGCGCCATCGGCACCATGGACGCCTCGGAGATCAACGGGGTGTCGAGGATGATGGCCGAGCTCGTCGAGGAGCACGGGCTGCCGCCGAAGATCCTCGTCGTGCACCGCTTCACCCACCGGATGGTGACGAACGTAGGCGCGATCGAGCTCGACCCCCGGGTCCAGGTGGTCCTTCACATGGACGGATGGGGCCCGCCCGCCAACAAGATCACCACCTACCGCACCCACGTGGCCCCCACGCCGATCCCCTTCAAGGGGTTCAAGCTCTTCTACCGGAACGACGTCCGGGGCGGGAGCCGGCTCATGACGCCCGAGGAGGTCCTCGCCCTCGACCCGGCGCCGATCTACATCCAGTACCAGTGACTGGCCGGCTCGCCCTCCCCCTCCTCCTCCCGCTCCTCCTCGCGGGCTGCCTCGACGCCCCCGTCCGCGAGCTGCCCGACGTCGTCTGTGAGAGCGTGGACGCGACCGGCGCCGACACGGCCACCGTCCGCGTCCGCACGGATTCGCTCCAGGCGGTGGCCGGACGGCTCCTGGTGCGGGTGGACCGCGTCGCGGAAGGTCCCGGTTCGACCGGAGGGGACACGGACGGAGCGGGCGGCCTGGCCGCCGGACTCGCCCTCGACTCCGGGGTGATCTTCCGCGGCTGCTCCGGCGCCTCCTCGGAGCTGCTCCTGATGGTCCCGGGGCGGGCGATGCGAAAGGGGTGGCTGCGCGTCGGCTCGGACCGGCCGGTCCGGATCGTCGTGGAGAGCGGTGCGCGGGACGGGACACCGGGCGGCGAGACGCTCCTCCGACCCGGGGAGTCCGGGGTGATCCGGTGGGAAGGCGGGGAGAGCGGAGGAGCCCCCGCCTCCGCGGAGGGCGGATGAGCGCCGCCGGGAGCCGCACCTGCGGAGGCCGCGCAATCGGAATCGTCCTCCCCCTCCTCTGGACCCTTCTCCTCCTCTGGCTCGCCTACCTCTGGATCCGGAGCCCCTTCCTCGGCGGCCGGCTCCTGTTCGGGAACTGGAGTCTGGGAGCCGTCCCCCTGGGGATCGCGTCCTGGATCCTGCTCCGGCGGGCGCTTCCCGGCCTCCGCATCCCGCCCCTGCTCCTCGTGCTCGTCGGCCTCGCCTGGATCGGCGCGGGGTGGGTGGCGTGGAGCGGCATCGGCCCCGAGTGGATGCTGGACGGCTTCATCCTCCGCGATCCTCTCCGGGGGTGGGGCGGGTACGTCCTCCGATGGCTTCCGACCGTGCTGGCGCTGATGGTGTCGATCGGGGGGCTCGCGCTCGCGCTGGAGGCGCGCTACCGGCTGCGGGAGGCGCGGTCGGTGGAAGAGGAGGCCGCCGGAGCCTGAGGAGCGAGGTCTTCGGAAGGAGCGGGACCCCGGGAGGCCGTGCACCCGTGCGCGCCGGATGTGTTCGGGTTATGTTCGGTATGCCATGCCGCCCCCCTCCCCGCCCTACGTCGAGCTCCACTGCCACTCCGGCTACTCCTTCCTGGACGGGGCCTCGCACCTGGACGAGCTCCTGCTGCGGGCGGCGGAGCACGGCTATCCGGCCCTGGCGCTGACGGACCACGACGGCCTCTACGGCTCGATGGAGTTCGCCCGCATGGCGAAGGAGATCGGCATCCGGCCGCTGACCGGGGCCGAGGTGACGGTGAGCGGGTGCTTCCCGGAGTGGGAGGCGGACGGGGAGGGGCCCGCCCCCCTCCCCGCCGCCACCTGGCGTCCCTCGCCCCCGGGGGCTCCCTCCTCGACATCGGACGACCGGCCGCCCCTGCTGCACCACATGACGCTGCTGGTCGAGAGCGCCACGGGCTACGCGAACCTCTGCCGCCTGCTGACCGAGGCCCACATGGAGGCGCCCGAGCGGGGGGCGCCCCGGCTCCCCCTCCCCTCCCTCCTGGCCCGGAGCGAGGGGCTGATCCTGCTGACCGGGTGCCGCCGGAGTCCGCTCCGGACCGCGCTCGCCGACGCCCGCGCGACGGGCGAGACCTTCCTCGGCCGGCTCGCGGACGCCTTCGGCCCGGACCGCCTCTTCGTGGAGCTCCAGGACCACCGGGTCCGGGGAGACCGGGAGCGGAACGGGGCCTTGGCCCGCCTGGCCGACGACCGGGGCGTGCCCGTCGTGGCCACGGGAAACGTGCACTACCACGAGCGGGCCCGGCACCGGCTCCAGGACACGCTGGTCGCCATCCGTCACCGGACCACCTTGGACGCCTCGCACGCGCTCCGGCGTCCCAACAGCGAGTTCCACCTGCACTCACCCGGCGAGATGGCCCGCCGCTTCGCCTCGCGCCCTGATGCGATAGCGAACACGCTCCGGATCGCCGAGCGGTGCGCCGCCTTCGACCTCACGGAGGGCACGGGCTACACCTTCCCCGACTTCCAGGGAAGCGGGAACGGCACCAGCGCGATCCGCACCCTGGCCGAGGTGTGCCGCGCCCGGCTGGACGAGCGGTACCCGGCCTCCTCGCCCCGCCGCGCCGAGGCCGAACGGCGCCTGGACGAGGAGCTGGGACTGGTGGAGCGCCACGGGCTGGCCGGCTTCTTCCTGGTCTACCGCGACATCCTGGAGCTGGCCCGCGAGATGGCGGCCCGCGTGCGGGCGAACGCCCCCCGCGCCCGGCTGGCCCTGCCTCCGGGACGGGGCCGGGGCTCGTCGGTCTCCTCCATCATCTGCTACCTGATCGGGCTTTCGCACATCGACCCGGTGGAGAACGAGCTCTTCCTGGGCCGCTTCCTGAACGAGGCCATGGGCAGCGTGCCCGACATCGACCTCGACTTCTCCCGCGAGATCCGGGACGAGCTGATCCTGGCCGTCTACGAGCGCTACGGCTCCGAGCACGCGGGCCTCGTCTGCACCTTCCCCACCTACCGTCTCCGCTCCGCCGTGCGCGAGGTGGGCCGGGCGCTGGAGCTGCCCTCCGGCGAGATCGAGAAGCTGGCCAGGCTCTCCGAGCACCACTCCGCCCGGGGGCTCCGGGACGAGATGCTCCGCCTGGAGGGCTTCCGGGACCGGATCGCCGATCCGTCGGAGTCTGCCGCGGACGTCCCCTCCGGCGAGCGGGCCCACTGGGAGCTCCTGGTCGAGCTCTGCCACGAGATCGCCGGGCTTCCGCGCCACGTGTCCCAGCACGTCGGGGGGATGGTGATCTCGAGCCGGCCGCTGTGCGAGGTGGTGCCCCTCGAGCGGGGGGCGATGGAGGGGCGGGTGCTCTGCCAGTGGGACAAGGACAGCTGCGACGACGCGGGCTTCATCAAGATCGACTTCCTGGCCCTGGGGATGCTCTCGCTGGTCGAGGACGCCGTCGAGCTGGTGGCCGGGCGCGAGGACGACGCCCCCGACCTCTCCCGGATCGACTTCGAGGACGAGGCGGTCTTCGACCGGATCGCCGACGGCGACACGGTGGGCATCTTCCAGGTGGAGAGCCGCGCCCAGATCCAGATGCTCCGGCGGGTGCGGCCCCGGAACCTGAAGGAGCTGGCGATCCAGGTGGCCATCGTGCGGCCGGGGCCGATCGTGGGAGGGGCGGTGAACCCCTACGTCCGGCGCAGGGAGCTCATGCGCGAGGACCCCGACTTCCGGGTCCCCTACGACCACCCCCTGCTCGAGGACGCGCTGGCCGAGACCCTCGGCGTCATCATCTTCCAGGACCAGGTGCTCCAGGTCTGCCGCGACCTGGCGGGCTTCACCGCGGGGCAGGCCGACGAGCTGAGGCGCACCATCAGCCGGAAGCGCTCCCGCAGGGCGCTCGTGCGGCACTGGGACGACTTCCGCGAGGGGGCGCGGGAGCGGGGCGTGGACGAGGAGACGGCCCGCGGGATCTTCCGGCAGGTGGCGGCCTTCAGCCAGTTCGGCTTTCCCAAGTCACACGCCGCCGCCTTCGGCCTCCTGGCCTACCAGTCGGCGTGGCTCCGCCACCACCACCCGACCGAGTACTACGTGGCCATCTTCAACAACCAGCCGATGGGCTTCTACGCGCTCGACGCCCTGGCCCGGGACGCCCGCAGGAACGGCGTCGAGGTGCGGCTGCCGGACGTGAACCGGAGCGGCGCCCGGTGCACGCCCGAGGGCGACGACCTCCGGGTCGGCCTCGGCTTCGTGCGGGGGTGGAGCGAGGAGACGGCGGAGCGGGTGGTCGCCGAGCGGGAGCGGGGCGGCCCCTTCCGCTCGCTGCCCGACTTCCTCCGCCGAACCCCCTCCACGCTCCGGAGGCCCGCTATCGAGAACCTGGTCTGGGTCGGCGGGTTCGACTCGCTGGGCGTGGGCCGCCGGACGCTCCTCTGGCAGGTGGGGCTCTGCCTGGGACCGGAGTCGGACGGCGGACGGAGCGGCGGGCGGGGCGACGACCCCCAGCTCGGTCTGGGGCTGGGAAGCCCCTACGAGGGTCGGTCCTTCCCCGACGTGGACGCCCAGGACCGGCTCCTGGCCGAGTACGGGATGCTCCGCTTCGCCGCCGAGAACCACCCCCTGGGGCTGCTCCGGGACGCGCTGCCCCCGGACACCGTCACCGTCGGTCGCTTGCGGGAGCTGCCCCAGCGCTCCACCGTCCGGGTGGCCGGCGTGGTGGTGGCTCGACAAAGACCTCAGACCGCCAAGGGCTATGTCTTTATCCTGATTGAAGATGAGGACGGTCCCCTGAACCTGATTCTCAAGCCGGAGATCTACGACCGCGACCGGGCCGCCGCGCGCATGGAGCCCCTGGTCACCGCCCGCGGTCGTCTCCAGAGGGACGGGGCGACGCTGAACGTGATCGTGGAGAAGCTGGAGCCGCTGCGGCTGCGGGACGCGCCGCCTCCGGAATCCGACGCGGCCACGCCGCGGGATCCGATCGCCGGCGTCCGCCCCTCCCGCGCCGACGCCCGGCCCGACACCTCCGGGAAGGCACCCGAAATCGGGGGCGCGCCGTCCGGACGCGAGCGCGACCCCTTCCGCTTCCTCACCGCCCTCCGCCAGGGCCCTCCCGGCTCGAAGAGCTGGGGGTAGATCCCCACCGCAGGACTCCACCCCACACAGGAGAAACTCCCATGAACCCGGACGCAGCACCCGCCCCCGCCTTCGTCTCGCTCAGCCCCGTGCTGGTCGTCGACGCGATCGAGCCGTGCCTTCCCCTGTGGGAGGAGAAGCTGGGCTTCGAGCGCGTGGCCGAGGTCCCCCACTCCGACGGGGAGGGGCTGGGCTTCGTGATGCTCCAGAAGGACGGAGTCACGGTGATGTACCAGACGCGGGCGAGCGTCCGGGAGGACGTGCCGGCGATCGAGGAGGAGACGTCGCGCGGCGCCACCTCGCTCTTCCTCACCGTGGCCGACCTCGACGCCGTGGAGCCGCTCCTGGAGGGCGAGGACGTCTTCCTGCCCCGCAGGACGACCTTCTACGGAGCCGAGGAGATCGGCGTGCGGGGGGCGGGCGGACACTTCTTCACCTTCGCGGAGTTCGCGGAGGAGGAGGAAGCGGTCGAGGAAGGCTGACGGGCCGCCCCCGAGGCCGCCCTACTCTTCCGCGAGTCCCGTCAGCACCCGGTACGGGTTCACCGAGACGCCGCCCCACCACCGCTCGGGATCCGGGGTGATGATGATCTCGAAGTGGAGATGGGTGACACCCGCGGCCGCATTCCCGCTGTCCCCCACGTACCCGATCACGTCGCCCGCGCGGACGGTGTCGCCCTCCTCCAGATCCCCGGCCCAGCGCTCCAGATGCGCGTAGTAGAAGACCAGGCGGCCGCGCTCTCCGATCTGATAGATGGTGCGGCCCCCGCTGCTGCTCCGGTACTTGCGGAGAATGCGTCCGTCGGTGGCCGCGAGCACCGGGGTCCCTCGCGGGGCCATGATGTCCAGTCCCTCGTGCCCACGATCACCGCCACGGGGCGCCCCCCACGTGTCCACGAGCTCGTCCGGCGAGACCCCGCGCACCGGAACCCGCAGGCCTCCCGCCTCGAAGACCGGTTCGGCGCCCCTCCCCGGATCGATCTCGGCGCTCCCGCGGTCGGTCCCCTCCCCCTCCACCGTCGGGCCGGATCCGACCGGGAAGGAGCCGCTGCTCTCCGGCGAGTCTCCACCCCACGCCCAGATCGCCGAAGCGAGCAGCGCCCCGGACGCCGCACCCACCAGCGCGGCGCGACCCGCGGGCACGGGGAGCCCGGAGGGAGGGCTGACCCGGCGGTGGTACTCGAGGTACCACACGTCCAGCTGCCGGAGGCGGCGAGCCGCCCGCGTCCGGAGGGAGGGTTCCGGCGACCGTCTCCCGGGGGTGTCCGAGGGAGCGGCGCCCCCCCTGCCGCCCTCCGACTCCTCTTCCGGCAAGGACGGGGGCTCGGGGGCTCGTTCCGGAGGCTCTCTACCGATCACCATCTCCCGTCCAGAGGTCCCTCCACCACGCCACGTCCGGCCAGAGCCCCGAAGGATCCAGAGACCGGGATCTCCCGCACCATCTCCTCATCCGTCGACGTGGTGATGCGAACCGGGTGGCCCGCGAACGGATCATACCCGGCGGCCGCGGCGCGGTCCATCCGCCGGGCCCCGCCCCGGGCACGCGCCCCGGGCACGCGCCCCGGACCCGATCAGAGACCGGGCGCCGCCGGCCGGTCGTGCAGCGGCGTTCCCGGCCGGTCCCGCTTCCGCCCGCCCCACCAGGTCGGGACGAGCGCGAGAGCGCCCACGAGGAGCGCGACGGGCAGCCAGGGGCCCGCGCCCGGCGGCGGCACGAGCAGGCGTCCCAGCCCGACCAGCGCCAGGAAGAGCGAGGCGGAGGTGAGGAGCGTGAAGCGGAGCCCGGTGCCGAGCCGCCGCGCGGGGCCGGCGGGGTCGTCACCCACCGACCGGGCGGTCCCGGCCCAGAACCCCTCCGGGCGCACCTTCCGGAAGAAGGAGCGGAGCACCGCCTCGTCGGTCGGTGGCGTGACGAAGGTGACGCCGACGGCGGCGGCCGTGGAGACGGCGGCCATCACCGACAGGCGGATCCACTCGGCGTCGGTCGTGACCAGGAGGATCGGCGCCACCACGAGCGACACCGCGATCGCGGCCAGCTCCGACCAGAGGTTGATCCGCTCCCAGAGCCAGCGGAGCACGAGCACGGATCCCATTCCCGCGCCGAAGAGCAGCGAGATGAACCATGCGGTCTGGATCGAGCCCAGGTTCACCATCACCGCGAGCGCGAAGCCGAGGATCACCAGGTTCGAGAGGCGGGCGACGACGACCAGCTCCCGCCGCCCCGGCTCGCGCCCCATCCACCGCTCGGCGACCAGCCGCTTGTAGAGGTCGTTCGACCAGTAGCTGGCGCCCCAGTTCAGATGGGTGTCGACCGTCGACGCGAGCGCCGCCAGGAGGCCGGTGAGCATGATGCCCCGGAACCCCGGTGGGAGCAGCTCGTCGACGCCGACCACGAAGAGGATCTCCCGGGTCGCGGCGAAGTCGGCGGCACCCGCCTCGGCCGCCGTGAACGGGTAGAGCACGAGCAGCCCGATCGCGACCACCAGCCACAGCAGGCTCCGGAGCACGATCTGGAGCCAGGCGAAGACGACGCCCGCCTGCTCGGCGTCCTTCGTCGTCCGGCACGCCATCGAGCGCTGGGCCAGGTAGCCGGTGCCGTCGGCGTTCATCTGGAAGAACCACTGGAGCCCGATGACGACGAGGAAGGGCTTGAGCGCCTCGCCCGGCGGGGGGATCCACGACAGCATCCGCCCGGCCTCCTCGGCGCCGTAGTGCCTCACCAGGCCCTCGCCGAGGCCCCCGATCCCCCCCACCGCCCGCACCACGATCCAGGCGTAGACGGCCGTACCCACCATGGCCAGGAGGAACTGGCCCACGTCGGTCGCCACCACGCTCCGGAGGCCGCCCGTCATGGAGTAGAGCGTGGTGAAGAGGAGGATCGCGAGGATGCTCAGCAGGTTGTTCGTGGTCGCCGTGAGCGGCTCGATCCCGGTGGCCCCCGACGAGATGTCCAGCCCGGTGGCCGCCACCAGGCCGCGGACCGCGTCGTAGGCTCCCGGCGGGATCCACTCGTGCCAGAGGAGGAAGACCTCTGCGATGCGCACCGCCGCCACCAGGACCATGGCCAGCACCACGCAGTTGATCACCGTCCCGTAGTAGATCGCCTTGAGCACCCTCAGCAGCAGGACGCCCCGGCCGCTGTAGCGGATCTCGGTGAGCTCGGCGTCGGTCAGGATCTCGGCACGCCGCCAGTGGGCGGCGAGAACGAACGCCATGAAGAGGAAGGCGATCCCGTACACCCAGAGCCGCCAGACCGCGAAGATCCCGGCGGTGGCGACGAGCCCCGTGACGAGGAGCGGGGTGTCCGCGGCGAACTGGGTCGCCGCCATGCTGGTGCCGGCCTGCCACCCCTTGAGCGTCTTCCCCGCGAGGAAGTAGTCGCCGAGGCTCTTCGACGCCTCGGCCCGGTGCACGAACCCGGAGCCGACGGCGTAGGCGATGAAGGCGAGGACGATGGCGAGGTCGATCATCGCCGGACGTGGTGCACCATCCCTTCCCAGTCCGTCCGCGCCCCGAAGGTGTCGAAGTAGCGCTCCACCCGCTCCGCCGGGAGGTGGGCGGACTGCTCCCGCCGCACCTCCTCCTCGTACCGCTCGGCCGCCGCCTCCTGGTCCTCGCCGGCGTCCTCCGCGGCCCGCACGCGGCGCTCGAGTCCGCGCAGGCGGTCCGCGAGCTCGAGGGCGCGCCCCGGCAGATCCCCGTGGAGCCCGAAGTGGGCCGCGCCGAAGAGGGGGAAGTCGCGGCCGGCGAGCGCGTCGAGGGAGCGGAGCCAGGCCGGGACGTCGACGGCGGGTGGAGGCGTCGGCGGGTGCACGGGCGCCTCGGGGTGGAGGAGGATGCCGAGCGCGTCGCCGGCCAGGAGGGCGCCGGTCGGCTCGTGGAGCCAGCTGAGGTGGTGTGCGATGTGGCCCGGAGTGGGCACGGGACGCACGCCCCCGCCCGGACCCCCCGCACCGGAGCGTCCGGCGCCCCCGCGGGCGCCCAGGAGCCGGCCCGGCTGACCCGGGGACGGCAGGCGGTCGAGCGGTCGGATCCGGTCGGACGGCACCGGCAGCACCTCGCCCCAGAGCCGGTCGTGCGCGTCGGTGAAGGTGCGCCGGGTGCTCGAGACCAGCCGGGCCGGATCGGCCAGGTGCGGCGCGCCCCCCGGGTGGAGCCAGACCCGCAGCCGCGGGTTCTCCCGGACCAGGTGTCCCGCCGCGCCGGCGTGGTCGAGATGGACGTGGGTCAGCAGGAGGTGCCGGAGGTCGCCCGTGCCGAGTCCGACCTCCTCCAGTCGCGTACGGAGGGTGTCGAGGGTGGTGGAGGGGCCCGGATCGACGAGCGCGGGCTCGGCCTCCGGGAGGAGGTAGGTGGAGACGGCGCCCTCGAGCCCGTCCAGCTCCAGATCCAGCGGGAGCGGCCTTCCGTCGCTCACGGCCGGCCGGAGCGTGCGGGGCGCCGGCTTCCGCTCACCGGTGTGGCCCTACCGCTCCTCGAGCGGCACGAAATCCCGCTCGCCGACGCCGACGTAGACCTGCCTGGGCCGGGCGATCCTCTGCTCGTCGTCCCGGAGCAGCTCCTCCCACTGCGCCAGCCACCCCACCGTCCGCGGGATCGCGAAGAGCACCGGGAACATCTCCACCGGAAAGCCCATCGCCTGATAGATGATGCCGGAGTAGAAGTCGACGTTCGGGTAGAGATTGCGCTCGACGAAGTACTCCTCGTTCAGCGCGATCTTCTCCAGCTCCAGGGCGATGTCGAGCAGCGGGTTCCGACCGGTGACCTCGAAGACCTCGTCGGCGGTCCGCTTGATGATCTTCGCCCTGGGGTCGTACGACTTGTAGACCCGGTGCCCGAATCCCATCAGGCGCTCCTCCTTGTTCTTCACGCCCTCGATGAAGCCGGGGATGTTGTCCACGCTCCCGATCTTGTCGAGCATGCGGAGCACCGCCTCGTTCGCCCCGCCGTGGAGCGGACCGTAGAGCGCGGCCATCGCGCCCGCCACCGAGGAGTACGGATCGGCCTTCGAGCTCCCGATGACCCGCATCGCCGTGGCCGAGCAGTTCTGCTCGTGGTCGGCGTGGAGGATGAAGAGGACGTCCAGCGCCTTCTCGAGGACCGGGTTCGGCTTGTAGTCCTTCACCCCGATCCGGAAGAGCATGTTGAGGAAGTTCGCCGTGTAGCTGAGCTCGTTCTCCGGATAGACGTACGGCAGCCCGCGGTGGTGCCGGTAGGCGAACGCCGCGATCGTCGGCACCTTCGCCACCAGCCGGTTGATCTGGACCCAACGGCTCTCCTCGTCGTCGACGTCCTTCGCCTCGGGATAGAACGTCGAGAGCGCGGCGACCGAGCTGATCAGCATGCCCATCGCGTGGGCGTCGTAGCGGAAGCCGTCCAGGAGCGTGGTGATGTTCTCGTGGACGTACGTGTGGAACGTGATGTCGTGGACGAAGCCGTCGAGCTGCTCCTGGTCCGGGAGCTCGCCCCTCAGGATCAGGTAGGCGACCTCCAGGAAGTTGCTCCGCTCGGCGAGCTGCTCGATCGGGTAGCCGCGGTAGCGAAGGATCCCGTTGTCGCCGTCGATGTACGTGACGGCGCTCCGCGTGGACGCGGTGTTCTTGTAGGCGGGGTCGTACGACATCATGCCGAAGTCGTCCTCCTCCACCCGGATGCGGCGGAGGTCCATGGCCCGGACCACGTCGCCGTCGAGGACGTCGATCTCGTACGTCTCTCCGGTCCGGTTGTCGGTGACCGTGAGCGTGTCCCGCTTCTCCAGCTCCTGGAGCTCTCTCTCGTCCATCGTCGTCCCCGTCGTCGTTCCCGTGCTCTGGCTCCGGCGCCGCCCTCGGCGGACCTCGGACAGGCGTACTAACCCCCGATGCCGGGGGAGGTGCCGCGCCATCGGGCCGGCATCCGGGTAGACTCCCATCGGAGCCTCGCCCGCACCCCGCATCGGGAATCCGCCATGACCTACTCCTTCCGTCCCTTCCTGGACGCCGCCGGGAGCAACTGGTACGAGGACGACCTTCTACTCCACTCGCTCCTCTCGGAGCTGGCTGCGGACACCGACCCGGGGGGGGCCGACCTCGTCGAATGGGGCGCCGACGTGTCGGGGCCCCTCAGGGAGCTCGCCGAGGAGTCCGCCCGCACCGAGCGGCGACCCCGGCTCCGGCGCTTCGATGCGTACGGACGCCGGATCGATCGCATCGTCCTGCCCCCGTCCACGCGGCGGGCGCTCGCCGAGGTCGAGGGACGCATGCGGCTGGGCGCCGTGCACGGCGACCCCTACCTCCATTACGCCCGCCTGTATCTGTACGCCCAGAACGGCGAGTCGGGCGTCGCCTGCTCGGTCGGCTGCACCGACGGGATGGTGCGGGTGCTCGAGGCCCTCGGCGAGGCCGCCCCGCACCGGGAGGCCGTGGAGCGGATCCGGAGTTCCACCCCGGAGCGCGTCTGGCACTCCGCCCAGTTCGTCACCGAGATCCAGGGGGGCTCGGACGTGCCGGCGAACCGCACCCGGGCGGCGGCCGACGGCGACGCGTACCGGATCACCGGCCGGAAGTGGTTCTGCTCGAACATCAACGCCGACTACTTCCTGGTCACCGCCCGGCCCGAGGGGGCCGCCGCCGGAGGGCGGGGCGTCGGCCTCTTCCTGGTGCCGGCCCGCCTCGAGGACGGCGCGGAGCGGAACGGCCACACGGTCGACCGTCTCAAGGAGAAGCTCGGCACCCGCGAGCTCGCGACCGCGGAGGTGACGTTCGAGGGGGCGCTGGGCCATCCCGTGGGACCGCTGGACCGGGGCCTTCCGAACCTCGCCCGCCACGTCCTGGTGACGTCACGCTTCCACTGCGTCCTGATCGCCGCGGCCAGCCTCCGGAGGGCGCGCCGGATCGTGGAGGCGTACACCGGCTTCCGCGAGGCCTTCGGGCGCGCGCTCCACGACTTCCCTCTGGTCCGGAGCACCCTGGGAGATCTCCGGGCCGCACAGGAGCGCGCTCTGGCCTGTACGTTCGGACTTCTCCGGCTCTGGGAGCGGGCGGGAGGCGACCGCGCGGGGCGCGGCGGACCGGGAGACGGCGGACCGGGAGACGGCGGCCCGGGAGACGGCGGAGCGGGAGACGGCGGAGCGGGAGGCGGCCGCACGGAGGATCCCGACGAGCTGGACTTCCGGGTGCTCATGAGCCTCTGCAAGCCGGTCGTCACCCGGGACGCGACCCGCCTGCTCCACGAGTCGATGATGCTCCTGGGCGGAAACGGCATCGAGGAGCGCTTCTCTCCCCTGCCCCGCCTCTACCGGGACGCGGTGATCATGGAGACGTGGGAGGGGCCCCACAACGTGCTGCTGACCCAGGCGCTCCGGGACCTCGAGCGCTTCGACGTGGACGTCGAGGCCTTCCTGACGCGGACCTGCGGCGAGGCGGGGGCCGGTCTCGTCGAGCCTCTCGCCGCCGTGCTCGGGCGGACGTGCGCGGGCGAGGACGCGACGGTGTCCTTCGCTCGGCTGGCCCCGGAGATCGTCGGGGCGTTCGGCCGGAACGTGCGGGCGGAGCTCGCGGGCGCCGATTGAAGAATGCGGATCGGTCGTCGACGGCCGCGGGAGTGGCGGCCGGGAAAGAGAAAGTGCCGGGGGCGGGACTCGAACCCGCAAGGGATTTCTCCCAGAGGTTTTTGAGACCTCCGCGTCTGCCGATTTCGCCACCCCGGCGGGAGGCGGGTCCCGCGAGGGAGGCGCTGCCGCGCCCCCGTCCGCCGGGGCCGTCCCGAGCCCTGAATGTCGCGAATTTCCCGTCCGGAGACTACCGCGGGGGCAATGGCTCGTGCCGGGACGGAGCCCGAAGCGTCAGAAGCGCACGCTCAGGCGGACGCCGGGACGGCCCTCCACGTCCAGGTAGGGGGCCACCGGGGGCGGGCGCGGCCGGAGGTCGTCCCGCCTCCACCAGGCGAAGAGGCCGCCGAGCGCGGCGCCGCCCGCGGCGAAGAGCGCGAACGTGGATTCATCGGAGCCGAAGGGAGTTCCCTCGCCCTCGCTGTTGATGAAGGCCGCGGAGCCGAGCGCACCGAGGGTGGCGCCGGCCATCACCGAGCCGCCGACCACCGCTCCCCGGTGTCCCGCGCCGAGGGGCTCGCCCCGGTCGAGGGCGCGGTCCGCTCTCGACCCGACGTAGGCTCCCAGGGCCACGCCCGCTCCGGCGAGCGCGCCCGTGACCACGATCCCCGTCCCCAGGTCGTCGAGGGAACGGTTCCAGTTCGCGGCGACCCCGAGGGCGGCCCCCGCCCCCCCGTAGCCCAGCGCGTCGACCCATGCCCACTCCACCTGGGCGCCGGCCTCCACGGGCGGGAGGAGGAAGCCCAGGACGAGGAGGAGAAGGGGCACTCCGTGGCCGTGTCTCATGACGCACTCCGCTGGAGGGGCACTGCCGTGCTCTCCCCTCCAAGGTACGGAGACGTCCCGCACCCCACCCTACGTCCGTCGACGCAGGCGGAGCCGGAGATTACGTATGCGTCTCCCTCCGCCGACGAAGGGAGCATCGCACCGCCGAAACCCCGCCCCCGCACCGGGGTTGAAGCGCGCGACCGCAGACCGAGAACCAGTAGCTCCGAGGAGCTTCCCGTGGCGAGCAGCCCCACCGATCCCTTCGGCGCGCTCGAGACCCTCGATCTCTCCGAGGGCGAGACGCGCTTCTACCGCCTCTCCCGTCTCGAGGAGGAGGGTGTGGCCGAGCTCGACCGGCTTCCCTTCTCGATCCGGATCCTCTTGGAGAACGCGCTCCGCCACGCCGGAAAGGGACACGTGACCGAGAAGCACGTCCGGGCCGTCGCGGGGTGGAGCCCCACGAGGGCGGGCGCCGATGTTCCCTTCATGCCCACCCGGGTGGTGCTGCAGGACTTCACGGGAGTGCCCGCCGTGGTGGATCTCGCGGCGATGCGCGACGGGATCCGGCACATGGGCGGCGATCCGTCCCGCATCAACCCGGTGGTCCCGGCCGACCTCGTGATCGACCACTCCGTCCAGGTCGACTTCTTCGGGACCCCGCAGGCGTACCGCCAGAACGTCGAGCGGGAGTACGAGCGGAACCGGGAGCGCTACGCCCTCCTCCGCTGGGCGCAGCACGCCTTCGACGACTTCTCCGTGGTGCCGCCCGGCACCGGGATCGTGCACCAGGTGAACCTCGAATACCTCGCCTCCGTGGTGCACCGCCGGCAGGTGGACGGCACCTGGCTCGCCTTCCCCGACACCCTGGTGGGCACCGACTCCCACACCACGATGATCAACGGGCTCGGCGTGGTGGGCTGGGG
>CAYPDV010000013.1:0-44264 GCA_964409525.1 uncultured Gemmatimonadaceae bacterium
CCTCGCGGGTCCGGCGATCCTCGACCAGGCGGGCGAGCGTGCCGCGCAGGTCCGCAAGACGGAGCGGCTTCACGATGAACTCGAAGGCGCCGTCGCGCATCGCCTGCACGATGATCGGCATCTCGTCGAACGCCGTCATGACCACGACGTCCACGTCCGGTACGCGTTCGCGGAGCAGACGCAGGAGCGAAAGGCCGTCCATTCCCGGCATGCGGACATCCGTCAGTACGACCTCCGGCGCCACCTCGGCCAGGCGGGCGAGCGCCTCCTCCGCGGTGCACGCCAGGTGAACCTCCACGCCCTCGGCCTCCAGCGTCTCGGCCAGCGAGCGCCGAACGGCCGGGTCATCCTCGACGAGCAGCAGGCGCTGGGACATGGCCGGGATCCCACGGTGGAGGAACTGGTGCCGAAAACAGGCGGCATTCGTGCCTGCCCGAGCTCGCATTCGTCATCGTCGCGGAAAAGCGATCATCGATCAGCGCTCCACGGTCGTGCGGAGAAACTGTCAATTCATTCCGTTCCGCGGCCGGAACAGCTGGTGGGTAGCGGGTGACGTGCGGCCGGCGCGCCCAGCGATGCCGGAGGTAACCCGAAACCTCAAGATAACCCTGGAGCGAGTACAGCCGACACCCACGAGTCAGCCCCGGAAGATCGCGCGGTCCATCAAGGAGATCGCTGTAGATCGTCAGGCTCCGATCCAAGCCCATCGACGAAGGCCCCGCGATGCGAGGGGAGTACAGGGAGCGATCCTGACCTTACTCGCGAAAGGGGTGTCCGAATCACTTCGAGCTCATAGCCTCTCGGACCGCCCGGCTCAGACTCTCGGGTGTGAAAGGCTTCTGGACGAAGACGACTTCAGGGACAAGCTGACCTCGATGGCCCGGTGACTCGGGGTGATGCGACATGACGACGATCGGCAGGTCGGGGCGCATCTTGCGAGGGGTTTGCCGAGTCCCCGACGGCCATTCCCCTGCCACGGTGACGGACAACGATGACGGAGCCCACCGCCGCGCACCACCGCTGACCACCGGTGCGAAAGAGAAAACGGCCTACGATGCGGCAACCAGGGGCGGTGAGAAGCGCTGCCATTGCCTTACAAGCAGGAGGTCGCTGGTTCGAATCCAGCAGCGCCCACTCAGGAATCCTGGGACCCCGGTCGGGCGCCCCGGGCCGCATCCGACGACGTGCCGTGCGGGTCCCACCGTTCCGGGTCTCCCCTTCCCGAACGATCCTTCCTGCGGTCCGGCGGGCTGGTACGGGCTCCCCGGGATAGGTTAAGATTCCGTCCGCTCGTCGACCGTCCTCCATCTCCACCCACACGCCTTCCGGCGATCCCGGCCGATGCGATTCTCCTACATCGATTCCAGGGGAGAGGAAGTCCCCCTCGACAGCGTCGAGGCGCTGGCGCTGCGAGTCCAGATTGGCGTGATCCGTTCCGATACCCGGTTGTACGACGCCTCGGCTGATCGATGGGCCCCGGCCGAGGAGCACCCGATCTACCAGAACCTGGTATCGTCCGCCGGGACAAAGGACCGGTCCCGTCCCTCCACTTCCCGCGCGGGCCCGGAGGCTCCTTCGGGCGGTGCACAGGCCCCCTCCGATCCCGGCGAGGCGGCCGAGCCCCCGTCTCCCGAGGAGCCGATCGCGCTACCACCCGACGCCCCGGCGTCCGAGGAGCCGATCGCGGAGCCCGTCCAGCCGGACGGAGAGGAGGGCCTCCCGGCCGCGGGCGAGAAGCCCGCTCCGGGGCCGGCGGGGGCCGGGGCGCTGGACTGGGAAGAGCTCACCGGGGAGGAGTCGGAGGCTGCCGGGGAGGTCCCGGCGCCCGTGATCGACGAGCCGCCCGCCGAGGAGGACGCCGCCCCCGCTGCGGCGGAGGACGAGGCCCTCGAGGACGAGGGCCCCGAAGATGAGGATTTCGAGGAGTTCGATCTCGGTGAGCTGACGCTGGATCCCGCCGAGGAGCTGGAGTCTCCGGCCGCGGCGGAGTCCGGGGAGGAGGCGGAATCCGCGGACGAGGACGACGTCTCCTTCGACGTGGAGGGAGGGCTCCAGCTGGAGGAGCAGTTCGCGGATACGGCGGCGGATCCCGGGACCGAGGCCGCGTCCGATGCGGGCGTCCCCGTGGACGAGCCTCCCGAAGAGCCTCCGCCGGCGGAGCCCGGGAGTGGGGAGGCAGAGACTCCGGAGGAGACGCCGGAAGAGACGGCGACGGAGGGGCTCGAGCTCACGGACATGGCGGGTGAGATGGAGTGGGCGGACGAGGAGGCGGACGCGGAGGAGGAGCCGGCCGGGGCCGTGCCGCAGCGCATCCGCGATCCGAACCCCTTCGGCCCCGAGGTCCCGCCGGAGGAGGAGCCGGCGGCACTGTCCGGGGAGGCCGCGGCGTCCGCGAGCGGCCCCGCGAGTGAAGGTGAAGGGGAGTTGGAAGAGGACGTAGCCCCGCCGGCGGGGCCTGCGCCGGGCGAGCCGGCCGACGTGCCCGCTCCGCCCCGCTCCAGAGCACCCCGTCCGGAGCACTGGGAGCGGCGGAGCGTGGAGGCGAGGCGGAGCCGGACGCCGCTCCTCCTCGCCGGCCTCTTGGTGCTGGCGATCCTGGGCGGGGGCGGCTGGTACCTGCTCGCCGGCCCCGGTGCCGGAGGCGCGGCGGAGACCGCGGAGGCGACCCCGCCGCCACCGCTCCCGGAGGGGCTGGTGCCCGTGAAGGAGCGCATCGGAGACGCCGCATACGCCGGTTTCATGGGATGGGTCCGGGAGGTACGGGAGTCGCTCGATCTGCCGGCCGGTTCCGGCCCGGAGTGGCTCGAGGGACGCTACTTCGCGCAGGCGAGCGGCTATCCACAGGTGCGGCTCTTCTGGGACGCCTGGCGCGGATTCCTCGACCGGCTCCGATCCGGAGAGGAGGAGGCGTTTCGCGCGGCGGTGGAGCGCAGCCTCGAAGCCGAGGAGGGGCTCGATGCCGGGGCCGTCCCGATCCTGCGGGAGCGGCTCGCATGGGAGTTCGACCGGGCGTGGGACGAGCGGGATGCCGTCTACCGGCCCCTGGAGACGCTCTCCGAAGCCGCTCTCGACTTCCACGAGCTCCTGGTGCGCCGCGAGGACGAGATTCGCTACGATCCGGGGTCCTCCGGCCTCTCGCAGGACCCGATCCTGGAGGTCGTGGTCTCGGACGCCCTGCTCCGCTCGGAGATGAACGAGAGAATCGACCGTGTCCTCCGCTCGATCGCCGAGGTGGGGGCGTCACCTCCGCTCACCGCGGACGGCCTGCTCGAGATCCTGGAAGGGGGGCTGAGGGAGGCGAACCCGTACGGCGGGTGAGCGCGGCCGGAAATTTCGCTTGCACCCTCGGTCCGGCGGGGGCCACTTTTGCCGCCGACGTGCGGGTTCCCCCGACAGAGGATGGCACGAGATGCGGCACTGGAGCGAATGGGCCCCGATCCCCCTACGGCTGGTCCTCGGGTTCGGCTTCATGTACCACGGATTTCCGAAGCTCTTCGACGCCGAGGAGCGTCAGGGAACCATCGGGATGTTCGAGGGGATGGGCATCCCGGCCCCCGAGGCGAGCGTCTGGCTGGTGGGAATCGTCGAGTTCTTCGGCGGGCTCGCCCTCATCCTCGGGGCCTTCGTGGTGATCGTGGCGGCCCTGGGAGTGATCGACATGCTGGTGGCGATGTTCGTCGTCCACCTTCCGAGCGGCTTCAACTTCATGAACATCACAGACATGGGACCGGAGGGGCCGGAGTTCGGAATGCCCGGCTACGAGGTGAACCTCCTCTACGTCGCCGGATTCCTGGCTCTGATGCTCGGTGGCGCCGGCATCCTGTCGATCGACCAGGCCCGAGCCGCCCCACGTACCACCGGCACGACGGAGCCGGGGGCGGTCGGCTAGACGGGGGCGGCCCCCCGAGCCGGGGACCGAGCGTGCCTCGAGACGCTCGATCACGTCGCCGAATTCGGTTCCGTCGCCGTCCGCCGCGTTGGCGACCAGGTGGAACCGGACGGTGGCGAGCGGCTCTTCCGGCGCCGTCCAGGTCACCCGCCACTCGGCGGGGCCCTCCCGGACCCGGCTCCCCGGAAGGGTCTGGCGCGCGTATTCGACCGGGGGATCCCCGGTGCGGTCGACGTCCACCCGGGCGTCGGGAGCGGTGAGCGATCCGGCGGCGGCTCCCTCGGTGGTTTCACCGGCGCGGCCGTCGGCGCCCCACCGCGCCGAGAGCTGGAACCCGGCCGCGCCCATCCCCGGTCGGGAGAGACGGACCGTCAACGTGTACGCTTCTCCCGCATCGTAGGCGGGGGGAAGGCCCTCGAGGACGAGGACCGCCAGCGGCGCTCCGTCGGTCCCGCGGTCGCCGCCGTCCAGGGGGCTTTCGTGACACGCGCCGCAGTCCGGCTCACCGAACCCGCCGGTGAAGCCGGGGAGGGGCCCGTCGGGGTGCGCGCCCTCCGGGTGGAGCATCCATCCGACGAGGAGGATCGAGGCCGCGAGGGCCCCCGCGCCCCGACGGCGGGCCGTACCGCGGCGCGTCGAACGCAGGCCGACGGGCGTCACGGCCCCCGCGACATCATGGCGGCCGGCGGGGCGTCGCGGCAGGTGTGGTGCCCGGGCCCGGGTCGCATCAGAGCACGCGGGGCGTCACGGGACGCGGATCCGCCCGATCGTGTTCGTGTCGGCCCCGAACCAGACGGAGCGGGTGTCGGGGTCGAAGTACATGTGGCGCACCGTGCCGCCCCCCGACGGGACCGCGGTGGAGGTGACGAACTCCTCCGTGGCCGGATCGAAGCTCACCAGGACGTTGGGGTCGCTCCCGGTCTCGGCCACCCAGATGCGGTCCCGGTCGTCCACGCTCATCCCGTAGGGGCGCGATCCCTCGCCGCCGGGCGTCATCCACTCCTCGAAGCTCCCCGTCCCGGGATCGTACACGCCGAGCCGGCCTCCGGCGTAGTCCACGTACCAGACGCGGTCGTCGGAGGTGACGCCGATACGCCGCGGCCGAGCGTCCGTCCGCGGGAGCTCGATCTCCCGCAGCTCCATCGTCTCCGGGTCCACCGTGGACAGCTTGTGCGTGCCGACCATGGCGATCCAGGGGCGGCTTCGCGAGTCCACCACGATCCCGTACGGCCGGGCGCGCTCCGTCGGCGCCTCCACCACCTCGGCTTCGCCGGTCTCCGGATCGAAGCGGCCGACGACGTTGGCTCCCTGGCCCGTGAACCAGATCTCACCCGCGGATCCGAAGACCATCGTGTGGGGATCCCGCACGGCGGGGTCCGTGAGCGGGAAGGTCTCGATCTCGCCCGAGGCCGGGTCGAGCCGGCCGATGTGGGCGTCGCGGTTGCCGGCGTACCATACCGTGCCGTCGGCGCCGACGATCAGGTTGTGCGGCCCGGCTCCCTCGGGCAGGTCCCAGCGGCGGAACTCGCCGGTGGCGGGGTCGAGCACCGCCACGTAGTCGTCGCGCTGGCCGACGAAGAAGACCTCGCCGCCGGGGGCGACGAAGGGGTCCCGCGGGCGGGTCTGCTCCCACGGGACGTCCCATTCCCGGATCTCCGGTTCCTGGCCCGCGAGCGGGGCGGGAACGAAGAGGCCGGCGGCGAGAACGAGGAAGGCGAGAGCGGACGAGATGCGCATCACCGTCTCCTGTGTCGGTGGGGAGTGTGTGTACGGGAGGTCACCCCGACGAGACCCGGGAGATCCGCGTTCGGGGGTCCCTCCTCCTTGACGACACCCCGACCCCCCCGGACGTTGAGACGGTCCGGCCGGCACGCCGGGACCGACCGCTACGCAGTCCATCCATCCCGCGGGCGAGGTACCCCGATGCTCACACCCGGCCGGAGCGCCACGCGCGTCCATCTCGTCCGGCACCGCGACGGGCGGGGGCGCCGCCGGCGCGACGTCGTGGCCACCGAGGAGCCGCTCGAGATCCGGGTGGCGTGGGAGGAGGAGGGGGTGCCGCGCGTACGCCCCGTGTCGGTGACGATGCGGACGCCGGGCCACGACTTCGAGCTCGCCGTCGGATTCCTCTTCACCGAAGGCGTCCTCGACGGTCGGGAGACGGTGCGGGAGCTCGTCCACTGCGACGGCGTCGGCGCGGACGCCGACAACGTGGTCCGGCTGACGCTCCGGCCCGGGCACCGGCTGGATCCCTCCCTCCTCGACCGGAACTTCTACGCCACGTCGAGCTGCGGCGTGTGCGGAAAGGCCTCCCTCGAAGCGCTGGAGATCCGGTCCTGCCCGCGGCCGGCGGCGGGACGGCCCACGGTGGCGGCGTCGGTCCTGGCCGGGCTGCCCGAGCGACTCGCCGAGTCGCAGGCCGTCTTCCGCCGCACCGGAGGGCTCCACGCCGCGGGACTCTTCCGCCCGGACGGCGGGCTCGAGCTCGTGCGCGAGGACGTCGGCCGTCACAACGCCGTGGACAAGGTGATCGGCCGATCCCTGCTCGACGGCGAGGTGCCGCTCGAGAGCTCGATCCTCGTCGTGAGCGGCCGCGTCTCGTTCGAGATCGTGCAGAAGGCGCTCGCCGGTGGCATCGGCGTGGTGGCCGCCGTGGGCGCCCCCTCCTCGCTCGCGGTGGAGACCGCCCGCCGCTTCGGGATGACGCTGGCGGGCTTCGTCCGTGGAGGTGGATTCAACCTCTACGCTGGCGAGGAGCGGGTCCGGACGCCGGACCGGCCGTGACGCACCCTCCGGAGAAGGGTGATCGGGAGGGCCGGGAGGGCCGGGAGGGCCCCCTCCGGGAGCGCCGGGCCCACGCCGACCGGGAGGGCCCCGCGGATGCCGACCGGGAGCGTCCGGCCGGTGCCGACCGGGAGCGTCCGATCGGTGGCGTCCTGGTGGGGGGCGCGTCGCGTCGCTACGGGCGTTCGAAGCCGGAGGTCCCGGTGGGAGGAGTGTCGATGCTCGAGCGCGCGCTCCGGGCGCTCCAGCCCCATGCGTCTCCGCTCTACCTCGCGGGGCGATCGATGGCGCTGCCCACTGCCCCGGACGGGGTCGGCTCGTCGACTCCGGCGGGGCTCCTGCCGGACATCCGTCCCGACGCCGGGCCGCTCGCGGGTGTGGAGGCGCTGCTCCGGGAGGCCGACGCAAGGGGCTCTCGGGGCGCCCTCGTCCTCCCTTGTGACCTTCCGCTGGTCGATGCGGAGCTGATGGGCCTGGTGGCGCGGGAGTCGACCGCCGATCCGGACCGGCCGATCGTGACGGCCGGCCCGGCTCCCGGCGACGTCCATCCCCTCTGCGGCTACTGGCCCGCGGCCGCCCTCGGCGCCCTCGAGGAGCTGCTCGATCGGGGCGAGCGGGCGGCCCGGGAGGCGTGCCGGACACTGGAGGCGCGGGTGCTGGGTCCGTCCGAGGTCGCCGCGGTCGCCGATCCGACGCGCGCGTTCCTGAACGTCAACACCCCCGCGGCCCGCGAGCGCGCGGAGGCGCTGCTGGCGGTCCGCTGAGCGGAGGTGCCGCCGCGCGGCTCAGTCGGCGGCCGGAGGCGCCTCCTGGTCCCCCTCGGGGGCCCCCTCGAGCGGCTCGTCCCCGGCTTCGGCCGCCTCCTGCGCGGCCGGCCGGCCCCCGGGTGCGGACCTCTGCCGCCCGACGGCGAGGACCCGGGATCGATCCGGGGACGGGGCGGCGTCTCCGTCGAAGGAACCCGGCGCCTCGCCGGGCGCCGGCTCCCACGCCTCCGACTCCGTGCGGGCGACCTTTCCTTCCGCCCGCGCGACCGCCATCCGGACCCTGAGAAGGGTATCCGGCGTGACCGAGATCGAATCGATCCCGCACTCGACCAGGAATGCCGGCACCTCGTCCGGATGGTCCGAGGGTGCCTGGCCGCAGATCCCGATCTCCTTCTCCCGGCTCCGGAAGCGCTCCACCGCCATCCGGATCATCTCCCGGACCGCGGGCGAGCGGGCGTCGACGGGATGACCGTACTGCTCCAGGTCGTCGCGCGACACGGCGTAGACCGTCTGGACGAGGTCGTTCGACCCGATGGATCCGCCCGCCAGGTCCATCTCGTCGATGAAGCGCTCCGCTTCCACCACGTTCGAGGGGAGCTCCACCATCAGGAAGAGGGGCACACCCGCCAGCGGAGAGAGCCCACGCTGATCCAGCAGCTGCACCACCTCGCGTCCCTCCTCGGGAGAACGGCAGAAGGGGACCATGATCTGGAGGTTGTCCAGGCCGATCTGCTGCCGCACGAAGCGGAGCGCGTCGCACTCCATGTCGAAAGCGGGCCGGAAGGCGGGATCGACGTAGCGGCTGGCCCCGCGCCACGCGATCATGGGGTTCTCCTCCATCGGCTCGAAGAGACGCCCGCCGAGGAGCTCCCGGTACTCGTTCGACTTCAGGTCGCTGAGCCGTACCAGGACCGGACGCGGATGGAAGGCGGCGCAGATCAGGGCCACACCGTACTTCACCTGGTCGACGAAGAACTGCCGGCGGTCGGCGTAGCCGGGCGTGCGCCGCTCGATCGCGTCGACGAGCGTCTTCAGCTCGTGGGGATCCTCCGCCTCGATCCGCTCCCGGTACGGCTCGAGCTCGTCGGGGAGCTTGTCGCCCCCGATGTAGCGGCGGAGCTCGTCGTAGTGGAGGAGCGCGAGAGGATGGATGCCGACCTGGGCGGTGAGGATGAACTCGAGGCGGGCCAGCCCCACTCCGTCGGACGGAAGCATGGCATCGTGGAGCGCCTTGTCCGGAAAGCCGACGTTCAGCTTCACGTCGGTGTCGAGGTCGGGCATCTCGCCCAGGTCCACCCGCTCGACCTCGAAGTCGTGGATCCCGTCGTAGACGTAGCCGGTCTCGCCCTCCGCGCAGGTGCCGGTCACCTCCTGGAGCGGCCCGAGCAGCCGGGTGGCGTCCTCCGCTCCCACGATCGCCGGGATGCCGAACTCCCGGGCCACGATCGCCGCGTGGGAGGTACGCCCCCCCTTCTCGGTGACCACGAGCGAGGCCTCTTTCATCATCGGCTCCCAGTCCGGGGTGGTGAGCTCGGTCACCAGGACGTCGCCCGGATCGAACACGCGCTCCTCGGGGGGCACGTCCTCGATGGAGCGGCCCTCCCGGAGCAGCCGCCGGAGCCGGCGCTTGGCCAGGATGACCTCCTCGTAGTCCTCGTAGACGCGCACCTTCCCGGCCCCGATCCGGGTGCCCACCGCGTGTCCGGTGAGGAGCACCCGCCCCTCCTTCTTGAGCCGATCGACGAGCTCGGCCTGCATCCCGTACGTCTCGAGCACGTTGCGGCCGTCGCCGTGGACCGTCTCCGGCCGTGCCTGCACGATGAAGAGCTCGCCGCTGTAGCCGTCCTTGGCCCACTCGATGTCCATCGGGTGGCCGTAGTGCTCCTCGATGGTGAGGGCCATCTCGCCGAGCCGGCGGACCTCCTCGTGGGTGAGCGACCACTGCCGCCGTCGTGCCGCTTCCACGTCGACGCTCTCGGTGGTGGTGCCCCCCTGCATCGAGTAGACGAGTTTCCGGTCCTTCGCCCCGAGGTGCTGGTGGACCAGGGAGGCTCGTCCCTGCCGGAGCCCCTCCTTCCAGAGGAGGAAGTGGTCCGGCGAAACCGTCCCCTGCACGACCATCTCGCCCAGTCCGTAGGACGAGGAGACGTGGATCACGTTCTGATTCCCCGAGTCCGGCTCGATCGTGAACATCACGCCCGAGGTGGCGATGTCGGAGCGGACCATCTTCATGACGATCACGCTGACGGCTCCACCCAGCGGGTCCATCCCGTTCTGGAGCTGGTAGCTGACGGCCCTCTCGGTGAATGCGCTGGCGGCGCACTTCCTCCATGCCTCCAGGAGATCCGGGACTCCCCGGACGTTCAGATAGGAATCGTACTGGCCCGCGAAGGAGGCGACCTCGGAGTCCTCGCGGGTGGCCGAGGAGCGTACCGCCGCGTCGACCTGCCTCCCGTATTCCCGGCAGAGCTCCGCGTACCCCTCGGTGATCCCCTCGAGGATCCCGGGCGGGAACGGCGTGTCGAGCACGAACGCCCGCGCCAGCTCCGTCCGACCGTGCATCTCGAGGTGGTCGTCCGTGGGGGCGTCGGCGAAGAGGGTCTCGAGCGCGTCCCGGAGGCTCGCCGAGCGGGCGGCGCGGGCCCGGAGACCCGACAGGCCCTCCACGTCGGGCACCTCGTCCCACGTGCCACGGGCGACCTCCTGCTCGAGAAAGGCGCGGTACACGCCCGCTGTGGTCGAGAATCCGTTCGGAATGCGCACGCCGCGCGGGACGAGCTCCTGGTACATCTCGCCGAGCGACGCGGCCTTGCCCCCCACCCGGTGGGTGTCTCCCATCCCGATCTCCCGGAACCAGAGGATCGGGCTGCCGTCCGGGGAGTCGGCGCGGCGGGGGGTTTGCCCATTCCCGGCGGCGGGGGTGGTCCGGTGCCGCGATGCTGCTCCGGATGCTCGGTCGGGCGGATCTGCGGGTTCGCTCACGGCTCGCTCGGTGCGGTTCAGGGAGGCGGCGGGAGACGGGGCGGGACCCGCTCACCCTCAATGATGCAATCGACAGGCCGAAGGATCGGTGGACAAGCCCGGTCGGGGAACCCGCTCCGGCCGTTCAGCGACCCGCCAAGGGGCTCGGAGCGGTGAGGAGCTCCTCCGCCGGATCGGGATCGGCGGGGGCGATCTCCGGGGGGGCTCGGGACGGCCCGTCGGGCGTGGAGACCGGCTCGTGCCGCCCGTTGCGGACCACGGAGGCGTAGTCGGATACGATCCGGAGGCGGACCTCCTGATCGGGGGCGTGCTCGCCGTGGGGAGGGAGGTGGGCCACGAGCGTGCGCAGCTCGCCCTCGAGGGTGGGGACCTCCACCTCGGCCTCCAGGACGGCACCCGTGTAGATGGTCGACCGGATGCGGCCCCGGAGCTCGCCGTGCTCGGCGGCCTCGAACCCTTCCGGGCGGACCGCGACGAGGACACCGGTGCCGTCGGCGAGACCCGCCCGATCGACACGGCAGAAGGATCCGAAGTCCGTCAGCACGCATCCCCGAGCCCCGTGCACCCGCCCCCGGAGGAGGTTGGTGCGGCCCACGAAGGTGGCCACGAAGACGGACTCGGGATGCTTGTACACCGCCCTCGGAGCTCCGACCTGCTCGACCCGCCCCTCGTTCATCACCGCCACGCGGTCCGAGATCGCCAGGGCGTCGCGCTGATCGTGGCTCACGAAGACGCAGGTGATGCCCGCGTCTCGGAGGATTCCCACCACCTCGTCCCTCACCGATTCGCGGAGGTGGGCGTCGAGGTTGCTGAACGGCTCGTCGAGGAGGACCACGACCGGTTCGGGCGCCAGAGCCCGGGCCAGGGCCACCCGCTGCTGCTGTCCGCCGCTGAGCTCGTGCGGATACCGTTCGAAGTGGCTCTGCAGGTCGACCACGGCGAGCGCCTCGCGGGCCCGCTCCCGACGCTCTCCGCGCGGCAGGTGGCCGAGGCCGAACATCACGTTGCGTCCGACGGTGAGGTGGGGGAAGAGCGCGTAGTCCTGGAACACCATTCCGACCCCCCTGCGCTCGGGCGGCACCCACCCCCCGGAGCCGGCCACGGTCCGGCCGCCGATCCGGATCTCGCCCCCGTCCGGGGTCTCGAACCCCGCGATCAGTCTGAGGACCGTCGTCTTCCCGCACCCGGAGGGGCCGAGGAGCGTCAGGATCTCGCCTGCGTGGACCTCCAGGTCCAGCCCCGCGACCGCCTCGACTGGGCCGGGTCGGAAGACCTTGCGCACGTCGGAGAGGGAGATGACGGCCATGGGATATCGTTGAGAACGAGTTTCATCCGCCCCCAACGGTAGTGGCCGGCGCTCGGGGGTGTCAATCGGAGCGGCGGAGCGAGCTCCTCCACCGGAGGAGGGTCTCCACCTCGTCGGTGGTGAACCGGGTCACGCCCTCCTTCCAGAGGAGATCGGCGCCGTCCGGGTCGTTCACGGTCCAGGCACCCACCTCCACCCCCTTCCGGAGCGGCTCTTCCAGGAGGCCGAGGTCCTCGAGCAAGCATCGGGCGTCGACCGCCAGGTGCGCCCTCGGATCGCCCCCCGCACGGTCCGTGCCCTCCGCCATCCGCTCGGAGCGCTCGACGATGTAGCCGAGAGCGAGCCCTTCGTCCCGATGGGCGATCCGGTCCAGGGCGTGCCAGTCCATGGAGAGGAAGGCCGTCCTCCCGGTCATCCCCGCGTCCCGGACGACGGAGACCATGCGGTCGAGGTCTTCGAGCTCCCGGTATCCCTTGACCTCGGCGTAGACGAGCACCCCGGGCGAGACCGAGATCCGTTCCAGCGCCGCGGCCAGCCCCGGGATCCGCTCTCCCTCGAACGCCTGGGAGAACCACCGGCCCGCGTCGAGGGCCCGGAGCTGGTCGAACGTGCGCCGACGTACGGGACCCACGCCGTTGGTGGTCCGCCCGAGGTGCTCGTCGTGGATGAGGACGGGCGTGCCGCACGATGCGGTGTGCACGTCGAACTCCACGCCGTCGGCGCCGGCGCGGAGGGCGCCTTCGATGGCGGCGAGGGTGTTCTCGGGCGCCCGCGCGCTGTAGCCGCGATGGGCGACGATCTCCGGGTGGGGTGCGGCGGGTCTCACCCTCCGGTTTCCGCCGGAGGAGAGCCGCCGGGGGCGGACTCCGCCCCTGCTTCGCGCTCCCCGGCGCCCGCGGAGAGCTGCTCGTCGAATGCTGCCGTTTCCCGCAGCCGATGGGACTCCGTCTCGAGGATCTCGACCTGCTGCTCGAGGAGGGCCATGCGCCGCTCCAGGATGTGGACCGCCTCGTCACGCCCCTTCGCCTCGAGGAAGCTGTTCAGCGCCTCGACGGCCGGCTTCAGCGCGAAGCGCGCCGTGAGCCCCAGGACGAGGACGAGGACCGGAGCGAAGACCATGATGATCCCGACCACGGCGGTGACGTCGATCGGCTCCACCTGCATGGGCGTACCTCGGAGAAGGAGAGGAGAGGAATGCGAGGTCCGCTACGCTATCCGCCGGACCGCTCGACGGGGATGCGGAGCCGCGTGCGTTCCCATTCCATCCTGAGCTCCGCCTCGTCGGGGCCGACGGGATGGAACTCGAAGCGCAGCGTCTCCACGGGCTCCTCCGTCCGCTCCGGCGTCACCGAGCCGCGCCCGATCTCCGCCCCCCGCACCTCCTCGTCGATCGGGATGCCCCAGCGGTCGACGGATGTGCTGAGATGGACGGTCCACGCCTCCTCGCCCGGGCGCGTGTAGAGCGAATAGGAGCCCGGCTCCACCCGGACCCCCGCGACGCGCGCCGGGAAGTCGAGGTGCAGAGTGGTCGGCTCGTTCGCTCCGGTCCGCCAGAACTCGCCGTACGGCACGTGCTCGCCCCCGATCATCACACGGCCGCGGGCGGACGGCGCGCCGTAGCAGAGCTTCGCCCGGCTCCCCTCTTCCAGCTCGACGATCGCCGAATCCGGGGGGCTGAGGCGTTGGGCGAGGCTCTCCGGCGAGCCCCGGAAGGAGCACGCCAGGGTGTCCCCGGCCGGTGCGGAGCTCGGGCGGGAGGATTCCCGCTCCTCCTCCGCCGGAGGGCCGCACCCGTAGGCGAGCAGGAGCAGGAGGATCGGAAGGGATGGAGTCGGTCTCATCCTGGCTCGGAATCTGGAAGGGGGAGGCGTTGGATGATATAGGAGACGCCCGCGCCCCGCGCCACCGGGACCGGGTCAGCTCTCCGCGAGGCTTCCGCCGGCTCGGAGTCGGGCCACCCGGGCGAGCGCGACGCGCGGCTCGTGGAACCCGGCGCCGCCGATCCGGGCCGCCTCCTCGTAGGCGTCCCGGGCCGTCTCCCAGTCGTAGGCGTCCTCGGCGCGGACGCCGCGGAAGAAAGCGTCCACGGCGGCCGTGGGCACGGACGCGGCCGTGTCGACCGGCGGCGCATCCTCCCACCGAGGGCGTCGATCGGCGGATTCGAGCGCCTCGAGCAGGGCGAGCACTCCGCGCCGCGAGATCTCCACCGGCCCGGCGTCGATCGGTGTCGGAAGGCGCCGCGTGGTCACCACTTCCCCGGTCGCGGCGTCGGTGAGCCGGAGGTCGAGCGCTCCCGGAGCCTCGCCCGAGGGCGCCCAGCTCAGGGTCGCGAAGAGCTCGGAGCCGGGGGAGGTGCCCACGGGCGGAGCTCGGCGGGAGCGGGGCTCCCCACGACGTTCCCGCTCGGCGGCCTCGGCGAAGCGTCTCCTCTCGACGAAGTGCACGTCCTGCCGCCGGAGGAGCTCCGCCGCGATCAACTCCAGCGTCCCCACTCCCGCGGGGAGGGGATCGGCCATCTCCCAGGGAGAGGAAGGGAGGAGATGGACCCGGGCGATGGTGACCCGTGGCGCATCCGCCAGAGGCGCGGGACGGGGCGCGAGGAGCGCATCCCACCCGTCGCCGGGTCCGGCCGCGTCCGGCGCCGCCCTCCCCCCGGCGCAGCCGGTGACGAGCAGCCCCGCCTGGAGGGCGGCGAGCAGGACCGGCGGGAGGATCGCCGAGCGGAGGGGGCGGACGTTCAGAGGAGCCTCGCGGTTGGGGGGATCCGCTGGATCGGGGCTCAATCTAAGCAGCCCGCCCCGCGCCGGACCACCGCACGACCCACTCTGCTTCTCCGACGGCCTGCTAGCGCCGCTCGAAGCGGTCGGGCGCGAACGGCTCCAGCTCCAGGCCGGGCGCCCGGTCCAGGCAGAGGGCACCGACGATCGCGCCGGTGAGGGGGGCGAGGAGGATTCCGTTGCGGAAGTGACCGGTCGCGTAGAGGAGCCCCTCGACCTCGGGATCGGGACCGATCACCGGGCGGTCGTCGGGCGTTCCCGGCCGGAGGCCCGCCCACCGGCCGACCAGGGGGGCCTCGCCCAGCGAGGGGACGGCGCGGACCGCCCCGTCGAGCAGCTCGCGGACTCCCGAGGCGGTCGTGACCGCCTCGAATCCCGCTTCCTCCTGGGTGGCCCCGATCCAGACCCCGGGAAGGGACGTGCCCTCACCGCGCGGCACCAGGTACACCTCGCCCGAGCTCACGGTGCGGCGGATCCGGTCGTCTGCCGCCACCGCGACCATCTGCCCCCGCACCGGACGTACGGGTAGCTTCCTCGGAAGCCCACCGAGGCGTGCGCTCCACGCGCCGGCAGCGATCACGACCCGCTCCGCGGCGACCCGTTCGCCCCCGACGAGACGGACGCCCGTCGTGCGGCCCCGCTCGTGGAGGATCTCCTCCACGGAAGCGCCGCTCCGGAGGCGGCCTCCGGCGGCCTCGACCGCGGCCTGGAGCGCCTCGAGTAGACGCCGGTTGTCGACCGAGCCCTCCCCCCGAAGGTGGAGGGCGCCCCGGACCTCGGCGGAGGCGGCCGGCTCCATGTCTCGCACCTCGTGGGGCGCGATCCACTCGACGTCGTGGCCTTTCGCCGCCTGCCACCCCATCCGCCGGCGGAGCCGCTCCTCCTGGGCCTCGTCCAGCGCGAGGAGGAGCTTTCCCGCCCGGCGGAGCTCGATCGGCACTCCGGTCTCCTCCTCGAGGGAGGAGACGAACGCCGGGTACATCTCGAGGCTCCGGGTGGCGAGCCGGAGGAAAGGACCCGGCTCGGGGGCCTCGCCGAGCGGCGAAAGCATCCCCCCCGCCGCTCCACTCGCAGCCCCGGGGGTGGCCGCCGGCCCCCCCTCCGCCGTCTCCGCAGACCCCGCCTCGAGCACGAGGACTTCGGCTCCGTCCAGCGCGGCCTCGCGAGCCACCGAACACCCCACCACCCCACCTCCCACCACCACAACGTCGGCCGTCTCGGATCGGGATGTCACGGAAATCGGCGGTGCCCGGGCGGAGGGAGTTCATACACGGCTTTGCGCGACGCAATCATCCGCGGTCAATATATCGGGATGAGCGATCCGGCGGAGTTCCGCTTCCGGCACCCGGTCGACGTGCGCTTTCGCGACGTCGATCTGGAAGGCCATGCGCACCATTCGCAGGCGCTGATCTATGCGGAAGAGGCACGCGCCGCGTACTGGCGGGACGTGGTGGGCCGCACCGGGCCGGACGCCATCGACTACATCCTGGCCGAAGCCCGGCTCCGATACCGACAAAGGGTGCTGTGGCCCGATCGGCTCGAGGTGGGGGTCCGGGTGCCCCGGCTCGGCCGGAAGCACTTCGAGATGGAGTACGAGGTCCGCTCCGGGAAGGACGAGTTGCTCGTCTCGGTCTCCACCGTCCAGGTGATGTACGACTACGGCGAGGGGCGATCCAAGCCGCTCCCCGACGACGTCCGCGAGGCGATCGAGGCGTTCGAGGGGCCGCTCGACGGGCACCGAGGAGGCCGATGAGACCCGACGTCGGCTGCGGCCGCGACGTCAGCTGCGATGGTCGAGAAGTCCCGGTTCGTAGAGGTCGCCCACCCACTCTCCGTAGCCGTTGAACAGGAGCGTCGGCCGCCGCTCCCCGGTCCCGATCATCTCCTCGGAGGCCTGCGACCAGCGGGGGTGCGGCACGTCCGGGTTCACGTTCGAGTAGAATCCGTATTCGCCCGGCTGGAGGTCGTTCCAGAAGATGGGCGGCCGCTCCCGCACGAACTCGATGCGCTCGACGGATTTCGGACTCTTGTATCCGTACTTCCACGGTACGACGATCCGGAGCGGGGCGCCGTGCTGCTTCGGCAGCGGCTCGCCGTAGATCCCGGTCACGACGAGCGTCAGCTCGTTCATCGCCTCGTCCATCCGCAGGGCCTCGTAGTACGGCCACGGATACCAGTCCTGGGTCCGCTGCCCGACCGCCTGGTCGGGGCGGTCGAAGCTGACGAACCGCACGTAGCGGGCGGTCGAGAGCGGCTCGACCCGCTCGACCAGGCGCCGCAGGGGAAATCCCGTCCAGGGAACCGCCATGGCCCACGCCTCGACGCAGCGGTGGCGGTAGAGCCGCTCCTCCAGGCCGATCTCCCGCTCGAGCCGGGCGACGTCGAAGCGGCCGGGACGCTCCACCTCGCCGGTGACCTCTACCGTCCACGGGCGCGCCTCGAAGGGGCCGGTCTCCCGCCATACCGCGTCCTTCGTGGTCGTGAACTCGTAGAAGTTGTTGTGGGTGGCCGCGACGACCCGGTCGGTCACCGGCCGGTCGAGGGTGTACGAGGGGTCCCGGGTCGCCGGGTAGAGGTCCCGGGTCGGTGTGTGGGGGATCGTCGCCAGCGGATCGGAGGGGGCGGCCGGCGCTCGCCCCTCCTGCCGCTCCGTGTCGACGCCGCCCCCCGTCCCGCCGCCCGGACGGCATGCTCCGAGGCCGAGCGCCGCGAGGCCGAGGCCGAGGCCCCTCACGAAATCGCGCCGGTTCCAGTATGCGTGCGCGGGGGTCGCCTCCCGCTCCGGGAGGGCCCAGTCCGGCCGGAGGATCACGTTCGCCACGGTTTCTCCGTCAGAAGACCGTTGAAGGAGTACAGCGGATCGCGAGGACCTGCGGCGCGCCTCGCGGCGCGTCCTCGGTCGCTTCACGGATACCGGGTGGTGGTTCGCAGCCATCCGGGCCGCTCGGCATCTTCGCGCCGCGACCATCGCTGGCGCGATGGTGCCCGCGGATGCGAGGCGGCGCTTCGAAGGCATAGCGAAAGCCGACCACCGGGCTCGACCCGGCGGTGCCCGGAGGAGCGCCGACGCCGCAGACGGGGCACCGCGCCGCGTGAGCGGCGTGGTCCCGCCGCCGTAACCCGGAGGGCACAGGGGGGTTGCGGCCGGTAACAAGCGCGCGAGCGCTTGTCGCGTCGTCTCTCGTCGTCAGCGATGCGCAGGGCATCGATTCCTCCTCGTTCCTGGTCCGGGGGCACCCGCGCGCAGCGTGGGTCCGGCAAGACCCCCTGTGCGCGACCCACTGTACTCCTTCGACGGCCTTCTGGAAGAGGTGTGCGTTCGAACCCTCCGCCCGGAGGCGCGTTCCCCGACCCGCTCCCGAGCGGAGTGGCCGCGGCTCCTCTCCACGGCTGGAAAGTTGCGCACGCTCCTTGCTTCGCCTTACCCTGGGATTCTTTGATAACCATGCCCGTTCCGCGGGATCTTTCGCCGCCGAGCGGGTTACGATTTCCTCCGACGGTCGCTGCCCTGCCCGACAGGGAACGCTGTCCTCAAGGAACCTGGACCGCGCACCGCGACTCATGAAGACGACCTCAAAGACGGAGCAGGAACGCATGATCGGTATGCCACGTTCGAACGTCTTCGCCTTCGTTCTGGCGGCTCTCGCCGGACCGGGCTTCCTCGCGGCCTGTGCGACCGCGAACGGCTCGGCCGACGGGCGGGCACCCGCGGACGGCGAAGCCCCGGCCGGCAGCAACGGAGGTCGTTACGAGGTGGTGGTCCCGACCTTCGAGCGAACGGGCGACGCGCGCGCCGATTTCGGTGAGGACGCCGCGGAAAGGCTCCGTGGCATGATCGACGACCTCGCGACCCACAGGCCCGTTCCGACCAGCGACGTGGAGGCACTCCTCCGGCGGAACGAGCTCTCGATGGGCGAGCTCAACTGCGTCCTCACGCGCCAGCTCACCACACAGCTCGGCGCAGAGGTCGCCGCCTGCATCAGCTACGAGCCCGCGGGCGGAAACGACGTCCGCGTCAGCGCCTCCTTCGTGGACGTCGGCTCGGGCGAGGCCTTCGACATCGAGCCCTTCACCATCGGCCAGGGGGACGACCGGGAAGCCGCGCAGCGCATCTTCGACGCCTTCTCGGGCTTCGTCGAGCAGCAGCGCGCCTCGATCTTCTGCCGCGAGTACGCTTCCAGCGATCTCTGGGACGACGCCGAGACGCAGTGCCTGCGCTCGATCGAGCTCAACCCCGAGGCGGAGGCCTCTCTCTACACGCTCGCCCGGGTCTACATGGAGCAGGAGCGCTTCGAGGAGTCCCTCGAGACGCTCGAGCAGCTGCTCGAGGTGAACCCGAGCCACGAGAACGGTCTCCAGACCGCCGGCTACGTCGCCGCCCAGCTCGGCCGGGCGGAGGAGGCTCGCGATTACTACGCGAGCTACCTCCAGTGGAACCCGGAGAACGAGCGGGTCCGGATCCAGGTCGCCTACGACCTCGCCCAGGCGGGCGACCCGGTCGGGGCCCTCCAGCTGATCGAGGAGGGGATCGAGCTCGATCCGGACCACATCGACTTCTACTCGTACCGGGGAAACTTCGCATTCAGCGCCGCGGAGGACGCGCGGCGTGAGGCCGATTCCGACGAGATCCCGGCGGAGGTCGAGGAGCTCTACCGGACGGCCCTGAACTCCTACGAGCGTCTGCTCGACGCGGATACGGTGGAGGTCGCGCCGTCGCAGCTGCGGAACGCCGCCGCGGCCTACCTCCAGCTCGAGGAGCCGGAGGAGGCGGTCCGCTTCGCCCGGCGTGCCCTGGACGAGCACCCGGAGGAGGCTTCGCTCTGGAGCATCTATGCGCAGGCCCTCCGCGACACCGGAGAGATCTCCGACGCGCTGGCCGCGCTCGATTCCCTGCAGCGGGTGGATCCCGATTACGCGAACACCACCGCCCGGCAGGCGCGCTGGCTCCTCGACGAGGGCCAGGTCGACCGTGCGATCTCCCTGTTCCGCGAGGCGGTCGAGCGTGGAGAGCAGTCGGCGGACGCGATCGCCAACACCCTCTTCTCGAACGCGCACAGCGAGGGTGTCCGGCGCGACAACTACCAGTACGCGATCCGGCTCATCCAGGAAGCGAAGAGGTTCGACGTGAGCTCCGAGGTCCGGGAGCAGCTCGACTTCTGGCACGCCTACTCGCTCATGCAGCGTGGAATCCGGATCCAGGAGCCGGAGACGGCGAACTCGGCGCGGCAGGCGCTGCCCCTCTTCCGCGAGGCACGCCAGCTCTTCAACCGTGCGGCGACGTACGCCCGCGAGAACGGCTACAACGTCGGGCAGATGATCGACGCGACCGAGCAGTACATCGAGATCCAGGAGGCGCTGATCGAGCGGGGCCGGTGATCCGGTGACCCGGACGATCCGGGGGCGATGGGCCGGCCGATGACCTGATCGCCGGGCCGACCGGCCGCAGGAGGAAGAACGCCGCGGGGAGCGATTCCCGCGGCGTTTTTTCATGCACCCGGGCGAGGGTGGCGGCGAAGTCGTGGGGAGAAGTGGGAAACACCCGGACCGGACCCGAAAATTTCCCGAATACGACGAGCGGCCGAAGCCGCGCTCCCCGATGCCATCTCCGGACAGGGCGCATCGAAACGCCACGATCGTCCATTCATCGGAGACGGGGGACGCCGTCGCCTGCGAAGGACTTTCTTGAAAATCTTCTTGACGGGTTGCGATCGGGCAGCGTATTATCCCCCCAGCTTCACCACCGCTACCCACTTCTCCCCACCAGGTACCACCTGTGAGCGGCTTTCTCGGGCGCTACGAGTACCAGATGGACGAGAAGGGGCGGGTGAGCCTCCCGGCCGCCTTCCGCAAGGAGGTCGACGGCACCCGCTTCGTCCTCCTCCAGTGGGAGAAGCCGTACCTCACGCTCTTTCCGGAGGAGGCGTGGAGGGGCGTCCAGGAGCGGCTCCTGGAGTTCCGCCGCAACGACGCCGATGCGTGGAACCACGTTCGGGAGATCACCTCGAACGCCGTGGAGGTGGAGCCGGACAAGCAGGGCCGCATCCTCGTCCCCTCCTGGCTGCAGGAGGCCGCGGGGCTCGGCGGGACGATTCTCCTGAACGGGAATCTCGACCGGGTCGAGATCTGGGATCCGGCGACGTACGAGGAGGCGACGCGGGCACCGAGCGAAGAGTTCCGCAGGTTCGCCCACCAGATCTTCGGATGAGCCCCGGTGCATACCACGAGCCGGTCCTGGTGGACGAGGTGATGCGTCACCTGGATCCGCGGGAGGGCGGACGCTACATGGACGCGACGGTCGGAGGCGGCGGACACGCCCTCCGGATCCTGGAGCAGTGTGGCGAGTGTCGGCTCCTCGCCGTCGACCGCGATCCGAACGCCCTGGACGAGGCGCGGCGGGTGCTCGCTCCGTACCGGGAGCGGGTGCGGTTCCTGCACCTCCGGTTCGATCGGGCGCCCCTGGATCCGGAGGTCCAGGGGCAGGGGCTCGACGGGATCCTGGTGGACCTGGGCGTCAGCTCGTGGCAGATCGACGAAGACCGGCGCGGATTCACCTTCCGTGCGGGGGCGCCGCTGGACATGCGGATGAATCCGGAAGGCGACGCCCCGACCGCGGCCGACCTCCTGAACGAGGCGGACACGAAGGAGCTGGAGCGGATCTTCCGCGAATGGGGCGAGGAGCGCCGGGCACGGGCTCTCGCCCGGGCGGTGGCCGAGCGTCGAGCGGAGAGGCCTTTCCGGACCAGCGACGATCTCGTCTCCGTGCTGGAACGCCTGATCGGCCGCGACCCGTCTCCCCGCTTTCGAGCCCGCATCTTCCAGGCGCTGCGGATCGCCGTCAACGAGGAGATGGAGGCGCTCGAGACGGCGCTGCCCGCGTTCCGGGACGTCCTCGTCGGTGGGGGCGTCCTGGTGATCGTCGCCTACCACTCGCTGGAAGACCGCAGGGTGAAAAACGCCTTCCGGGAGTGGAGCCGCGCCTGCGTCTGCCCTCCGCGGATCCCGGTCTGCACCTGTCGTGGGCGGCCGCTCGGCGAGACGCTCACCTCGAGCCCGGTGCGTCCCCCCGAGGAGGAGGTCGAGCGGAATCCGAGAGCCCGTAGCGCGCGTCTGCGGGCGTGGAAGAAGGCCGCATGAGGGGCCTCGCACTCTCCTCGGTCGCCGCCCTCTCGCTGGCGCTTCTCCTGGCGGCTCTCAGCCTGGTCGCGTGGCGCCAGAGCCGGGCTCTCGAGGCGCTCGCGGCGTTCGACGAGGTCCGGAGAGACCGGGCAGTGACGCAGGCGGAGCGGGTGGAGCTCCACCGCCGCGTCCAGCGGCTCGAGAGCCGGAGCCGCATCGTCCCGGCCGCGCGGGAGCGTCTCGGGATGCGCATGCCCGACGCCTCCGAGATCGTGATCCTGGCCGGGGAGGACCGGTGAGCCGGGCGCCCCGTTCCCTGCGCGGGACGACGTTCCGCCGCCGGCTCCTCCTCGGCGGATGGCTCGTCGCTCTCGCCGTGCTCGTGGCGCGCTCGGGCGAGCTCCAGGTGCTGGAGGCGGACGGGTGGCGGAGCGCGGCTCTCGCCCAGCACCGGGAGAGCCGGGCGGTGCCCGCGGCGCGCGGCGCGATCCTCGACCGGGACGGCGTGCCCCTGGCGGTCAGCCACGAGCGCTACGCCGTAGCCGTGGCCCCCCACGAACTGGCGGACACGGAGCAGGCCACGCGACTCCTCGTCGTCGCGCTCGGCATCGGAGAGGCGGACGCCCGTCGCGCCGTCACCTCGCGTCGGCGCTGGGTGCCGCTTCCCGGGAGGTATCCACCCTCGGTCCGGGAGATCCTCGGCCCGGTCCAGGGCATCCATCTCGAGGTCGACGTCCGGCGGTTCTATCCGCACGACGATCTCGCCCGCTCGCTCCTGGGCGCCGTCCGTGAGGGCAGGGGCTCCGGGGGAGTGGAGGAGGCGTTCGACTCGGTCCTCGAGGGAACGCCGGGTCGTGAGATCCTGGCCCGCGACGTCCGGGGACGTCCGATCCCGGGCGAAAGCGTCCTCCTCGAGGCGCCCCGCGCCGGGGGGGAGGTCGTGCTCACGATCGACCTCGAGCTCCAGGAGATCGCCCGCGAGGCGCTGGACCGGGCGGTGGAGGAGACGGGGGCCGAGGGCGGCGACCTGCTGGTGACCGATCCGCGGACCGGAGACGTCCTCGCTCTCGTCTCACGGGGGTCGGGAGCGGTCGGGGGCCTCGGCGCCGTGAACACCCCGTACGAGCCCGGGAGCACGCTCAAGCCGTTCACGGTCGCGGCTCTCCTCGAGGGGGGCCTCGCCCGGCTCACCGACACGATCGACACCGGAGACGGCCGCTGGCAGGTGGCGGGGCGGACCCTCACCGACGTGCATCCGAACGGGCGGGTGTCGCTCGCCGAGGCGCTCCGGGTCTCGTCGAACGTCGGCGTCGCGCAGGCGGCCCAGGCGCTGACTCCCGCTCAGCAGTACCAGGCGCTGCGGGACTTCGGCTTCGGCGCCCCGACCGGGATTCCGCTCCCGGCGGAGGCGGCGGGGACCCTTCGCCGCCCCGACCGCTGGTCCGCCCAGTCGCCGGCTTCGCTGTCCATCGGATACGAGATCGCGGTCACCCCGCTCCAGATGGCGATGGCGTACGGCGCGCTGGCCAACGGGGGACGGCTCATGGAGCCGCGGCTCGTGCGGGAGGTGCGCGATCACGGCCGCACCGTCCTGGAGCGCTACGAGCCGCGGGACGTCCGACAGGCGGTCTCGCCGCGGGTGGCCCGGGCGCTCTCGGACGTGCTCGTCGACGCGGTCGAGGAGGGGACGGGGAGCGCCGCACGCCTGGGAACCTTCCGCGTAGCGGGAAAGAGCGGAACGAGCCGGATGTACGGTCGCGCGGGCGGCTACGAGCGGGGGGGGTACTTCTCTTCCTTCGTGGGATTCTTCCCGGCCGAGGACCCTCAGCTCGTCGTGTTCGTGAAGCTGGAGCGGCCGCAGGGGGCGTACTACGGCGGCGCGACGGCCGCGCCGGTGACGCGCGCCACGATGGAGGCCGTGCTCGCGGCGCGCAGACCGCCGCTGGATCGCCGTGCCCTCGCCGCGGGGTCCCGGCGGGGTGCCGGAACCTCTTCCTCGGCTTCCGTCCGCTTCGCCTCGTCGCTGCTCGTTCCGCTCACCGGATTGGACGAGCGCTCCACCGGGCCCCTCCGGCCCGGAGACGTGGTGCGGCTCCCGGACGTGTCCGGGCTGCCGGCCCGGGTCGCGGTGCGCAGGCTCCACGGTCTCGGGCTCCGGGTTGAGTGGGACGGGCGGGGCGAGGCCATCCGGACCTCGCTGCCGGCCGGCACGCCGATGCTCCCCGGCGACACCGTGCGACTCCTTCCGGAGCGGCGAGGCGTATCCTCGGACGCCGGAACCCGATGGGGGACGGATGAATAGCCCCGCCGTTCCACTGGCCCGCGTGGCGGAGCGCCTCCGGGAGGCCGGACTCCTCGTCGAGACCGACGCTCCGGAGGACGTCGTTCTCCGGGGGGTCTCCCAGGACTCGAGATCGGTCCGTGAAGGCGACCTCTTCCTCGCCTGGAAGGGCACGTCGGTCGACGCCCACGACTTCGTCGCCGACGCGGCGCGCGCCGGTGCCGCCGCGGCCGTGGTGGAGCGCCGCGTGGAGGATGCCGACGTCCCGCAGCTTCGCGTCCGGGAGGGGCGGGAGGGTGGCGCGGTGGCCGCCGACGAGGTGCTGGGCTCTCCCTGGAAGGAGTTCTTCCTGGCGGGGATCACCGGTACGAACGGGAAGACGACCACGGCGGTCCTCACCCGTCACCTCCTCGCCCGCCGCGGTCCGGCGGCCGCCGTCGGCACGCTGGGGCTGATCGACGGCACGGGAGAGGTCCGGCCGGGCACGGAGGAGCTCACCACCCCCGGACCGGTCCGCCTCTCCGGTTGGCTCCGGGAGCTGGCCGACGCCGGGGTGCGGGCGGTGACGATGGAGGCGTCGTCCCACGCCCTCGAGCAGCGGCGGCTCGACGGGATTCGCTTCGACGTGGCGGTCTTCACGAACCTCGACGAGGAGCACCTGGACTACCACGGGTCCCTGGATCGGTACCGGGCCGCCAAGCTCCGACTCCTGGACCTCCTCACCTCCGGGGGGGCCGCGGTCGTCAACCGGGACGAGGAAGCGTGGGACGACCTTCCCCTGGGGGGACGGCGGGTCGTCGGCTTCGGGATCGAGGCGGAGACGGACGTCCGGGCGGAGGAGGTGCGCCTGGAGGCGTCGGGAAGCCGCTTCTTGCTGGAGGGAGAGGAGGTGGCGCTCCCCCTGCCGGGCCGCTTCAACGTGGAGAACGCGCTGGCCGCGGCGGGGACGGCGCTCCTGGCGGGGCTCTCGACGCCGGAGATCGCCCGGGGCCTCGCCTCGGTGCCCCAGATTCCGGGACGGCTCGAGGTCGTCGTGCGGGAGCCCGTCCAGGTGCTGATCGACTTCGCGCACACTCCGGGCGCGCTCCGGAGCGTGCTCGCCACCCTCCGGCCCCTCGTGCGTGGCCGCCTGATCGTCGTGTTCGGGGCCGGCGGCGACCGGGACCGCTCCAAGCGGGCGGAGATGGCGCGGGCGGTGGCTGCCGGAGCCGACGTGGCGATCGCCACCTCCGACAATCCGAGGAGCGAGGATCCGGAGCGGATCCTCGACGAGGTGGCGGCGGGCTTCGGCGAGAGTCCGCACCTCCGGATCACGGACCGGGCCGAGGCGATCCGCCACGCGCTCGAACACGCGGGGCCGGACGACCTGGTCCTCCTCGCCGGGAAGGGACACGAACGCTGGCAGGAGGTCCGGGGCGAGAAGCGTCCCTTCGACGAGCGCGTCGTGGTCCGGAAGGTCCTCGACGTCGCGGGAGGGGCGCCTTGAGCGACGAACCGTTCGTCTGGTCGGACGCGGATGTACGGCGGGCGCTCGGGCTGAATCCGGACCTCGCCCGCGAAGGCGTCGAGTACACCGGCGTCACGACGGACAGCCGGGAGGTCCGTGAGGGGGACCTCTTCGTGGCGCTCGAGGGCGAGCGGTTCGACGGACACGAGTACGCCGGCGAGGCGGTGGCGTCCGGCGCGGTGGGCGCGGTGGTCTCGAAGCCGCCCGCCGGGTCCGCGGGGGCCGTGCTCTACCCGGTGGACGACACCCTGAAGGCCCTCGCCGACCTGGCCCGGCACCGGCGCGCCGCGCTCGACGTCCCGGTGATCGGCGTCACCGGCTCGTCCGGGAAGACGGGGACGAAGGAGCTCCTCCGCGGAGCCCTCTCCCGGACGCTTCGGGTGCACGCCACCCGGGGAAACCTGAACAACCGGGTCGGGATGCCCCTCACCGTCCTGGAGACGCCCCCGGACGCCGAGGTGGTGGTGCTCGAGATGGGCACCAACGAGCCGGGCGAGATCGGTGCCCTCGCCGGAGTGGCCCGGCCCGGGATCGGGATCCTCACCACGGTCTCCGAGAGCCACCTCGAGGGGCTGGGGAGCGTGGAGGGCGTCATGGAGGAGAAGCTGGACCTCCTCCGCAACCTCGCCCCCGGCGGGATCGCGATCGTCGGCGACGACCCCCCGGAGCTCGCGGAGCGGGCGCGGGAGATCGTGGGCGAGGAGCTCCGTGTCGCCGGATGGAGCGCCCGGGCCGACGAGGACCTCCGCCCGGTCGACGCCGAGATGGATCACTGGGGCCGCTTCCGTTTCCGCTGGAGAGGGGAGAGGGTCTCGCTCCGGATTCCGGGACGTCACCCCGTGCAGAACGCGCTCCTCGCGCTGGCGGCGGCCGAGGCCGTGGGCGTCGCTCCGGCGAAAGCGGCGGCCGGGATCGGGGCCGTGGAGCCGGCGCCGATGCGCGGCGAGATCCGGGAGGTCGGAGGGCTCCTGCTCCTCCTCGACTGCTACAACGCGAATCCCCAGAGCGTGCGCGCCGCGCTGGACCTCCTCGCCACGCACCCGTCGCGCGGCCGGAAGGTCGCGGTGCTCGGCACGATGCTCGAGCTGGGCGAGCGGAGCGGCGCGCTCCACCGGGAGGTCCTCGAGGAGGCCGCCTCCATGGACCTCGATCTCCTCGTCCTCGTCGGCACCTTCGCCGGGGCCGAGGCGGACCTCCCGCGCGGCGGACCGGAGCGGATCTCCGCGGCGGAGCCCGAGGACACCTGGCCCCTCCTCCGGGAGCGGCTGGAGGGCGGCGAGGTCGTGCTCCTGAAGGCGTCGCGCGGCGTGGAGCTGGAGCGCCTCGTTCCGCTCCTGGAGCGCGACTTCGGCGAGGGGAGGGAGACCTAGACCATGCTCTACCACCTCCTCCCGCCGCTCGCCGACGTCCACATCATCTTCAACCTCTTCCGCTTCATCACCTTCCGGGCCGCCGGCGCGGTGGTGACGGCGCTCTTCCTCGGCTTCGTGCTCGGGCCGGCGATGATCCGCTGGCTCCGGCGTCTCCGCTTCGGGCAGGTGGTCCGGGCGGAGGGGCCCGCGAGCCACCTGGAGAAGGCGGGGACGCCCACGATGGGCGGCGCGATGATCCTGCTCTCCTGCACGATCTCGACGCTCCTCTGGGCGGAGCTCACCAACTGGTACACGGTCCTCGCGCTCCTGGCGCTCCTCTGGACCGGGGCCCTGGGGTTCGTCGACGACTACCTCAAGGTGATCCGCGGGCGGACCGAGGGGCTGATCGGGCGCCACAAGCTCATGGGCCAGCTCAGCTTCGGAGCCCTGCTCGCCGTCTTCCTGCTCTACAACCCCGTCTCCGAGATCCCGGCCAACTGGACCAGCGTGCCCTTCTTCTCGGACTGGTATCTCTGGTTCTGGCCGCCCGCCTTCGTCGCCTGGGTCGCGCTGATCGTCGCCGGGACGTCGAACGCGGTGAACCTGAGCGACGGCCTCGACGGCCTGGCGGCCGGTCTGAGCGCGATCGCGGCGGCGACGTTCGGGATCTTCGCCTACCTGATCGGACGTTTCGACACCTCCGCCTACCTGGGGCTCTTCTACCTCGAGGGGGCCGGCGAGCTGGCCATCTTCGCCGTCGCCCTGGCCGGCGCCGCGATCGGCTTCCTCTGGTTCAACGCCTATCCGGCCGAGGTCTTCATGGGAGACACGGGCTCGCTCGCGCTCGGAGGCGCCATCGGGGTGATGGCGATCCTGCTCAGAGCCGAGTTCGTGCTCCTCATCGTCGGGGGCGTCTTCGTGGTGGAGACGCTCTCGGTGATCATCCAGACGACGTACTTCCGCTACACGCTGCGCCGGTACGGCGAGGGTCGGCGGATCTTCAGGATGAGTCCCATCCACCACCACTTCGAGCAGGGGGGCTGGGACGAGAACAAGATCGTGATCCGCTTCTGGATCGTGGCATTCCTCTTCGCGCTCGTCGCCTTCAGCACCTTGAAGATCCGGTGACATGGGCGAACGAAGCGGGGAGGGAGCGGGAGAGGGAATCGGCAGGATCGCCGTCCTGGGCCTGGGCGCCAGCGGCATGGCCGCGGCCCGGCTCGCACTCGAGAAAGGAGGAGAAGTCCATGTCTCGGATCTGCGTACTGAACCCGAGGTTGCAGCCGGTGCAGACGAGCTCCGCGCGCTGGGAGCCGACGTCGAGCTGGGAGCGCACGACGAATCCCGGATCGCCGCGGCCGACACCGTGGTGGTCAGCCCTGGAATCCCCCCGGACGCTCCGGTGCTCGCCGGACTCCGGGCCCGGGGAGTCCGATGGATATCTGAGCCTGAGTTCGGCGTTCGGTTCCTCCCGGGTGCACTGATCGCGGTGACGGGAACGAACGGGAAGACCACCACCGCGGCGCTCGCCGCCCATCTGCTCGAGGCCGGAGGAGTGCGGACCGGGCTGGGCGGCAACATCGGCGCGGATTTCGGCCCGGCGGCGTCGCTGCTGGCGCTCCGCGATCCGCCGCCGGAGTGGTCCGTCCTGGAGGTCAGCTCGTTCCAGCTCGCCGACATCGACCGCTTCCGCCCCGACGTGGGCGTGGTGACGAACCTCGCCCCCGACCACCTCGACCGGTACGACTCGGTCGAGGCGTACTACGCCGACAAGGGCCGGATCTTCGAGAACGCGACCCCGGAGAGTCGGTGGGTGCTCCCGGGCGACCAGCCGGAGGTGGACCGGCTGGCGGGCGACGCGCCGGGCGAGCGCTACCGCTTCTCGCTCCGGGAGCGACCGGTGCGGGGCGGATGGGTGGAGGAGGGCACCCTCGTGCTCGACGTCGGCCACGGTCCCGAGCCCCTCCTCCCGACCGCGGAGCTCCCCCTCCTCGGCGCCCACAACCGCGCCAACGCGCTCGCGGCGGCCCTCACCGCGCGGCTCGCGGGGGTGGACGCCGCACAGGTGGCGGAGGGGATCCGGACCTTCCGGCCGCTCCCGCATCGGCTCGAGGCGGTCCGGGAGCGGGACGGCGTGCTCTGGGTGAACGACTCGAAGGCGACCAACGTCTCCGCCGCGGTCGGCGCGCTGGAGAGCCTGGACCGGCCGCTCGTGGTGCTCCTGGGCGGAAAGGACAAGGGAGAGGACCTCCGCCCGCTCGGGCAGGCGCTGGAGCGACGGGCGGAGGCGGGGCGGCTGCGCGCTGCGGTCCTCTTCGGCGCCGCCCGGGAGCGCCTGGAGCGGGAGCTGCCCCGGGACCTCCCGATCCGCCGGGTGGAGGGCGGCCTCGACGAGGCCGTGCGCGCCGGGGCCGCCGAGGCTCTCTCCGGGGACGCCCTCCTCCTGGCTCCGGCGTGCTCCTCCTACGACGAGTTCGGCGACTACCGGGAGCGCGGAGAGCGATTCCGCTCGCTGGCGGGCGGCGGCCCGGCGGGGAGAGAGGAAGAGTGACGGGCCGCTCCGGGGACGTACGGGTCGCCCGCCCCACCGACGCCGCGCCCTTCGGTCCGTCGTCCCTCCCGGACACGGGGCTGGGGCGGGGGTGGGAGCCGGCGGTGCTCACGACCGTCACCGTCCTCCTCCTCTCCTTCGGGCTCGTCAGCCTCTACAGCGCGAGCGCGATCCTCGCCCAGCGCCAGGGGCTTCCGGACTACCACTACGTTCTGCGTCAGGCGGTGGGCGCGGCGGTCGGGCTCGGCGCGATGGTGGCGTGCGCCCGCATCCCGTACCGCTTCTGGGAGCGGGCCGCGTGGCCGCTCGTCGTCCTCACCACGGCGCTCCTGGTGACGATCGTCCTGCCCTGGACCGAGTCGATCGCGCCGGAGGTGAACGGCTCGCGCCGCTGGATCCGGATCGGAGTCGCGATGCAGCCCTCCGAGCTGGCGAAGCTCGCCGTGATCGTGTGGACGGCGCAGATGGCCGTCCGGAAGGCGGATCACTTCCAGAGCTTCACCCGCGGGCTCCTACCGTTCCTGACGGTCTGGGCCGCGCTCGTCGTGCCGATCCTCCTCGAGCCGGACCTCTCGACCGGGGTCGTGGTGGCGCTCCTCGGAGCCCTGGTCGTCTTCACGGCGGGAGGGCGGATCGGCCACTTCCTCTTCCTCGGCCTCGTGGCGCTCCCCTTCGTGTGGAGCCAGTTCGCGGTCGCGTTCCGGGCGCAGAGGATGGCGGCCTTCCTCGAGCCCGCCTCCGATCCCGCCGGTGCCGGATTCCAGGTCCGGCAGTCGCTGATCGCCATCGGCTCGGGGGGGATCACGGGAGTGGGCTTCGGCGAGGGACGGCAGAAGTTCGGCTTCCTGCCGGAGCCCCACAACGACTTCATCTTCGGGATGGTGGGCGAGGAATGGGGGCTCCTCGGGGTGGTGGCGCTCGCCGGGCTCTACGCCACGCTCGTGCTCGTCGGCTTCCGGATCGCCGCCCGCGCGCCCGACCTCTTCGGCCAGCTCCTCGCGGTGGGGATCACGAGCCTGGTCGCGGTCCACGCGGTGCTCCACATGGCGGTCGGGCTCGGACTGGTCCCGCCGACCGGGCTCGCGCTTCCCCTCGTGTCGTACGGGCGCTCGAACCTGGGCGTGATGCTCGCCTCGATCGGGATCCTGATGGCGGTGGCCCGGGCACCGGGAACGGGGCCGGTCGCCGCCCGCCCGGTGGGGGTCTCGCATGGGTGAGCGCGCCGGGTGGGGTCTTCCCGAGGGAGGGACCGTCGCGCTCGTCTCGGGAGGCGGCACGGGTGGGCACCTCTATCCCGCGCTGGCGCTCGGACGGGCGCTCGTGGAGGAGCGCCCGGACGTCCGGGCGTTCTACCTCGGTGCGTCCCGGGGCATCGAGGCGCGGGTGCTCCCGGAGCGGGGCGTGCCCCACCACCTCCTTCCCGTCCGCGGCTTCGAGCGCGGTGCGGTGCTCGCGAACGTCGGGGCCGTGGCCCGCCTGGTGCGGAGCGTCTTCCGCACGGCGCGGATCGTTCGCGACCTCGATCCGGGGGTCGCGATCGTCACCGGCGGGTATGCCGGCGCGCCGGTGGGCGTGACGGCGGCCCTCTTCCGGATACCCCTGGTGCTCCAGGAGCAGAACTCGGTCCCGGGGCTGGTGAACCGCATCCTGAGCCGCTTCGCCCGGCAGGTGCACGTCGCCTTCCCGGAGGTCGCGGATCACCTTCCCGGGAGCGCTCGTGCACGGGTGCGAGCGAGCGGGAATCCGGTGACGCCCCCCGGGGAGGTCGACGGGGCGCGGGCACGCCGGGAGTTCGGACTCGGCGCCGAGGGGCCGGTCCTGCTCGTGGTCGGCGGAAGCCAGGGGTCACGGGCGCTCAACGAGCGGACGCTCGAGGCGGTGCGGGGAGTCGAGGCGGGCGAGCTGGCTCGACCGTCCGGCCTCTCGCTCCTCTGGGCCACCGGCCCGACCCACCTGGAGGGGATCCGGGCCGAGCTGGAGAGCCTGGGGAGCCCGGAGTGGGTGCGGGCGGTCGGCTACATCGACGACATGTCCTCCGCCCTGGCGGTGGCAGACGTGGCGGTGAGCCGGGCCGGTGCGATGGCGACGTCGGAGTTCCTGGCGTGGGGCCTGCCGTCCGTCCTCCTTCCGCTGCCGACCGCGGCCGCGGACCACCAGACCCGGAACGCGGAGGCGCTCGAGGGGGCCGGAGCGGCGCTCCACCTTTCCGAGGCGGAGACGGACGGCGCGGCGCTCTGGGAGGCCGCGGCGTCGCTCGCGGGCGATCCTCCCCGGCGCTCCGGGATGGCGAGGGCGGCCCGCGAGCGCGGACGGCCCGACGCAGCACGGCAGATCGCCCGGCGGATCGCCGACCTCCTGCCCCCGCCGTCGATCGGCGGAGAGGGCGGGGAGGCGGCACGATGATCGGCCGCGGGGGAGACCGGGACGTACGGCGCGTCCTCGCGGCGGGGCCCGTCCACTTCGTCGGGGTCGCCGGCTCGGGTATGTTCGCCCTGGCCGAGCTCCTGGCCCGGAGCGGGGTCCCGGTCAGCGGGTGCGATCTGAAGGAGGGACACGCCACCCGGGTCCTGGAGGGCCTCGGCGCCCGGATCTTCCGCGAGCACGACCCCGCCCACCTCGCGGGCGCCCGGGCGGTCGTGTACTCACCGGCCGTGCCGGCGGCCCATCCGGAGCTCGCGGCGGCGCGCGAACGGGATCTTCCGGTGATCAAGCGCGCCGAGGCGCTCGGGCTGTGGGTGAATCCGGGAACCGTGGTCGGTGTGGCCGGCACCCACGGGAAGACCACCACCACGGTGATGGCGACCCACGTCCTGGAGGCGGCCGGACGGGAGCCGACCGGGGTCGGGGGCGGCCGCGTCGAGGAGTGGGGGAGCCACCTCCGCTTCGGAGACGGCGACCTCTTCGTGGTCGAGGCGGACGAGTTCGACCGCTCCTTCCACCGTCTCGAGCCGGACGTCGCCGTGGTGACCAACCTCGAGGCGGACCACCTGGACGTCTACGAGGACCTCGACGGCGTGCGCGACGCGTTCCGGACGTACGTCGAGGCGGTCCCGGAAGGGGGTCGGGTCGCGGTGTGCGCGGACGATCCGGGGTCCGCCTCCCTCCTCGCCGGAGTGGGCGCACGGGGTTACACGTACGGCCTCTCGGCCGGCTCGCAGCTCCGGGCCGTCGCGGTCGAGATGGATCCCGAGGGGGTCTCCTTCCACGTCCTGGAAGAGGGCGTGGACCGGGGGCCGCTCCGCCTGGGAGCCCCGGGACGGCACAACCTGGCGAACGCTCTCGGCGCGGCGGCGGCGGCCCGGGCGCTCGGAGTCGAATGGGACGCCGTGCGGGAGGGGCTCCGGCGGTACCGCGGCGTGGGTCGGCGCTTCCAGAGGATGGGTGAGCCCGGCGGGGTCGCGGTGGTCGACGACTACGCGCACCATCCGACGGAGATCCGCTCCACGCTGGAGGCGGTCCGGGAGATCTGGCCCGGCCGGCGACGGATCGTCGTGTTCCAGCCGCACCTCTTCAGCCGCACCCGGGACTTCCACGTCGGGTTCGGCCGAGCTCTCGCGGAGGGCTCCGATCTCCTCTGGCTGACCGGGATCTTCCCGGCGCGAGAGGAGCCGATTCCCGGCGTGACCGCCGAGCTGGTGGTGGACGCGGCGCGCGAGGCGGGGGGCGCGGAGGTCCGCTACCACGAACCGCTCGAGGGGCTGGCGGAAGCGGTGGCCGACTCCCTCGGCGCAGGGGACGTGTGCGTGGTGATGGGGGCGGGCTCCGTCGAGGTGCTCGCTCCGCGGCTCACCCGGATTCTCGGCGGAGAGGAGGCGGACCATGCGTAGGATGGCCCTCCTCGTCGCGATCGTCGTCGCCGCGGCCGGCTCGGCCGCGCTCCTGGCCCGTGCGCCCGGGGCGCTCGCGCGGGTCGCCGTCTTCGAGGTGCGCGAGGTGCGCCTCGAGGGAGCGACCTTCCTTCCGTTGGACGAGGCCGTGGCCGCCGCGGGAATCGACGAGGGAGCCAGCGTCTGGGACGACCTCGACACGTGGTCCGCCGCGCTCCGCGAGCATCCGCTCGTCGACGAGGTGCGTATCCGCCGCCGGCTCCCGGCCACACTCGTCCTCGAGATCGTCGAGCGGGCGCCGGTCGCACTCCTTCCCACCCCGATGCTCGAGCCGGTGGACCGGAGCGGGGCGGTGCTCCCGGTCGACCCCTCCCGGCAGCCGATGGACCTCCCGCTGATCCGCCCGTGGACCTGGGAAGCGACCGGCCGGGCGCTCTCACCGCACGAGATCCGGTTCCTCGCCGAGGAAGCCGGGCGTCTGGCGGAGTCCGATCCGTCCTTCCTCGCCACCCTCTCCGAGATCGCGTGGGAGCCGGGCGGCGGAATCGTGGCGCTCGGCGGACGGAACCGTGTCCTTCTCCGCTTCCACGCTCCCCTGTCGACCGCGCGGATCCGGGAGGCGGTCGCCGTCCTCTCGGACGCCGCCGGACGGCTCCCGGACGCCTCGGGAGTGGTCGTGGACCTCCGCTTCGAAGAGCAGGTGGTGGTGCGCCCACTCTCCGGGCCCGCCGCACGATCCCTCTCCGCCGACTCCTGACTGCCATGCGCGCAAACCTGATCGCCGGCCTCGACATCGGCACCGCCAAGACCTGCTGCGTGATCGGCGAGGTCGTCGGAGACCCCCGTCGTCCCGAGCTGAAGGTGCTGGGGGTCGGGCAGACCCGGACCGAGGGGGTCCGCCGCGAAGCGGTCACCCACATCGAAGAGACCACCGAATCGATCCGCCAGGCGCTGAAGGAGGCGGAGCTGATGGCGGGCGTCTCGGTCGACCGCCTCTTCACCGGCATCGCCGGCGACCACATGGAGGCGCGGGCGTCGATGGGGGTGGTGGCCGTGGGAGGTGAGGAAATCGACCGCTCCGACGTCGGCCGCGTGCTGGAGGTGGCACGCGCGGTCGCGCTCCCGGCCGACCGGGAGATGATGCACGCGATCCCCCGGGGATACACCGTCGACCACCAGACCGGCATCAAGGATCCGGTCGGGATGACCGGCACCCGTCTGGAGACCGAGGTCTATCTGGTGACCTGCTCCACCCAGGCCGCCGCGAACATCCGCCGCGCGGTCTCGAAGGCGGGATACCGGGTCCAGGAGCTCGTGCTCGAGCCCCTCGCCGCCGCCCGCGCTGTCCTCACCGAGGACGAGAAGGAGGTCGGCGTGGCCGCCGTGGAGATGGGCGCGGGGAGCACCGACCTCGCGGTCTACTACGAGGGCGAGATCCGGCACCTGACCGTACTCCCCTTCGGCGGGACCACGGTGACGACGGATCTGGTACGGGGGCTCTCGATCCCCTTCGCCGAGGCGGAGCGGGCGAAGGAGACGTACGGCGTCGCCTCCGCCCGACTCGTGGATCCGCAGGAGACGGTGGAGCTGCCCGGCCCGGCGCCGGGGCAGAAGCGGCACGTGGCCCGTGAGCTCATCGCCCACATCGTCGAGCAGCGGCTCGACGAGCTCTTCGGGATGATCCACGAGGAGCTCGAGCGGCACGGGCTGCTCGAGCAGCTCGGCGCGGGGATCGTGCTGACCGGTGGCGCCGCTACCCTGCACGGCACGGTCGAGCTCGCACAGCAGGTCTTCCCGGCTCCCGTGCGGGGCGGCGTGCCCGCCGAGGGGCTGACCGGCCTGGCCGACTCGGTCGGGCGTCCCCGGTTCTCGACCGCCGCCGGGCTGGCCCTCTACGGGGCCGACCGGTTCCGGGAGACGGGGGAAGGCGCCTCGACGCTGGCGTCGGGAGTGGTGGCGAAGGCGGTGGCGTGGCTGAAGGAGTTCTTCTGAGCGGGAGCCGAGAGCGATGAGCGAAGAGACGAGCGGAGGCGAGCGTGAGCAGAGAGTGGACGAACCCCAACCCCGATCCGGGAGGAGCGACATGATGATCTTCGAATTCGAGGAGACCCCGATCCAGAATGCACGTATGAAGGTGGTCGGCGTGGGCGGTGCCGGCGGCAACGCCGTGAACCGCATGATCGACGAGGACCTCGAGGGGGTGGAGTTCATCTCCGCCAACACCGACGCCCAGGCGCTCAAGAACTCGCGCTCGCAGATGACCCTCCAGCTCGGGAAGAAGCTCACCCGCGGTCTGGGCGCGGGAGCGAGGCCCGAGATCGGACGGCAGGCGATCGCCGAGAGCGCGGACGACGTCCGCAAGGTCCTCGACGGGGCCGATCTCGTGTTCGTCACCGCCGGGATGGGTGGCGGCACGGGAACGGGCGCCGCGCCGATCGTCGGCGAGATCGCGCGCGAGATGGGAGCGCTGACGATCGCGATCGTGACCTGTCCCTTCTCCTTCGAGGGGAAGAAGCGGGCGAGGCAGGCCGAGCAGGGGTTGGCCGAGCTCCGGCGGACGGTGGACACGATGATCGTGGTTCCCAACGACCGGCTCCTCTCGGTCGTGGGCAAGGGCACCTCGTTCAGGGACGCCCTGAAGAAGGCGGACGAGGTCCTCCTGCACGCGACGCAGGGGATCAGCGACCTGATCCGCGTCAGCGGCGAGGTGAACGTCGACTTCGCCGATGTGCGCACGATCATGTCGTGCCGCGGACCGGCCCTGATGGGCTCGGGCTTCGGCGAGGGCGACAACCGAGCGCAGGAGGCCGCCCAGGAGGCGGTGAGCTCGCCCCTGCTCGACGACATCTCGATCCAGGGCGCCCGAGGCGTACTCATCAACATCACGGGCGGGATGGACCTGGCGATCGACGAGGTGCACTGCATCAGCACGGTCATCCAGGAGGAGGCCGGGGACGAGGCGGAGATCATCTTCGGCGCGGTCCACGATCCGGAGCTCGAGGGCAAGATCCGGGTCACGGTCATCGCGACCGGATTCGACGCGGCGGACCGTTCCGAGGACGTGCTGCGGCCCGACTTCCACCGGGGAAGGAGCCACCCGGCGGGCGCTTCCGGCACGTCCCGGAGCGCGATGGGCTCCTCACGGAGCGCAGCCGGCTCCTCGCGGGGCTCGCAGGCGAGCAGGCCCCCGATGACGCTCCCGCAGCAGGCCGAGCAGCCGCGTCGCGCGGTCGCGGGTGGCGGAGGAGCGGAGCGGGTTGTACCCTTTTCGCGGCCTCCCGAGCGGGTCGCGACGCGCGACCAGATCGGTGAGCTGGACATTCCGACGTTCATTCGCCGGCAGATGGACTGAGCACCTCGAGATGACACTCCTCCCGAAGACATCCGCTCGCTCCCTCTGGGGGTTCGCCGGGGCCGTCGGCCTCGGCCTCCTCCTCCTGCCCCCGTCCGCGGAGGAGGGAGACCCGCCTCCGGAGCTGCTCGTGCCGGTCGGCGTCGCGGCGGCCGTCCCGGTCGAGACGGAGGAGCTCGTCCTTCCGCCCGGGGGCACGCTGGGGGCGGTCCTGGAAGAGGCGAGCCTTCCGGCGCGGGTACGCAACGCCTTCCTCCTGGCCTTCCGGGAGCAGGCGGATCCGCGCAGGATGCGGGCGGGCACGCCGGTGACGCTGCGCTGGGTGCGGGACTCCGAGCGGAGCCTCCGGGCGGTCGACGTCGCCGTCGATCCGGACCGGACCGTCCGCGTGGAGCGGGAGGGTCCGATGTGGACCTCCTCCCTCTTCGAGACGCCGGTGACGATCGACACCGTTCGGGCCGCGGGAGTGATCAGTGGCTCGCTCTGGGCGGCGGTCGTCGACAGCCCGGATCTGGCCGGGATGCTCCCGCCGGACCGCGACTTCGTCCTGCACCGTCTGGACGGGATATTCCAGTGGCGGGTCGACTTCTCCCGCGAGATCCTCGACGGTGACTCCTTCCGCTTCGTCATGGAGCGGGAGGTGCGTCCCGACGGCTCGCTCCGGTCCGCACGGATCATCGCGGCCGAGCTGGTGAACCGCGGGCGCGAGCTGCACGCCGTCTGGTTCGACCCCGACGACGACGGGCGCGGGGCGCACTACGACCTCGACGGGGAGTCCGTGCGGCGCGCCTTCCTCCGCAAGCCGCTGGAGTTCCGCCGCATCTCGTCCCGCTTCACGCGCAGCCGCTACCATCCGATCCTCCGGACGTGGCGGGCCCACACGGGCGTGGACTACGCCGCCGACGCGGGCACGCCCGTCATGGCCACCGGCGACGGCGTCGTGGTGCACCGAGGCGTCCGGGGCGGCTACGGAAACCTGGTCGAGATCCGCCACCGGAACGGCTACACCACGCGCTACGCACACCTGCGCAGGTTCGCCTCCGGACTCCGGGTGGGCGATCGCGTGCTGCAGGGGGAAGTGATCGGACGCGTGGGAATGACGGGTCTCGCGACCGCCCCTCACCTCCACTACGAGTTCCGGAGGGACGGCCGCGTGCTGGACCCCCTCTCGGTCGACATCCCGGCGGGCGAGCCGGTACCCGGGACGGAGTTCGAGCGGTGGGAGCGGGAGCGGAACGAGCGGATCACCCTGCTCGGCCCGGCCGCCACGGATGGCTCGGACTCGATTCGGATGGCGGAGGAGGAGGAGGACTGACGCCGGCGCCGGTCGTTCCGTGCGACGCCGGGAGCTCCTTCTCGTCCTCTTCTACCACCAGAGGCGGGGGACTTCGAAGGTGAGCTCGTCCACGTCGGCGACCAGCCCGGTGCCGCCGAGCGGGATCCCTTCCACGCGGGCCTCGACCCAGTTCGTCCCTTCGCGGAGCGGTGTCGTCGAAGGGCTGAAGACGCCGACCAGGATGTCGTCGAGGTCGGGTCCGGCCGGGTGGAAGAGGTGGGTTACGTCCTCGCCGTTGAGCGCGATCTCGAGCGTGGACAGGTCGAACTCGCCGTCCTCGGCGGTGAAGCGGACTCCGAGCACGGGCGGAAGCTGCTCGGCCGGGAGGTGGTCTGCCGCTGCGGGCGCCGGCGCCATCTCGAGCGTGAGAAGATCCTCGATCTCGTCGTCGGGGATGATCGGCGGCAGGAAGACGCCGGCGAGGGTCGGCCCGATCGTATAGGTCATCACGCTGTTGTCGTCGGCCGGGGGCACTGACTACTCTCCACCCGAGAAGGCCACGTCCGCGTGACCCTGCGCGTGCACGCGAGCGACGTGCGCCGGGCCGAAGAGACTCGTGTAGACGAAGCCGCGGACGGTATCTCCGGGCGGGATCTGATGGGGGCTCGGCGGCCAGCCGTCGACGTCGGTGATGGGGTCGTCGGGCAGCCGCGCGTGCCAGCCGACGCTGGCCAGGTCGTCCGGTCGGATGCCTGCCCGGATCGTGTGCCATCCCTCTGGACCGACCGCCTCGTCCAGGTTCAGTGTGTACATCCAGATGTCCTCGAGATCCTGGACGGCCTCAGGACCGTTCGCCACGGTGTGATCATAGGTCCAGCGCTGCGCGTCGTCGTCGTAGCTCACGTGCGGGATGATGAGCGGCTGGACGCCGTCGGCGGACTGCCATCCCGGTTGATCCACGTACGAGAAATCCTTCGGACCGACCTCGACTACGATATTCGTGAACTCACCCCGGAAGATCTGCGCGGGCAGAACGGCGGGAGTGAAGAGCAGGACCACGAGCGGCAGGATCGCTCGCGTGGCGGTGCTCGAGGGTCCAGACGTTTTCTTCGGCGTCATCATGACGAGCTCCCGTATGGGTGGTTCCGTGGTGGACGTATGTAGGGTCGCATCACGTTGCTTACCGGTATATCTCCAGGTAGCAGTGGACGTGGTCAGACTCCGCGGCGCAGCGTGGAAAACCCGCGCGCTCGCCCATCCTCGCGAGGAGACGGATTGAGTCCATACTCACCGGATTGGAAGCCCGATCGAGGTCGGCGTCAGTGCCCCATCGATGAAAACGGTGGAACCGCTCGGCCCAGTTGTTGGCTACGTCATTGATCCCGCCGTAAATGAGGCTCATCGCGTTCAGCTTGAGCGGATTGGCGTGGCGCTCATTCATGATCCGGTTGAGCTCGTCCAGCAGCGGCTGCATGGCCGGGACAATGTAGAAGACGTCGAGGTGATCAGAGGTGATCCCGTCCAATACCATCCCCCCGCTCACGGCCACGCGCTCGAGTGGCTGTTCCGGGGTGACACGGTTGGCGTGGAGCGAACGGGAAGTGATCGTATCCCCTTGAGAGGGCCCTTCTCGCGGCACCCAGACGATATGTTGGATTTCGTCGCCTGCGGCATTCGGTGGATTCGCTGTCGTTTCGAACGTGCCGTCGGCGCTCGTGATGCCGTGGTTCGGTTCGTACCGAGTGACTGGTTTGTCTTCGACGGCGTGTGTATGGCCGCCAGTGCAGAAGATCGGATCGGCGTTTAATTCCACCACCTCTACATCCAGCACCTGCTCGAATCGACCGGTGCTCGAGTTGAATGCGAAGAAGATGTGGGTTTCTTCGACCCTCCCATCGCGGTGGAAATTCTCCACCTGGGCCGGGTGCCGTGCCGGCAGCGTGATGTAGTCGAGGTCCTCCGTAGCATGGTCGCCGGGGCAGCTCGTGTCGTCGTGGAAGAGCGAAATCGATGATCCCTCTGGATCGCCCGCGGGATCAGGCTCCGAGCCGCGATTTCCTACGTCGCCCGGTGCCGCCCGTACAACCACGCCGCCATTGCGCAGGGTGATTACACTGACCACTGCTGGTCCTTCGTGCCCGAGTCGGTGCAGAGCGTCACGCATCCGATCAGTCACCACCGACCGGTCGATCGCCTCCATAGGAGATTGCCGAGGTTCAGCGCATCCGAATGCCGCAAGGAGTATGAGTGTGTATGGGATGGCAAGGAGGCGCTTCATCGGCATCATATGATCACCTCCGGTCGGGAGTGGGCAAGAAATATACGATCCAGTTGTGGTAAAAAGAAAGCTTCTATAAGGAAGATATCCATTCGAGATATCCGAGCGATCAAGAACATTGGATTAGAGGGAGGTATTCTCCGTGTCGAAGGGGGCATCCGCAGATCCGGATGCGCTGGGAATCTGCCGAGCCTCCGAGGGATCATCGGGTCTGGTGGAATCCGCCGAGGTTCCCAGAACGCCCCAAGCGTCCCGCTTCCGCCTTGACGTGGCCCGCCCGTCCGCTTTCGTTCCCGGCGCCGGTACGATCGCACCGGAGCCCGGATCGACTGGTCCGTTCCCTCTGCCGCTTCCCCCTATGGCCCGCCTCTTCCGCAAGAAGTCCGAGACCCGCAAGTCCCTCTGGAAGAAGGCGGTGGACCTCGCCCTCACCGACGTGCGGGTGCTCGCCGGGGGGGTGGACCACGAGAGCCTCGAGCAGCTCGAGGAGCGGCTGCTCTCCGCCGACTTCGGGGTCCCCGCCACCCTGCGCCTCGTGGACCGGATCGAGGAGCTCGCGCGCCAGGGCGCCGTGCGCGGGAACGCCGCGCTGGGAGGCGCGCTGCGCGACGAGATCGCCTCCATCCTCGAGCCGGCCCGAGAGGCCCATCTGCGGGCGGCCGACGAGGGTCCGACCATCTATCTGGTCGTCGGGGTGAACGGCACCGGGAAGACGACGACCATCGGCAAGATGGCCCACCTCCTCCGCGGCGAGGGCCGGAGCGTCCTGCTCGCCGCCGCGGATACCTACCGCGCCGGCGCCATCGCGCAGCTCCGCCGCTGGGCCGAGAAGACGGGCGCTGACTTCGTCGGCGGTACCGAGGGTGGCGATCCCGCGGCCGTGGCCTTCGACGCGCTCGACGCGGCCATCGCACGGGGCACGGACGTCGTCCTCGTCGACACGGCCGGCCGGCTGCACACGCAGCGTGGGCTCATGGAGGAGCTGGCGAAGGTGGAGCGGGTCGTCGCCCGCAAGGTGGAGGGCGCGCCCCACGAGACGCTCATCGTCCTCGACGCCACCGTCGGCCAGAACGCGCTCCGGCAGGTCGAGGCTTTCGGCAGGGCGGTCGACCTCACCGGCATCGTCCTCGCCAAGGCGGACAGCACGGGGCGCGGCGGCGTCGTCGTCGCGCTCCAGGAGGAGCACGGGCTTCCGGTGAAGCTCGTCGGGACCGGAGAGGGTCCGGACGACCTGGACCTCTTCGATCCGGACGCCTTCGTCGCGGGGGTCTTCGGATGACCGGGGCCGGAAGGACCGTCCCGTGAACCGGGAGCGGCGACCCCCGGGCCGCCCCTACACCCCGCTGGACACCCCCGTCCAGTTCCTGAAGGGCGTGGGCCCCCGCCGCTCCGAGGCGCTGGGCCGCATGGGCATCGTCACCGCCCGCGACCTCCTCTACCATCTCCCGCGCCGCTACGAGGACGCCTCCACCGTGACTCCGGTGGCGCGGCTGGAGGTGGGGATGGACGCCACCGCCGTCGGCTCCGTGAGGAGCAAGGGCGTGATCCCGACCCGCTCCGGGCTCCGGATCTTCCAGGCGGTGCTCCAGGACGCCACCGGGATGATCACCTGCGCCTGGCCCGGCCAGCCGTGGCTCGACCGGCGCCTTCGCGAGGGCGACCGGATCCTGGTGAGCGGGCCGGTGAAGTTCTTCCACGGTCGCCAGATGCAGCCCCGCGAGTTCACGGTGCTCGAGCGCGCCTCCTCGGAGGGTGGGTCGGACGCCGGGGGCGGGACGGACGGCCGAGCCGGTGCGGACGGCGCCGAGGCCCCCGATCCCGCGTCCGTGGACGGGACGATCTTCGTGGCGTATCCGGCGAGCGAGGAGATCCCCCAGTGGGTGCTCCGGAGGATCTTCCAACGGAACCTCGACCGTCTCCTGCCGGCCGTCGAGTCCGAGGAGTGGCTCCCGCCGTCCGAGCGGAGCGCGCTCCGGCTTCCCGCCCTCGCCGAGTCGCTCGAGGCCCTGCACCGGCCCTCCTCGCTCCGGACGGCCGAGGCGGGCCGCCGCCGGCTGGCCTTCGACGAGCTCTTCTTCCTCCAGCTCGTCCAGGCGCGCGCACGCCACCGGCAGACGGTGGAGCGGCCCGGAGTCGCCCACAGGCGGAGCAACCGGTGGGTGCGGCCCCTCCACGACGCGCTCCCCTTCCAGCTGACCGACGCCCAGGCGCGGGTCCTGCGCGAGATCGCGGACGACATGACCTCGGCCCGGCGCATGAGCCGGCTCCTGCAGGGCGACGTCGGCGCCGGGAAGACGCTGGTGGCCCTCTTCGCGATGCTCCTCGCCGCGGAAGGGGGATGGCAGAGCGTGCTCATGGCCCCCACCGAGCTCCTCGCCGAGCAGCACCACCGCACCATCCGCGGCCTGCTCGAGGAGGCGGGCGTGGAGATCGAGGCGGCCCTCCTCACGGGCTCGCTGGGCGCCGGGGCGCGACGCGGGGTGCTGGAGGGGCTGGACGCCGGCCGCACGCTCCTCGCGGTCGGGACCCACGCGCTGATCCAGGAGGGGGTGGACTTCGCCCGGCTCGGGCTGGTGGTGGTGGACGAGCAGCACCGCTTCGGGGTCCGGCAGCGGATGGCGCTCGCCGAGCGCGAGCCGGCGCCGGACGTGCTGGTGATGTCGGCCACGCCGATCCCCCGCTCTCTGGCGATGGCGCTGTACGGCGACCTCGACCTGAGCGTCCTGGACGAGCTTCCGCCGGGCAGGAAGCCGGTGCGGACCCACCTCCGCCCCCCCGGGCGCCGGGACGAGGTGTACGGCTTCCTGGAGCAGGAGATGGCGGCGGGGCGGCAGGCGTACGTCGTCTACCCCCTCGTGGAGGAGTCGGAGAAGGTGGACCTCAGGGCCGCGACCGAGGAGCATCGGCGACTCGCGGAGGAGGTCTTCCCCGACCGGAACGTCGGGCTGATCCACGGACAGCTCGCCCCCGAGGAGAAGGACCGGGTCATGCGGGCCTTCCGGGACGGCGAAGTGGACCTCCTCGTCTCCACCTCCGTGATCGAGGTGGGGATCGACGTGCCGAACGCGACGGTCATGGTGGTCGAGCACGCCGAACGCTTCGGCCTCAGCCAGCTCCACCAGCTCCGCGGGCGGGTGGGGCGGGGCAGCGAGGAGAGCCACTGCATCCTGCTGGCCCAGCCCGGCGAGCTGTCGGCGGAGCGGTTGAGGGTGTTCCGCGACACCGCCGACGGCTTCGAGGTCGCGCGCGCGGACCTCCACATCCGGGGCCAGGGCGACCTCTTCGGCGCCCAGCAGCACGGCCGCGATCCGCTGCTCCGCTACGCCGACCTCCAGACGGACGAGGACCTCCTCGTCGAGGCGCGCCGGAGGGCGAGGGCGCGGATCGAGGACGACCCGGAGCTCGAGGCGGATGCGAACGCCCGGGTCCGGAGCCTCCTCGAGGAGCGCTACGGCGAGCGGCTGCGCATGTTCGAGGTGGGATAGGGGCGGCGAGGCCGCCCGGTTGGCGAAGCCGGCGCCCGCCCGTAGCTTCCGCACGGCATCCCCCGGGAAAACGCACCCCCAGGAGCGAAGAGGGCCATGGTCGAGATCCGCGACCTGAAGGAGCACGTCGGAGAGGAGGTCGTGGTGGCGGGATGGGTGGAGTCCACCCGCTCGCACGGGAAGGTGGCCTTCGTCGACGTCCGGGACGGGACGGGGCTCCTCCAGGGGGTCGTGCTGAAGAAGGCGGTGTCGGAGTCGGTGTGGGAGCGTCACGCCGCGCTCACGCAGGAGACGACCGTCGCCGTGCGGGGCGAGGTGCGCGAGGAGGAGCGGGCGCCGGGCGGGGTCGAGCTGGGCGTCACCGCGATCGAGGTCGTCGCGCCCGCCGCCGAGTACCCGATCCAGCCGAAGGAGCACGGGGTCGACTTCCTCCTCGACCACCGCCACCTCTGGCTCCGGTCCAGCCAGCAGCGGGCCGCCCTCCGGGTCCGCCACGAGGTCGAGCAGGCGATGCACGACTTCTTCTACGACCGGGGCTTCACCCGCGTGGACACGCCGATCCTCACCGGCTCGATCGGCGAGAGCGCGGGCACCCTCTTCGAGACCGACTACTTCGGCGAGACCGCCTACCTGGCCCAGACCGGCCAGCTCTACCTCGAGGCGGCCGCGGCCGCGCTCCGGAAGGTGTACTCCTTCGGCCCCACCTTCCGCGCGGAGAAGTCGAAGACGCGCCG
>CAYPDV010000014.1:0-43502 GCA_964409525.1 uncultured Gemmatimonadaceae bacterium
CAGGACCTGGTCGACGATCTGCCGGGGGGTCTGGCGGGACACCTCCCGCCCGCACCCCGGACAGTGCGGGATCCCGATGCGGGCGTAGAGGAGCCGCAGGTAGTCGTGAATCTCGGTGACCGTCCCCACCGTGGAGCGGGGGTTGCGGCTGGCCGTCTTCTGGTCGATGGAGATGGCCGGGGAGAGACCCTCGATGAAGTCGACGTCCGGCTTCTCCATGAGACCCAGGAACTGCCGGGCGTAGGCGGAGAGGCTCTCCACGTAGCGGCGCTGGCCCTCGGCGTAGATGGTGTCGAAGGCGAGCGACGACTTTCCCGACCCCGAGAGGCCGGTGACGACGACGAGCTTCTCCCGGGGGATCTCCACGTCGACGTTCCGCAGGTTGTGCTCGCGGGCGCCCCGGACGATCAGCTTCTCGCCGGGGGTGGGCTCGGAGGGGCTCATCGGACCGCCCGGGCGCGCTCCGCGTCGACCGGGTAGACGTACTCGAAGGTGACGCAGCCCGGCCGGGCCCCCGGGCAGTAGTAGCCGAGGAAGCGGAGCACGGCGTAGCGGCCGTCGGCGGTCCGCACCGCGTAGGAGCGGTCCTTCGGCTCGAGCAGGTGGCTCATCATGCGGTAGTCGTACCAGTCGGAGAGGGCTTCGTTGGTCGAGTCGGAGCGGACGACGGTGGGCACGTACCCGCTGTCGGGCACCGAGCGCACGTCGGCGAGGGGGCGCTCGCCGAGGTCGAGGGCGCCGCCCCGGCCGGCGAACCCGTCGCCCCCGTTCGCGATGATCCGGAAGCGCTGGAAGGCGAGGTCCCACTCCCCGGGCGCGGGCCGCTCCACCACGGAGCCCCGGGAGAAGTCGAAAAAGGTCCATCCCTCCGCCCCGGAGGCGTCCACGGTGTAGAGCGCCGGGCCCGCGACGGCGCCCTCCCGGGCGCCTCGCTCCGCGTCCCGGGGCCCCGGATCCGGTGGCGTGGGCGCGTACTCCGCGACCTCCCGCTCGGTGAGCGAGGAGGCGATCATCACGCCCCCGCCTCCGAGCGCGGCCAGCAGAACGGCCCCGAGAGCGAGATCGGCCCTCGTCAGGGAGCCGCCCGCGCCTGCTCGCGGAGGCGGGCGACCCGCTCCTCGGTGGGCGGGTGCGTGCGGAAGAGCTTGCCGATGCCCGCGGCCGCCCCGCGGCCGGAGAGCGGGTTCACGATGGCGAGCTGCGCCGCCGCGGGATTCACGTCCATCGGGATCTGCCGGGCGTAGGCGTCCATCCGCTCCAGCGCGCCGGCCAGCGTCGTCGGATCGCCGGCGATCTCCCCGCCCGTCCGGTCGGCCTGGAACTCGTTCTGGCGGCTGATGGCGAACTGGATGATCATGGCCGCGAGCGGGCCCACGATCAGCATGATCAGCCCCACGGCGGGGTGGCCGCGGTCGCGGCCGCCCCCGAAGAAGAAGCCGATGCGGCTGATGATGGCGATGGCCCCGGCCATGGTCGCGGCCAGCGTCGAGACGAGCATGTGCCGGTGCTTGATGTGCGCCAGCTCGTGCGCGATCACCCCCTCCAGCTCCTCGGGCGGGAGCAGCTTGAGGATGCCCGCCGTGCAGCAGACGACCGCGTTCTCCGGGTTGCGACCGGTGGCGAAGGCGTTCGGCTGCTCCTGCGGCGCGACCGCGACGGTCGGCATGGGGAGCCCGGCGCGCTGCCGGAGCCGGTCGACCATCTCGTAGAGCTCGGAGGCGTCCTCGGCTCCGATGACCCGGGCCTTGTACATCTTCAGCACCATGCGGTCGCTGAACCAGTACATCCCGAAGTTCATCACCGCCGCGAAGAAGAAGAAGATCAGCGCCCCCTGGTCTCCGCCGAAGTACCAGCCGAGACCGACGAGCAGGGCGGTGAGCCCGGCCATCATCACGAAGACCTTCACATACGTCATTCTGCGCCGCTCCTGAAGGGTGGGACGGCCGCCGCGCGAGGGCGTCGGCGATCGGGATCTTCTACACGTTCCGGAGTGCGGAGGTGCCCGGCGGGCTCGACGGCGTGCCGCGGTGCGGAAGTACCCGGCGGCCCCGATGGCACGCTTCCTAGTAGCCCCACTCCCGGAAGACGGACAGACCGGCGACGCGCTCGACCTGGAAGTTGTTCAGCCCGAAGCCGATGGTGCCGCCCCGCAGGAACCGATCCTCCCAAAAGGCCTCGGCCGTCCACTCGGGGCCGAACCGATAATCGAGGCGGGCGCCCCCAACCACGTTGCCGGAGGTCTGGGCCATGCTGGCGAGCGGGCGGACGAGGACGACGAGGAAGAAGTCCTCGTCGATGTACCACCCCGCCTCGATGACGCTCTGCGCGAAGGAGCTCACCAGGTCGCCCCGCAGCAGCCCGGCCCCCTGGGTCTGGCGGATGGTGATGAAGTCGGCCCCGGCTACGGAGCCAAGCTCCTGGCCGAGCTCCTGGGCCAGGCTCCCCACGAGGAGGCCCTCGACCGCCCCCGTCGCGGCGCCGATCGCCGCCTGCTGTCCCTGCGCCAGCTCGTAGCTGGGGCGCCCGAAGATGAGGTAGCTCACCAGGTCGGACTCGGCGATCTGGCCCGCCGCGTCGCTGGAGATCGTGACCTCCGGGTTGGCGAGGGTGCCCTGGAGGTTGGCGAACACGCCCAGGGGATCGCCCTGCGGACCTCCCACCCGGGCCACCGCGGTGATGTCCAGGTTCGGGTTCATCCCCGGCGTGCCCACGAACTCGACCTGACCGGACTGCACGTCGAAGGTGCGGCCGTAGAGCGTGTAGGTGCCGCGCACCGCCTCGAGCTGGCCGATCAGGACGAAGTCGTTGCGCAGCCGGTCGTAGGTGACGTCGAGGTCGCCCGCCATCTCGACGTTGATCCCGCGACCCCGGAGGAAGACGCCCCGCTCGACGGTGAGATCGATGTCGGCCCGCAGGTGCCGGAGGAAGGGGTTCGCCTCGCCCTCGACCAGGCGGCGCTCTGCGACGAGCGTGGTGTCGACGACGTCGAAGAAGGCGGGATCGGAGAGATCGACGACGGTCGCGGTGCGTGTGAACTCCTCGAGCTGGAGCACCCCTTCCGTGACGCGGACGTCACCGGTCAGGAAGGGCGAGCGGTACCGTCTCTGGAGCTGGAGCAGACCGTCGACGGTGCCCGCCACGTCCCTCCGCTGCACGGCGCGGAAGCCCGAGAGGGCGATGCTCAGGTCGAAGCGCGGATTGGTGAGGGTGTCGAGCTGGATGGTGCCCGTGACGACCGCCCGTCCACCGGCCCGCGCCGAAGCGTCGACGTCGACCATCCCGTCCGGCTCGAGCGCGAGGTCGGCGGTGACGTCCGTATACCGCACCCCGACCGAGCGGAGGGTGAAGGCGCCGCCCACCAGCTCGACCGTGCCCGACGGCGAGACGTCGTTCGGCGTCCCGTGGAGGTGGAATTGGCCGCCGATGCGGCCCTCGATGTCGCGCATGTCGCCCACCAGGCCGAGGGCGAGGTCGGCCGGCAGCGAATCGGCGTTCACGTGCAGGTCCATCTCCTCGTCGAGGAGGCCGGCCCGGAAGGGGCTGAGCGAGAGCTCCACCGGCACGAAGCCCTCCACCTCCATGACCGGCAGATCGTCGCGCCACGCGTCGAGGTCCACCTGGAGCCGTTCGTCGCGGTAGGCGACGTCGCCCGCGACCCGGTCCAGGCGCACCTCGTCGTAGCGCACGTCCTCGGCGGCGATCGTGCCCAGCACCTCGGGCGCGGCCGCGGTGCCCTGCACCCGGAGATCGAGGTCGAGGAGGCCCTCCACCGGGACCGTGTCGGCCTGGAGGAGCCGGGCCAGCCGCTCCAGCGGAAGCTCGTCGATCCGGAGGCGGAAGTCGGCGGGGCCCTCGCGGGGGATCAGCCCCTCGGCGGTCAGGCGCAGCCCGTCCTCCTCGCCCTCGCGGACCAGCTCCAGGTTCTCGACCCGGAGCCCGGTGTCCGTCCACGCCACCACGGCGGTGTCGGCGAGGATCCAGAGGGCGTCGTCGAAGCGGAGCGCGAGCTCCTCCACCTGCACCTCGCCCCCGAGGGTGTCCACCTGGAAGGCGGCGCGGGCGCGGTAGTCCTCGGCCTCGCTCCGCACGAGCTGCAGATCGAAGCGACCCGAAGGGGCACGGTACTCCAGGTCGAGGTCCGCGCCCGCGAACCGCCGGTCGGCGATGCCCACCGAGTCGGCGACCAGGCTCACCCGGAAATCCCCCTCGAGTCCGGGCAGGCTCTCGGCGAAGAAGTCCACCTCGCCCTCCCGGATGAAGTTCGTGCCGTAGCGGAGCTCGTCGAACCGGGCCTCGCCCTCGGCCGAGAAGTCGCTCACCGCGCCGCGGAGCACGACCTCGCCGCTGACCGCGCCGCTCAGCTCGATCTCGTCCGTGGTCGGCAGCGTGTCGGGATCCACCCCGGCCGCCATCAGGACCTCCCGGTCGACCGCGGTCAGCGTGTCCCGGGCGATCAGGTCCCGGCCGAGGAGGAGCGGCCGGAAGCCTTCCACCGATTCGGTGGCGAAGCGAAGGCGCACCTCTCCCGACGGCTCGGCGCCGGTCAGCGCGAGGTCGCCCGCCCCCTGCAGGTCCGCCCCGGCGATGCGCGCGTCCAGGGTGTCGATGCGGAGGCGACCCGACGCCGCACGCAGCACGGTCCAGGCGGTGTCGACCTCGAGGTCGCCGATGCGCGAGTCGTGGACCCGGAGCCGCACGTCCGCGTTCAGCGCGGCGAGCGAGCCTCCCCGCCCCTCCACGAAGACGTACCCGTTCAGGATGGTGGGCTCGGGGAGGTTCGTGAGGAGCTCCGACACGCGGAAGTCCGCGACGTCGCCCTCGACGAAGTACCCGGCCGCCGGATCCCGCACGTTGAGGCGCGCCACGACGTCGAGCGCGCCGGCCGGAGTGTCGAGGTCGGTCTCGAGCCGGAGGTCGGTCAGGGGGCCCTCGGCCGTCACCTGCCCGGACACCACCCCCTGCACCGGAAGATCCGGCCACGCCTCGGCGAGCGCGGTCAGGTTGAGGGGCTGGAGATCGCCGTCGAGCGAGAGCACGAGACCTCCGGGACCCTCCCGCACCCGCCCGGACACGGCGACCCTCGAGCTCTCCAGTCCGGGCGGGCGGTGCGCGAGGTCGGCCGTGAAGCGGATGCCCTGGCCGATCCGCCCGGTCGCCGTCACCTGCGCCCGCCCCGGGCCGGTGAGCCGGAACTCGGGCAGGAAGCGGCCGATGACCGCGTAGTCCAGCGGATCGAGGGTCGCTTCCAGGTCCGTGAAGCCGAAGGGCTCGTCGAGGTGGAAGACGCCGGCGTAGCGCGCCGTGGTGGGCGAGGCGTCCGGCAGGTCGAGGGTGACGCGGCCGCGGGAGCGCAGCCGGTCGACCGTGCCGTCGAGCGTGAGGTTCCCGCGCGCCATCCCCCGCTTCGGGAAGCTCTCGGGCAGCCACTCCTCCACCCGGCGGAGCGCGAGCGGCGCGAGCTCCAGCTCCATCCCGTCGAAGGAGAAGTCGCTTCCGCGGGTGTTCAGAACCCCGGTGGCCGCCACCCGGCTCTCCTCGATGACGGCGTCGAGCTCCCGGAAGCTCCAACGGTTCCCGTCGGGCGAGATGCGCACCTCCAGGCTGAGCCGGCCCTCGCCCTCCGGAACGCGCGGGTCCAGCCACTGGAGGTCGCGGAACGCGAGCCTGGGCGAGGTGAGATCGGCCAGGACCTCGACGCCCTCGTCCGGGCTGAAGTCGGCGACCACGTCGCCCATGAAGCGCGAGCCGGGAAGGTCCAGGGTGTCGGCCCGCACCGTGAGGCGGCTCTCCGCCCACTCGACCAGCCCCTTCATGTGCCGCACCCGGAAGGGCTCCTCGAAGATCCGCCCGAGCATGCCGACGGTCGCGACCTCCACGACCGGCCCCTCGATCCCGGGGCCGGAGATCCGGACCTCGGGCAGGACGGCGATGATCTCCTCGAACTCGAGGCGGCGCAGCATCTCGTCGCTTCCGGGGATCGGCTCGAGGATCGCCCGGTCCGGGGGCGGGTCCTTGGCCGGATAGCGGACGAGCACGGTGCCGGAGTGGATCCTCACCCGGTCCATCTCCACCAGCCGGGGAGGGCCGGGCGGCTCCTCGGGCTCCTCGTCCGGCGGAGTGCGGAAGATGCGGTCCGCGTTGAAGCGGTCCTCCCACGGCATCTTCTCGATGTGGACGACGGGGTCCCAGACCTCGACGCGGCTGAAGACGACGTCGCCGGTGAGGAAGGTGCGCGCCGAGTACCGGAGCAGGGTGGAGTCGGCGTAGAAGAAGGGCTCGTTCTCGAGGCTCGTGACCCGCACGCCGTGGAGCACGGCGCCCCTGAGCAGGCCCTCCGATCGGATGTCCTCGACCGTGATCCGCCCGTCGATCGTGCCCTCGAGCCGCTCCAGGACCTCCTTCAGGACCCACCGCTGGCCCCGGTGGGTCTCGGTGAGGAAGAAGAAGACGCCGGCGAGGACGACGAGGAGTGTCGCCCCCACGATCAGCGTCCACTTGAGACCCTCCCGGAGCCCGACCATCCTCAGAACGCCTGCCCGATGGAGAAGTGGAGCTGCAGGCGGCGCAGGCTGAACGCGTCGGACTCACCGAATTCGACCCGCGGATCCAGGAGCACGAGCTCCTCCGTGCGCACCCACGGCACGTCGCACACGACCCCGTTCCCGCCGGACGAGGTCACGACGCAGAGCTCGTCGTCCTCGTCCGGCTCGAGCGGACGGAGCCCCGAGGTGACCACGGGAAGCCGCTCCACCCCGCGCATGCGGTAGGCGAGATCGACCCGGATCGGGCCGATCGGCGAGGCGTAGCGCACACCGACGCCCGGGGTGAACTCCAGGTCGCCGAGACCGATCGAGCTCCCCTCGCCCCACACCTGGCCGAAGTCCACGAAGGCGGCGGCCGTCCACTCGTTGCGCGAGATCGGAAACCGTGCCTCCACGTTCCCCTCCAGGACCCGGGACCCACCGGTGGGACGCGGGAAGAAGGCGTCGTCACCGAGCGCCGACGGATCGCAGACCTGCGCCAGCACCTCCCTCGGCGTGCACACGGCGGGCACCTCCCGGTCGCCCGACTGCCGCGGTCGGAGGAGGGCCGCCACGTCCACGCTGAGCACCCGCGGTCCGAGCCGGTTCTGGGCGAAGCCGCGCACGCTGTTCGCCCCTCCGGCGAAGAAGCGCTTCTCGGGGTGGGACACCTGCACGGAACGGTCCTCGTTGCCGAGTCCCTCGAACTCGCCGGGCTCGAGCCACCCGGCTCGCAGGCGGGCGGCCAGGACGGTCCCGCCCATCTCGGTGTACCAGCTCGTCTCACCGGTCACCCGCTCGTAGGAGAAGTTCGAGCCCGTCACGCCCGAGGCGTGCTCGACCTCGCTCACGACGACGTAGCCCCGGCTCGGGTCGAGGACGTCGTCCCTCCGGTCCCGCGAGAAGCTCAGGGCCACGGGCGAGAGCCAGTTCGAGCTCTGCAGCAGCTCGATCTCCGCGGGGCGGCAGATCAGGAAGCTGGTGCAGAAGAAGATCTCGGCCGCCTGGAGCTCGCTCAGCTGCGGGCGGTAGGAGAGCGTGAGCGAGGTGCCGGGGGCGATGCGACGCGACACGCTCAGACGACCGCCGAGCGCCTCCCGGACGAAGACGTCCGGTATGCTCTGGCGCTCGACGGAGAGGGCGGCGCGGAGCGAGTTCCGGGGCGAGAAGAGCCACGGCTGGTCGAACTCGGCCGAGAGGAGGCCGTTGATCTGTCCGAACTCGCCCGTGCCGGCCTGCGGGCAGAGGGAGCTCGCCTGGTCGGCCAGGACGTTCGAGACGCGCGTGCGGAGCTGCAGCCTGCGGGCGCCCCCCATGAAGTTCCGGTTCACCCACCGGGCCTCGGAGTTCAGGCAGTCGGCGGTGCTCCACCCGGCGCCGATCCGCACACGGTGCTTGTCGCCTTCGATGACCTCGATCCGGAGCGGCACGACGCTGTCCGGCTCGTGCTCGAGCGAGTCGTGGATGACGGCGTAGCGGACGATGTCGAGCCCGTAGAGATTCCGCTGCGCCTGGAAGATCGCCGACTCGTCGTAGACGTCGCCCTCTTCGAAGGGGATGAAGCGGCGCAGCACCTCTTCGGAGAGCTCCTGGTTGCCCCTGAAGGTGAGCTCGCCGTAGCGCGAGAGGGGGCCCGGATCGACGTCGAACTCGACCTCCGCCACGAGCTCGCCGCTGGGAATGAAGACATCGCGGAGGACGTCGGCGTGCGCGTAGCCGCGGTTCCTCAGGCGCCGGGTGACCGTGTCCCGGCTGGCGTCGAGGAGGACACCGCTCAGCGGGTCGCCCACCTCCAGCGGAAGAGAAGCCTCGATCTCCTCGCGCTGCTCCGGATCGAGCGCATCGAGGCCGGTGATCTCGAAGGTCTCCACCCGGATCGGCCGCCCCTCCTCGATCTCGAAGGTGAGCTCCGCCTCGTCGTCGTCGACGACGAGGGAGGTGTCGATCTCCGCCTCCCGGTATCCGCGCTGATAGTAGTAGATCCGCAGGCGGGCCCGGTCGCGGTCGATCTCCTCGGAGATCAGCGGCTCGTTGTCGAGCGCGAAGTCGAAGCCGATCAAGCAGAGGCCGGTGATCCTGAAGATGAAGTTCTTGCACTGCGTCTCCCGGTTGAGGATCGCCACCTCGAGCGAGTCGTCCGGGAAGACCTCGTTGCCGGCGAAGTGGACCTCGACCAGCTCGGGCTCCTGGGCCGCCGCCCGCTCCGGTCCGACCGTGCCGGACAGCACGAGGAGGAACAGGAGCGGAACGAAGACGGAGCCCCGTCGGGAGCTCCCGCTCACCGACCCCCCTCCCGCCGGGGATCGGCGCGTCCGGCTGCAGGGCTCCGGCCGGGGGGCGGGGCGGGTGGGCCGGCCGGCGGCGCGGGAGGGGGCGCGGGAGGGCCGCCCTCCAGGCGGTCCCGGCCGACGAAGTTCCTCCCGAGGTAGGCGACGACCGCTCCGATCCCGAGCGCGGCTCCGGCCGCTGCGGCCAGGACGGTCCGCCAATCACCCCCGGTCATCTCCCTGCGCACGTAGTGGGTGGACGACGGTCGTCGGCGTTCCTCTTCCGCGCTCACGCTTCCACCTCCGGCGCCGGCACCTCGGGCGCTTCCTCGTCCGGGCGCACCGCCTGGTGCAGTCCGGTCTGGTAGGGGTCCTCGTGGAAGTACCGCTGAGCCCGGCGGGGAAAGGCGTGCATGCTGAAGGGGGCGAAGCCGCCCACCTCCTCGAAGTACATGTAGTGTGTGATCTCCACGAACTCTTCCGAGATCCGCAGCACGTTGAAGCTCTGCTTCGCCTCCTCCCGTGCTCGTCCGCGGCGGCTGGTCGTGGTTCCGCTCTGAACAATAATGATGCCGTGCTCTTCCTCGCGGCCCGGATAGACGTCGAGGGAGTTGCCGATGTAGGCCCGGTGCAGGTGGCCTCCGAGGATCAGCTCCACCTCGAGGCCGTAGAAGACGTCGAGCGCCTCGCGTGCGCCCGGAAGCGAGCGGTCGCCCTCGTAGTCGGGGGCCGGCGCGAAGTGGTGATGCGCCACCACGACGCGCACGTCGCCCGGGGGTGCGTTCTCGAAGGAGTGCGCCGCGAATTCGAGCTGGCGGCGTCGGATGCGGCCGTTCACGATGGCACGCCGCGGGGCCGCGGTGGCCAGCGACACGACCGTGGCGCCCGGCAGATGGTAGACCCGGTCGAGCTCCTCGGAGATGTACTCCCGGTAGTTGCGGAAGGGCGTGAAGATCCGCTCGAAGAAGCGGTAGAGGGGCACGTCGTGGTTTCCGGGGGTCACCACCTTCGGCACGTCCGGGAGCCGCTGGATGTAGTCGGCCGCCTCCTCGTACTCGCGCACCTTCGCACGCTGCGTGAAGTCGCCCGAAAGGACCAGGAAATCGGGATCGAGCGCCCGGCTGGCGGCCAGGAAGGCGTCGCCGCTGACGGGGTCGAAGAGTCGTCCGAAGTGGAGGTCCGAGGCGTGGACGACGGTCAGCATCGGAAGCGCCGGGTCCGGGCGGGGCTCACGAAGCCCCGGCGGGCACCGTCCGGCGTGCGGACGGCTCCCGCCACAGGCGGTAGAGCGCGTAGGCGCCGACCGCGATCAGCACCAGGCTCGTCGTCTGCGCCACGCTGAGGAAGCCGAGGTACCGGTCGTCCTTCACGCGCACGAGCTCGACGAGGATGCGCTCGACGCCCGCCAGGACCAGCCAGAGGGAGAAGAGCCATCCCGCCTCGTGCGGGTGGCGGCGGATCTTCCAGAGGAAGAGGAAGATCGCGCCGGACATCGCGACCTCGTAGAGCTGGGTGGGGTGGACCGGCACGACCTCGCCGTACTTCGCCACCAGCGCCGGGTCGACCTGGATGTCGTAGACCCGCTCGAGCACGTCCACTCGGGTCGGGGGCGCGCCTTCGGGAAAGGCGATGCCCACCCAGGAGTCGGTCGGGCGCCCGTAGTCGTCGCCGACCAGGAAGCAGCCGACGCGGCCGACGGCGTAGGCGAGCGGGAGCGAGAGCGCCGTCACGTCCAGCACGCGGCCGAGCGGGAGGTCGAGACGGCGGATCGTCCAGTACACGGCGATCAGCCCCCCGATCAGCCCGCCGTAGAAGACGAGCCCGCCCCGCGAGAAGACGAGTCCCGCGGGGTCCTCCAGGAGAAGCGGGAAGTGGAGGAAGACGTAGTAGACCTTCGCCCCGACGATGCCCCCGATGACCGCCGCCATGAGGAGGTCCCACACCACGTCCGGGTCCACCCCGACGCGCGGCATCTCCCGGTGGGCCACGTAGCCGGCGGCCATGAAGGAGAGGAACATCATCACGCCGAACGAGGTCACGGGCTCGCCGCCCAGGAGGGGGACCCATTCGGGAAGGTGGAAGAGGTTCGGATACATGTCGAAGGCGGATCGGGTCGCGGGGGGGAGGGCCCGGCCTCAGGCCGGAGCGAGGCCCGGAAAGGGCAGGTCGGGTCGGGCGGTCACGTCCGCGGGGGCGACGTCTCCACGGTCGAGGCGGAAGCGTCCGGCACGCGCCACCATCGCCCCGTTGTCGACGGCGAGCCGGGGAGAGGAGTGGTATACCCGCCCGTCCGCCTCCAGGCTCCGGGCCATCGCCTCGCGGAGCGGGCGGTTGGCCGAGACTCCTCCGCCGAGGAGCACTCTCCGGCACCCCGTCTCCTCGACCGCCCGGAGCGTCTTCGCGACGAGGACGTCGACCACGGCCTCCTGGAACGCGGCCGCCACGTGCGGGCGCTCCTCGCCGATCCGCCCCGCCGCCTCCAGCTCGCCGACGAGGTTGGCGACGGCCGTCTTGAGACCGCTGAACGAGAAGTCGTAATAGTCCGGATCGCCCGGTGCACGGTCGGCCCGAAGCATCGGGCGCGGGAGCGGGTGGCGGGAGGGATCGCCCGCGGCGGCCACCCTCTGGATCTCGGGCCCGCCCGGGTACGAGAGGCCGAGGAGCCGGGCGACCTTGTCGAAGGCCTCGCCCGCGGCGTCGTCCCGCGTGCGGCCGAGCAGGGTGTAGCGCCCCCACTCCGGGACGTGGAGCAGGAGGGTGTGGCCCCCCGAGACGAGCAGCGCGACGAGCGGCGGATGCGCCTCGGGGTCTTCGAGGGAGGGGGCGAAGAGGTGCGCCTCCATGTGATGGACCGCCACCAGGGGGGCGTCGACGGCGAACGAGGCCGCCTTCGCCCACGCGACCCCCACCAGGAGAGCCCCCACGAGCCCGGGCCCCGCCGTCACCGCGAGCGCCTCGAGGTCGCCGAGCGACGCGCCGGCCTCGCGCAGCGCCTCGTCGACCACGTCGTCCAGGCGCTGGAGGTGCGCCCGCGCGGCGAGCTCCGGCACCACTCCGCCGTAGAGGCGGTGGACGTCCTGCGAGTGGATCACGTGACCGAGCAGGCGGTCCTCGCCCTCGAGGACGGCCGCCGACGTCTCGTCACAGCTCGTCTCCAGCCCGAGCAGAAGCCCGCCGTTCACGGCTCCTCCCGCCGCCGGACCGTCACCGACTCGCTCGGCGCCGAGACGTCCACCATCGAGGGAACGCCCCGGAGCCGGACCGACACGCTCCGCTCCTCTCCGGGCTCGAGCCCCTCGAGCGCTTCGTCGTCGATCACGATCCGCAGGGAATCCGCGTCGAGGGTCTCGACGCGCGTCCTGGGGCCGCTCAGGGTGAGCTGGAAGGTCGCCGGAACGAACTCGTACGCCCCCTCGTCGATCTCCGCCGGGTCGTCCACCTCGACCTCGACGCCGGTCACGACCCGCTCCAGGAGCGTCTCCACCCGCACGGCGACCGTGGTCGCGGAGGGACTCACGCCCAGGTCGCCGAGGCCGGTGGTGTCGAGCGGCACCTGGTAGTCCCGCGATTCCTCGACCTCCGAGAGGTCGAGCGGCTGGAGGGGGATCGAGTCCACCACCCGCAGGCGGGAGGCGGGGCCGGAGATCCTCGCCACCTGCGGGCTCAGGGTGAGGGGCTGCGTGAGGGCCAGCGTGTCCGGGAGCGAGCCGTCGAGGCGCAGCGCGAGGGGCACGGCCGCGCTCTCGACCGCTTCGAACCGGAGGCGGACCGAGGAGGGCTGGATGTCGTCGACCACGACTCCCGGATGATCGCGGAGCGGAAGCCAGTCGCGCCGGAGCTGGACGACCGTGTCCCGCGCCGTCACGCGGTCGATCGGCATGCGGAGCACCGGTCGGGCGAGCTGCAGGCTCACGAGCTCGCCGTTGGGCCCCTGGATCCGCACCTGCACGGAGGGCGGGGCGGGCTCGGAGGCGAGCACCCACTCCGGGTCGTTGAGCTGCACCCGGACCGGGACGTCACGGAGGATGCCCCGGCTCGGTCCGGCCGGAACCCGAACGACGATCCAGAGCGAGACGGCGAGTCCGACGGCCGCGAGCTTCAGCTTCCAGTTCCGCGTCAGGAGATGTAGGGCCGAGGGCACCTCCTCACCCTCCCTCGAGGAGACGGAGGACGAGCTCCCGGTGCTGAGGCGCGTCCCAGGCGGTGGCCCCGGAGACCTTCTTGTAGATCACTCCGTCGGGGCCGACGATGAAGGATTCCGGAACGCCCGTCGTCCGGTAGAGGTCCTCGATCCGGCCGTCCGGGTCGTGCAGGATGGGAAAGGTGACCCCCATCGAATCAGCGAAGGCGCGGATGCTGGCGCGGAGCTCCGGACCCGCTCGCTGACCCGGCCGCGCGGGCCGGTCGACGCTCACGGCCAGGATCTCGAAGTCCCTTCCCTCCATCTCCCGGTAGAGCCGCTCCATGGAGGGCATCTCCTCCCGGCACGGCAGACACCAGGTGGCCCAGACGTTGACGAGCACCACCTTCCCGCGCTGATCCCGGAGCGAAACGGTCTCGCCCTCCAGGTCGGGGAAGACGAAGCCGGGCGCATCGGTGCCCGCCCCGACGGGGCCGTACCGGTCGCGGGCGATCCACGCCACGCCGACCACCAGGGCGAGGGCGGTGATCGTGAAGAGGTAGGGATGGCGGGAGCGGGTCATCATGGCGGCGGGCGGCGGGCGATCCATCCGAGCCCGACGTCCGGGACGCTCCGGACGCCCGGCGGCACCTTCGTCTTCGAGGGCGTCGGATCGTACGGCGCGGAAGGGGGAATGTTCCGGTTGAGGCGGCCGTCCGGGCCCACCACGAGGCGCACCGCGCTCCCGCTTTCGACCAGTGTGCCGGACGCGGGCTCCTGCTCGATCACCCGCCGGCCCTCCCGACCCGGGCGGGATCTCTCCTCCACCTCCGCGACGACCAGACCCAGCGAGTCGAGGAGCGCCTCGGCCTCGTCGTGGGCCATCCCGAGCAGGTAGGGCATCTCGACCTGCGCCGGCCCCTCGCTCACCCGGATCCGCACCACGCCGGGAAGGACGAGCGGCGTGCCGGGAGACGGGTCCAGCTCCACGACCCGGCCCCGGGGAAGCTCCGACTCGACGGTGTCGACCTCCACCTCGAAGCCGGTCGCCTCGAGGATCGCCGTCACCTCGTCGCCCCGGAGCCCCGCGACCCGCGGGACGTCGCGGGTCTGAGGGCCGAGCGAGACGGTGACGTACACCGCCGAATCGGGAAGCGCGAGCTGCCCCGGCAGCGGGGTCTGGCCGAGCACGAGGCCCGAGGCGACGGTCGGATGACGGAGCGAATCCACGTCGCCCCAGACGAGTCCCGCCTCCCGCACGCGGCTCCGCGCCTCGTCGAGCTCCGCGCCGAGCAGGTCGGGGACCTCCACGAGGTCGGGAGGGGGCTCGACGGGCGGAAAGAGCATGCGGGTCGCCACGAGCCAGCCGATCCCGAAACCGAGGAGGCCGAGCAGGAGCGCGAGCCCCGCGAGGCGGAGCCCCCGCCGGAGAGCCTCGAGGCGCCCTCCGCCTCCGCCGGCGCCGCCGCCGGGCCGCCGATCCTTCCGCCCGGAACGCCTCCGCTGGAGCGAGCCGCCCAGCTTCATGGAGTCGTCCCTCTCAACGGGCCCTCCGCATGCGGGCGGCGAAGGAGCCGTCGAACCCCGAGCGCTGGGGAAGCACGGAGAGCCGCCCCTCGGCGTCGGTCCACTCCGGCAGACTTCCGGCGTCCTCCATGTGAAAGCGGGGGTGGCGGTCCAGGAAGTCTTTCACCCGGGCCTCGTTCTCTTCCGGTTCGAGGGTACACGTCGAATAGAGCAGGAGCCCCCCCGGGGGTACGAGGCGCGCCCCGCCGTCCAGCATCTCCCGCTGGAGCCGCGCGAGCGAGGAGATGTCGTCGGGCCGCAGGCGCCAGCGGGCGTCCGGATGCCTCCGGAGGGTCCCCGTGCCCGAGCAGGGCACGTCCAGGAGGACCACGTCGGCCTCGCGCAGGGGCGGGCGCTCCGCTCGCGCCACCACGATCCCCGGTGCGAGGCCGAGCCGCCGGGCGTTCTCCCTGAGGAGCCGGAGCCGCGCCGCCGACGGATCGGCGGCCAGAAGATAGGAGGCCCGCCCCGCCAGGGCGAGGCCCTTGCCCCCGGGCGCGGCGCAGAGATCGGCCACCCGCGAGCCGTCGGGCACCGCTCCGTATTCGACCACGAGGGAGGCCGCCGGATCCTGGACCAGGCCGGGCACCACCTCGAGGACGCGCGCCGGATCCGCTCCGTCTTCCAGGAGCACACACTTCGATCCTCCACCCGCCTCCCGCGCCTCGATGCCGGCGGCCGTCAGACGCGCCACGGCCTCGGCCACCGGTATGTCCACCGGACGGAGCGAGAGCGGGGGCACGCGGTTGTCCGACTCCACGAGCCGGCGCACCTCGTCGGGCTCCCAGCGTTCGAGCCACCGTTCGACCAGCCAGCGGGGATGCGAGCCCCAGGTGGAGAGATGGCCGGCCGGATCCTCGTGCAGCGACGGGAAGAGCACGGGATCCTCGCCCCTCCGGCCCAGCGCCCGGAGCACGGCGTTCGCCAGACCGCCGGCGCCCCGCCCCTCCACCTCGCGCGCCTGCGCCACCGCCTGCGACACCGCCGCGTACGGCGGGACGGAGCCCATCCGCAGGAGCTGGTACGCCCCCAGGCGCAGGACCTCCAGGAGCGGCGGCGACACCGATTCCACCCCCTGGTGGAGGTGGTGGTCGAGCAGATGGTCGAGTCGGCCGCGCAGACGCACCACCCCGAAGGTCAGCTCGTGGAGCCACCGGCGATCGCGCGGGTCGAGCGACGCCGCCTCGGCGTCGAATGCGAGGTCGAGACGCCGTCCGCGTCCGACCGCCAGGACGACGCGGAGGGCGGCGTCGCGGACGGGGGTGACGCCGCTCGTCAGTCGAGCATCCCCTCGAAGGGGGTCGACGGGACCGCGATCTCCCGGCTCGGCATCCGTCCGGCGAGGAAGGCGTCCCGGCCCGCCCGGATCGCACGGCGCATGGCCCGCGCCATCCGCACCGGGTCGTCCGCCTTCGCGAGGGCCGTGTTCATGAGCACGCCGTCCACCCCCTGCTCCATGGTGATGCAGGCGTCGGACGCCGTGCCCACCCCCGCGTCCACGATGACCGGCACCTGCAGACGCCGCTTGATCTCGCGGATGTAGTACGGGTTGACCACTCCGAGCCCGCTTCCGATCGGGCTCGCCAGGGGCATCACCGCCTCGCAGCCGGCATCCTCCAGGCGCAGCGCCGCGACGATGTCGTCGTTCGTGTACGCCAGGACCTTGAAGCCCTCCTCGGTCAGGGCCTCGGCCGCCTCGACGGTGGCGGAGACATCCGGCATCAGCGTGTCCCGATCGCCGATCACCTCCAGCTTCAGCCATTCGTTGAAGCCGGCGGAACGGGCGAGCCGCGCGTAGCGGATCGCCTCTTCGGCGGAATAGCAGCCGGCGGTGTTCGCGAGCAGGAAGAACTCGTCCGGATCGAGGTGCGCGAGGATCGTGTCCCGGTCGGAGGCGTCGAGGTCGACGCGGCGGACGGCCACCGTGACCATCTCGGCGCCGCTCTCGCGGATGGTGTCGACCATCACCTCGGACGAATCGTACTTCCCGGTGCCGACGATCAGGCGGGACCGGAAGCGCCGGCCGGCGATCTCGAGGAGGTCGTCCCCTTCGCCGCCCGCTTCCTCGTCCCGGTCCGCCTCGTCGGATTCCGCCCCGGACTTCCCGTCGGCCTCCTCCCGGTCCGGAACCTCCTCGCGTTCCGGCTCCTCGACGTCGGGCGGCTCCTCGAGGTGGGCGCCCCCGCTGGTGCGGGGCTCGGGCTCGAGCGCACCGGTGCGCCCCGGCTCTCCCTCGTTCACTTCCTCTTCCTCCGGACGCTCGGCCATCGGCCTTCCCCCTTCCTGGAACGCTGCGCTCCGGCGCCGTCCGGCGACGGAGTCATCCTCCCCCGACGAAGTGCACCAGCTCGACGCGGTCTCCCTCGCCGACCGGCGTATCGCCGTACTCCTGCCTCGACACAATCTCCCCGTTCAGCTCGACCACGACCAGGGCGGGCGTCAGGTCGAAGGACTCGATCAGCTCCTTCACCGAGATCCCGCGGGGGATCTCCCGCTGCTCGCCGTTCACCCGGGCGGTGACGGTTCCTCCCGCGGAAGACGTCGCGCTCACGGCTGGGTACCTCCTTCCGTCGTGCGGCCGAGCTTCGTCGTGCGGGCGAGCGCGTCGAGGTAGCGCACCACCGCCGGGCCGGGTGCCGGCTCGTCCCAGACGCCCCTGAGCACGGCCGCGCCGTACGCCCCGGCTTCCAGGACCGCATCGACCCGCTCCGGCGTCACGCCACCGATCGCGAGGAGGGGGAGGTCGCTCCGCCGGCGAGCCCGGGCAAGGAGCTCCGGCCCCGAGCCGGGCCGGTCCGGGTGGCTCGGGGTTGCAAAGATGGTGCCCACGAACAGGTAGTCCGCGCCGGCCCCGCCGGCCCCTTCCCCCTCGTCCTCGCCGTGCACCGAAAGCCCGATCCAGGGGTCCGCGCCGAGCAGCTCCCGCGCCACGTCCACCGGGAGCGATCGACCGCCCAGGTGCACGCCGTGCACGCCCCCGCCGAGGGCGATGTCGACCCGGTCGTTGACCAGCAGGAGCGCTCCCGCCGTACGGACGTGCGGCCGCAGCCGGTCGACCAGGAGGAAGAGCCGGCGGGCCGAGATCTCCCGTCCGCGGAGGTGGAGCGCCACGTCCGCGCCCCCCGCCTCGAGTACGTCCTCGGCGCGGCGTGCGAAGTCCGGATCCGCGAGCACCCGGTCGTCGGTGACCACGTGGAGCCGGGAGAGCCCCGTGCGGGGCACGCCCCGGGGATGTCGGGAGCCGTTCGGGGCCAGCAGGGGCGGGGGGGTCACGAGAAGCGGTCTCCCTGGCGGGCTCCCCGCCCCCGCACCCAGTCGGCGGCGGCCATCCGGCGCCTGCCGGGAGGCTGGACCTCCTCGATCCGCACGGCGCCCTGTCCGGCGGCCACCACGATGCCCTCTTCGCCGGCCTCCAGGATCGTGCCCGGCGGCACCGCGGAGTCCGTCTCCGGCAGCGCCACGGGCCGGAAGAGCTTCACCGGCTCGCCGTGGAGCACGCTCCACGCGCCGGGGACCTGGTCCATGCCCCGGATCCGGTCCCGGACGCGGCGGGCGCCCTCCTCCCAGTCCACCCTCGCGGTCTCCCGGTCGATCTTCGGGGCGTAGGTGGCGCGGGCGTGCTCCTGCTCGCGCTCCCGGGATTCGCCGAGCCCGAGCAGCGCGAGCGCCTGGATGAGAGCGTCGGCGCCCAGCTCCGAGAGGGTGGCGGAGAGGTCGGATGCCGATTCCGTCTCCGCGATCGGCTCCTCCACCTGGAGCAGGATCGGCCCGGCGTCCATCTCCTCCACCATGCGCATGACCGTCACCCCGGTCACGTCGTGTCCGCGGATCAGGGCCCAGTTCACCGGCGCGGCTCCCCGGAGCTCCGGCAGGAGCGAGGCGTGGACGTTCAGCGAGCCGTGGACGGGCACGTCGAGCACCTCGCGGGGCAGGATGTGGCCGTAGGCGACCACGACCGAGACGTCGGGGCCGAGCGAACGGATGCGCTCGACGAACTCCGCCCCGCGCGGACGCTCCGGCTGGAGCACGGGGTGGCCCGCCTCCTCGGCGGCCTCCTTCACCGGCGAGGACCGCACCTTCCGACCCCGCCCGGCCGGGCGGTCCGGCTGCGTCACGACCCCGACCACCTCGTGCCCCTCCTCCTCCAGCGCCCGGAGCGTGGGTACCGCGAAGAGGGGGGTGCCCCAGAAGAGGACCTTCACGTCGTCTCCGCCTCCTCTCGCGCCTTGCGGTACCTCTCGAGCAGCATCTTCCGCTTGAGAGGGCTGATGCGGTCGAAGAAGAGGGTGCCGTCCAGGTGGTCGATCTCGTGCTGGAGCGCGCGCCCGAAGAGGTCGGCGGCGTCGATCGAGACGGGCTGACCCTCCGGATCCCGACCCTCGATCCGCACGCGGACCGGGCGCTCCACGACTTCCTCGACGCCGGGGATGCTCAGGCACCCTTCCGGCACCCGGTCGCTCTCGGCGGCCTCGTCCACCACCCGGGGGTTCACCAGCGCGATCCGGCCGCCCTCGGGGTCCTCCTCGTCCCGGACGTCCACGACCAGCACCCGCCTGGAGATCCCGATCTGGGGAGCGGCGAGCCCGATGCCCTCGGCGGCGTACATCGTCTCGAACATGTCCCGCACCAGCCTCCCGAGATCCCGGTCGAACGCCTCGACCTCCTCGGCCGGCCGGCGCAGCACCGGATCGCCGAGGAGCCGGATCTCCCGGATCGCCATCTCAGGAGCCTCCGGACTCCTCGCCCAGCCGCTGCGCGACCCGGGAGCGGACGACCTCGATGCGGGTGTTCTCGCCCGTCCGGATCGTGAGGCGGTCGTCGGCCGCGTGGATCACGGTACCGACGATCCCGCCGGTCATCACCACCTCGTCACCCTTCTTCACGGCGGCGATCATCTCCCGATGCCTCTCCTGCTCCTTCTTCTGTGGCCGGATCAGGAGGAAGTAGAAGATGGCGAAGATCGCCACGAGCTGGATCAGGAAGATGAACGTGGCGCTGCCCCCTTCCCGGGGGGCGACGAGGAGGGTCGCGAGAATCTCGTTCACGGGCTCGTTCGGTCGAGGGGATCGGGGGAGGAGGACCGGCGCCCGGGCGGGCGGTCCGGGCCGGGCGGCGGCGGCCGGTTCAAGAGAACCCGTCGAGGATGCCTGCGTTCCGCGAGCGTTCCGGCCGTCCACCCTCCGTCGACCGGAGCGCGGCTCCGCCCGTCCACCCGGCGGCGCTCAGCGGGCGCGGGCGCGCGCCTTCCTGTAGCGCCTCAGCCAGTCGTCGGACCAGGAGGCGAAGGATCCCCGGGAGATCTCCTCGCGGGCCTTCTCCGCGAGCCGGATGAGGAAGCGCAGGTTGTGGATGGAGATCATGCGGTGCCCGAGGCGCTCGCCGCAGACCACGAGGTGGCGGAGGTAGGCGCGATCGAAGCGGCCGCAGGCGTAGCAGTCGCAGCCCGGATCGATCGGGCGGGTGTCCTCGCGGAAGCGGGCCGCCTTCAGGTTCACCTGACCGTCGGCCAGCGTCCACGCGGTGCCGTGGCGGGCGTTCCGGGTCGGCGCGACGCAGTCGAAGAGGTCGACGCCCCGCGCCACCGACTCGAGGAGGTCGTCCGGATAGCCGACCCCCATCAGGTACCGGGGGGCGTCCGTGGGCAGCTCCGGCTCGAGGGTCTCCAGCACCCGCCACATGTCGGACTTCGCCTCGCCGACGCTGAGACCCCCCACCGCCATCCCGCCCCAGTCACCCACCTCGAGGACCTGCCGGAGGTGATCGCGGCGGAGATCGTCGTACACGTTTCCCTGGAGCACCGGGAAGAGCGCCTGCCGAAGGGCGCCGGCCGGGGCGCCGGCAGCCGGGGCGTCGCCGTGCGGGGCTTCGGATCCCGGGGCCGGAGCCCCCTCCGCCTCGAGCTCCGCCAGCCGGTCCCGGCACCGGACCAGCCACTCCGTGGTGCGCCGGTTCGCCTCGACGACGGCCGCGCGCGAAGCGCCCCCCGGCGGACACTCGTCGAAAGCCATGACCACGTCCGCCCCGAGCGCCCTCTGGATCTCCATCACCCGCTCGGGCGTGAAGAGATGGCTCGAGCCGTCGATGTGGCTCTGGAAGACGACGCCGTCGTCGCGGATCTCGTTGATGTCGGCGAGCGAGAAGACCTGGTAGCCTCCGGAGTCGGTGAGGACGGGTCCGTCCCACCGCATGAAGGCCCGGATCCCGCCCAGCTCCCGCACCAGCTCGTGTCCCGGGCGGAGGTAGAGGTGGTAGGTGTTCGCGAGCACCATCGTGGCGCCCATCCCTTCCAGCTCCTCGGGCGAGACGGCCTTCACCGTGCCCACGGTGCCCACCGGCATGAAGGCGGGGGTGGGCACCTCGCCGTGCGGCGTCGTGAAGGTGCCGGCCCGGGCGGCGCCGTCGGTGGCGTGGAGCGTGAAGTCGAACACGGTCAGAGCCCCCTCACACCACCGCCATGGCGTCGCCGTACGAGTAGAAGCGGTACCCCTCCTCCACCGCCTCCCGGTAGGCCTCCATCACAGGTCCGTGGCCCCCGAACGCCGCGACCAGCATGAGCAGGGTGGAGCGTGGCAGGTGGAAGTTGGTCAGCAGGGCGTCGACCACCCGGAAATCGTACGGGGGGCGGATGAAGAGGTCGGTGGCGGCGGCTCCGGGCTCGACCCGGCCGCCGGCCGTGGCGCGGCTTTCGAGCGCACGCACGACCGTCGTGCCGACCGCCCAGACGCGACCCCCCCGCTCCCGCGCTTCGGCCACGGCCCTCGCGGTGTCCTCCGGGATCCGGAAGCGCTCGGCGTGCATCTCGTGGTCCGCGGGGTCCTCCGCCTCGACCGGCCGGAAGGTGCCCACCCCGACGTCGAGGGTGAGGGCCGCCCACCCGACGCCCGCCTCGTCCAGCCGCCGGAGGAGCTCAGGGGTGAAGTGGAGCCCGGCGGTGGGAGCGGCGACCGAGCCGGGCACGCGGGCGTAGACGGTCTGGTAGCGCTCCCGGTCGAGGGGCTCCTCCTCCCGCTCCAGGTAGGGCGGGAGCGGCACCCGGCCGTGCCGACGGAGCGCCTCCTCCGGCGCGGATTCCGTGACGAGCCGCACGATCCGCTCGCCCTCCTCGGTGGAGTCCAGGATCTCGACCTCCAGCTCGTCCGGAGCCACGACCACCCGCCGCCCCGGCTTCAGCTTCCCTCCCGGACGCACCAGCGCCTTCCAGACGTGACCCTCCTCCGGGCTGCCGGGCGCGGGCGCACCGAGCCCGCCCCGGGCCGGCGGATCGCCGTTCCACGGGTGGAGCAGCAGCACCTCGGCGGACGCCCCGGTCGGCTTCCGGCCGAGGAGCCGGGCCGGCAGCACCCGGCTCTCGTTGACCACCAGGAGGTCCCCGGCCCCGAGCAGCTCGGGAAGATCGCGGAAGCGGAGGTGGCGGAGCGGCCCGCCCCACCGGGGCAGCACCAGGAGTCGGCTCTCGTCCCGCCGCTCGGCCGGATAACGGGCGATCCGGTCCGGGGGCAGCTCGTACTCGTAATCGGAGACGCGGGCGCTCGGTACCCGGACGTCGGAGGACGATCCCTCCGTCCCGTCGGGAGTGCTCATCCCTCCGGTGCGCCGCCCCACTCCAGCCGCACCACCCTCTGCACGCCGAGCTCGTCCGCGCGCACCCCGAGCGCGACATCGCCCTGGGTCCAGCCGATCAGGTCGAGGCGCACGTCGCCCGGCCACTCCCGGCGCTCCAGCAGCGTGCCGTCCGGGGCATGGAGGTCGGCGCGCCTCGGCTCGCCCGGGCCGACCGACCGGGCGACCCAGAGCCGGCCGTCTGCATCGAAGAAGAGGGCGGCGAGGATCGGCTTCGCCGCCGGGACGTTCAGATCCACCCGCTGGCCGACCATGTGGCGGTACTCCTCGATCCGCTCGCCCGCCCGCTCCCGCTCGTCGGCGCTCAGCTCCGGTCCCCGCCCGGATGGGCCCTCGACGACGACCGCATCGCCGTCCGGCCCCACGATCCGGATCCGGTACTCCGAGCTCACCGCATCCGCCCAGAGGCCGTCGGGTCCGGGCGCCGCCAGCCAGGCGGGGCCGAAGGGGATGTGGAGGAACAGGCGAACGGCGCCGTCCGCCGTCCTCCGGTCGACGGTGCGCCCCGCGCCGATCTCCTCGAGATCCGGGTCCTGTGCGTCCGGAAGCCTTCCTGCGCCCCCATCGGGCGCGAGCAGGTGGCGGACCCGGTGCGTCCGCCCGTCGTCGCCCGGAGCCATCCCCGCGTCGATGAGGCTGTCGCCCCGGAAGTGGAGCGGGGCCCAGAAATTCGTCGCTCCGTGCAGCATCCGCCGGACCTCCACGAATTCCGCCGACGACGGACCCGTGCGAAAGCCGCTGTAGCGGGCGTTCCCCCCGTCCCGGACCCAGACTGTGCCCTCTCCGTCCCGGCCGAGGCAGCAGGGCGAGAGCACCTCGCCGGGGCCCTCGCCGCTCCCCGCGACGCGGTAGAGGAAGGTGCCGTCCGTATCGTATGCGCGGAGCTCGCTCGCCTGCCCATCCGCGACGACGATCCGTCCCGCCCCGTCGAGGGCGAGCCCGGAAACCGCCCCGAAGACGTACTCGGCCGGCCCCTCGACATCGCCGAGCTCGAGCGTGACCCGCGCCTCGCGAACGGGGACGTCCGCGGCGCCCCCCGCCGGACCGGCGTCTCCCCTGCAGGCGACCACGGCGGCGGCCAGGGCGGCGATCACCGCAGTCCGTCCCCTCACCCTCCGTCCTCCTCCTCGAAGAGCTCCGGCTGATTCCCGGGTCCGCCGGCCGACGGCCGGGCGTAGCCGAAGGAGCGGTACGCCCGCGGCGTCGCCTCCCGCCCGCGAGGGGTCCGCATGAGGAACCCCTCCTGGATCAGATACGGCTCGTAGACCTCCTCGAGCGTCTGCTGGTCCTCGCCGAGGGCCACCGCGAGCGAGCTCAGCCCGACGGGTCCGCCCTCGAACTTCTCGATGATGGTCCGGAGGATGCGCGCGTCCATCTCGTCGAGTCCGTACTCGTCCACGTCCAGCATCTCGAGCCCGGCGGCGGCCACCTCGCGGTCGATGACGCCGTCGGCCCGCACCTGGGCGTAGTCGCGCACGCGCCGGAGCAGCCGGTTGGCGATCCGGGGCGTGCCTCGCGCCCGCCCGGCGATCTCCCGCGCACCGTCCTCGGTGGTCTCGACGTCGAGGATCTCGGCGCTCCGCCGGATGATCATCTCGAGGTGCTCGGGGGGGTAGAAGTTCAGCCGCTGGACGATCCCGAAGCGGGCCCGCATCGGCGCCGTGAGCAGGCCGAAGCGGGTGGTGGCCCCGGCCAGCGTGAAGCGGGGCACGTCCATCCTCATCGTCTGCGCGCGGGGACCGTCGGAGAGCCGGATCTCGACCCGGTAGTCCTCCATGGCCGGGTAGAGGAACTCCTCGATGATCGGCCGCAGCCGATGGATCTCGTCGATGAAGACGATGTCGCCCTCGCTCTGGTTCGTGAGCATCCCGATGAGGTCCGCGGGCTTCTCGAGCACCGGACCCGAGGTGGCCTTGAAGCTGACGCGCATCTCCCGCGCCAGGAGGGAGGCCAGCGTCGTCTTCCCCAGTCCGGGAGGGCCGTGGAAGAGGATGTGATCGAGAGGCTCGCCCCGCTGACGGGCCGCCTCGACGGCGATCGAGAGCGACTCCTTCACCTTCTCCTGTCCGATGAACTCGTCCAGCCGGCGGGGGCGGAGGGAGACCTCGGATTCCTCCTCCTCCTCGATCCTCTCGGGCGTGGTGACCTCACGTCGCTCGGTCACGAGCCCGCCCGGGCGAGCGCCTTCCGGATGAGCTGCTGGGCGTCGGGGGCCTTCTCGTCACCGTCGACCACCGCGCGCACCGCCCGGTCCGCGTCGGTGAACGAATAGCCGAGAGCCACCAGCGCCGAGACCGCCTCCTGCGCCCCGGCCACGGCGGCCCCCTCCCTGCCCGCTTCCACGGCCAGGTCCTGGACCTTGTCCGAGAGCTCCAGGATGATCCGCTCGGCCGTCTTCTTCCCGACGCCCGAGACCTGCTTGAGCGCGGTCACGTCCTTCTCGGCGAGCGCCCGGGCCAGGCGTGCGGCGGTGTAGGTGGAGAGCATGGCGGCGGCGAGCTTCGCGCCGACTCCGGAGGCGCCGAGGAGCCGGCCGAAGAGCTCCCGCTCGCCGGGCTCGAGGAAGCCGTAGAGGGTGAGCGCGTCCTCGCGCACGACCTGGAAGGTACGGATCTCGACGTCCGAGCCGACCGAGGGCAGACGCTGCTGGACCGTGAGCGGCACCTCGAGCTCGTAGACGACGCCTCCGGAGGTCTCCACCTCGATCCGGTCGACCTCGCGCGACAGGAGCTTTCCCCTGAGCCGGCTGATCATGCGAGGAGGGGCACCGCCAGGCAGTGGCAGAGCGCCGCGGCGACCCCGTCCGCCGCGTCCGAGGGAGTGGGCGCCTCGCGGAGCCGGAGCTGCTTCTGGACCATGAACGCCACCTGGTCCTTGGTGGCGCGGCCCGTGCCGACGACGGCCTGCTTGATCTGCATCGGGTTGTACTCGGCGATGGGGATGTCGGAGAGGGCGGCCGCGAGGAGGATGGCGCCCCGGGCGTGTCCGAGGGTGAGAGCGCTCCGCGCGTTCTTTCCCTGGAAGACGTCCTCGACGGACACCGCGGCGGGCCGGAACCGTTCGATGACCTCGACGATGCCCTCGTAGATCTCCCGGATGCGGTCGGGGAGCGGCTCTCCGGAAGAGGTGCGGATGACGCCGCATTCGACGAGCGAGGTCCGCCCTCCCCGGCGGTAGGTCACGACCCCGTATCCGGTGACGGCGGTCCCGGGATCGATGCCCAGGATCACCATCCCGTCTCCACCGTCGTCGCCGAGGGCCCCGTGCTCGCTCATGCCGGGAAATCTACGGGTCGACCGGGGCGGGCGACCAGCCCCGGCATCCCGCGGCGGAACGCCGCTCAGTCGGCCCGGGCCAGGACCGATTCCTCGATGTCGGCGTTCGTATGGACCTCCTGCACGTCGTCCAGCTCGTCGAGCGCCTCCAGGAGTCCGAGCAGCCGCTCCGCCTCCTTCCCCTCCACCGCGGACTCGGTCCTGGGAATGCGGGAGAGCTCCGCCCCCCGGAACTCCACGCCCGCCCGGCTCATCCCCTCCTGGACCTGGTGGAACTCCGCCACCCCGGTCGTGACCACGAACTCGTCCTCCACCCGCTCCACGTCCTCCGCGCCCGATTCGAGCGCGGCCTCGAGCACCGCGTCCTCGTGGTATCGTCCGGCATCGACCCGTATCTGCCCCTTCCGCTCGAACTGCCACGCCACCGACCCGGAGGTCCCGAGGTTCCCACCGTGCTTCTCGAGCGCGTGGCGCAACTCCGCGACCGTGCGGTTCGGGTTGTCCGTCATCGCCTCGACGAAGAGAGCCACACCGCCGGGACCGTACCCCTCGTAGGTGACCTCCTCGTAGCGAACCCCCTCCAGCTCGCCCGTGCCCCGCTTGATGGCGCGATCGATGTTGTCGGCGGGCATGTTCTCCGCCTTCGCCGTATCGACCGCGAGCCGGAGCCGGGGGTTGAACTGCGGGTCGCCTCCGGCCTCGCGAGCGGCCACGGTGATCTCACGGATGAGCCGGTTGAAGAGCTTGCCGCGCTTCTGGTCGTTGACCGCCTTCTTGCGCTTGATCTGCGCCCACTTGCTGTGCCCGGCCAAGGGGTTCCTCCTGGATCGAGGCGCGCCGGCGGAACGGGCCGGCGGCGGGCCTGATGACGGTGGGAAGAGTGGAGGGGGGACCGCGGAAGTTAGAAGAGGAGCAGGGCGGGATCAATCGCGCGCGGGCGCCCCGAGACGCTCACACCGTCTCGGAGAGCACCTCGTGGTCGATGTCGGCGTTCGCGTAGACCGCCTGCACGTCGTCGGAGTCCTCGAGCGCGTCGAGGAGCTCCAGGAGCCGCTCGGCCTCCCGTCCCTCGAGCGGCACCTCGGTCGTGGGAAGCCGGGAGAGGGACGCCTCGTCGAACTCGAGGCCCTCGGCTCCGAGGGCCTCCTGCACGTCGTGGAAGTCCTCCACCTCGGTCGTCAGCAGGAAACGACCGTCCTCCCGGTGCACGTCGTCGACCCCGGCCTCGAGGGCCGCGCGCAGGACGGCGTCCTCGTGGTAGCGTCCGGCGTCCACCGCGACGACCCCCCTCCGGTCGAACTGCCACGCCACCGAGCCGTCCGTTCCCAGATTCCCTCCGTGGCTCTCCAGCAGGTGGCGGATTCCCGCGACCGTGCGGTTGGCGTTGTCGGTGGTGGCCTCGATGAAGAGCGCGACCCCGGAGGGGCCGTACCCCTCGTAGGTGACCTCCTCGTACTCGACCCCCTGCAGCTCGCCCGTTCCGCGCTTGATGGCGGCTTCGATGTTGTCGGAGGGCATGTTCTCCGCCCGGGCCGTCTCCACCGCCAGCCGGAGCCGGGGATTGTGGTCCGGATCCCCGCCCGCCTCGCGGGCCGCCACCGTGATCTCCCGGATCAGCTTGTTGAAGACCCGGGCCCGCCGGCGGTCCTCCCGCTCCTTCCTCCGCTTGATGTTCGACCACTTGCTGTGTCCGGCCACGCCTCGCTCCTCCGGGGGGAATCCTCCCTTCGTGAGACGCGGACGAAGGGCCGATGTTCCGTCTGGAAGGCCTCCACGGGGGCGCCGCGGCCTTCACGCATCCGTCACTGGAACACCCCGGGCCGCAGCCCCACCACCTCCGGATAGGGGTCGGCGCGGAGTGTGTGGACCCGGTCGCGACCCACTGCGACCTCGTGGACCCTGGCGGGGAGGCGCAGGGATCCCAGGTACTCTCCACCCTCCCAGTCGTACCGGTCGAGCACGCGGAACCGGTCCTCGCCGGCCCCGCCGAAGTGGACCCAGAGCGTGGAGTCGACCAGCGACGCCGAGCAGGCCGAGCAGCGGTCCCCGCCGATCACTCTCGTCTCCCGCCGGTTGCCCACGACCCGCTCCTCCACCCGCGGAAAGGGCGTATGCTCCACGAAGGGACGCCTGCCCGAGATGCGCTCCGCCTCCCGGAGCGCGAACCAGCCGTCTCCCGGCGAGAAGAGATAGCTCCATCCGTCCGGCCCCAGGGCGACGTTCCCCTGCTTGACCAGGATCGACATCTCTGCGAACGGCTCCCACGGGAACGGGTGGCGGGAGAGGACCCGCCCCTCCCGACCGACGACGAGCAGGGGCGGCGACGCATCGGCCGTGACCAGCAGCCAGCGCTCCTCTCCGAGTGGGACGAACCGGTCCGCGTACGGCACTCCCGCCAGGGGTACGGATCGCACCCTCCGCCCCGTGTCGTCGAGCACGACGATCCTCCCGTTGCCCTGGTCGAGCAGGTGCACCTGATCGTCGGGCCCCACCACGAGGTCTCGAACGCGGGACAGCTCCTCGGGCCCCTGTCCGCGCCCGCCCCACCGCCACGCGATCCGGCCGCGGGAATCCAGGCGCTTCACCGCCCCGTCACCGGAGTCGTAGAGCACGACCCCCTCGCCCCACGCCCGCATCCGTCCCGGGTTCAGAAGCTCCGCCTCGTCGGCGCCTCCGCGGACCCAGAGGGTGTCCCAGGTCGTCTCGGCGAACCGTCGCTCGATCTCGGCCGTCCGGTCCGGGGCGTCGGCCTCCGCCTCCGGACGAGCGGCACCGGCCCGGTCGGGCTCGCACCCGGATCCGACGACGAGCGGGAGCACGCAGAGGATCCACGGTCGTACGTTCATCCTTCACCTCCGGCGGGGGGGGCTGGAACGTCGAGGACGGCGGCGAGCTCCGCCGGCCCCGGGGAAGAGAGCAGGGGCGCCGCGAGACGGAGGCGCCCCTCCGCGTCGAACGCGAGGAGGAGGGGGGTGCGGCGGAACCCCAGGGCCCGGATCCCGCGTGCGAGCCGGCGGGACGATACGGACCGGACCGGAAAGTCCACGCCGAGCCGCACCGGGAGGTCCGCGGCGTCGGCGACGGTCCCTCCCAGGAGGAAGCCCTCGACCGAGCCCTCGAGGAGCCCGGCGGGCTCCGCCGCCCGATCCCAGAGTCGGAGCGCCGCTCCCATCCGGGCGCAATCCTCCATCTGAAAGAGCAGCGCGATCCGGGCACCGCCGGTCTCTCCCTCCGCGGCCGATTCGACGGGAAGCTCGGAGAGAAGCACGTTTTCGGACGAGCGGGCGCGCTCGACGTGGACCGCCGCCACCCCCGCGACCACGGCGAGGGCCGGGGCTACGAAGGTGGCGGGCCGGATCGTCCGGAGTGATCCGATGCGCACGGTCCGGCTCACACGGTGTCTTCCAGGGACTCCTTCGACGTGTAGTAGGAGTAGTCCGTGGTGCACCGGGAATAGCCGCCCGCCTTCCAGCATGTCTCGACCGTCTTGCAGAGCAAGCCGTCGTAGTCTCCACAGTCGCTCGCCTCCAGGCGCGCGTCGAGCGCCGGGACGGCGGGGCCGGCGAGGGTGAGCGGGCTCGCGAGGGCGAGGGCGACGAAGAAGAGTCCGATCTGCTTCATGGTTCCTCCGTGGCGGGTGAGCTGGACCCCGGCGGCCGGACGCTCCGGAGCCGGGGCCGCTCGTGACCCCCGGACCGTCCGGGGGAGCGACGCTTCAACCCTCGACGGAGAGGGCGGGCGGGAGGATGGGCCTTCGGGACCCGCGGCCCGCGCGGGGCACCGGTGTAGAAGCCCGCGCCGCCGGGACCACCATGCCAGGGGGCATCGGGCGCAGCCATGGCGAAATGGGACGATCCCCTCCCCGCCCCGACCACGGGGGGCGCCACGGGAGAGGGCCGGAAGCCCCACGCGAGGACGACACGGAGCGACGCCACGGAAGGGCGCCACGGAAAAGCGGCCGGAAGGGGGGTGAACGGGCCACGCAGGAGCGGGACAAAACCGTGCGGCGGTAGGACGCGGCGGACGGCGTCCGGACGGGCCTGAGGTCCCGTCCTACGCGTCCCCGTTATGCTCCGCGATCACCTTTCTCGCCTGCTGCTCCGGCACCGGCTCGTACGAGGCGAAGCGCCGGGTGTGGTGCCCCCGCCCCTGCGTCATCGATCGGAGCGCGGCGGCGTACCTGTAGAGCTCGGCCTCGGGGACCAGGGCGCGGATCGCCGTGCGTCCGCCGTCCGGCTCCATTCCCTGCACCTTGCCACGCCGCTGGGTGATGTCGCCCAGGACGTCGCCGGTGTACTCGTCGGGCGCCACCACCTCGACCTCCATCACCGGCTCCAGGAGGATCGGCTTCGCCTCGCCCACCGCCTTCTTGAAGGCGAGCGAGCCCGCGACCTGGAAGGCCACGTCCGAGGAGTCGACGGAATGGTACGAGCCGTCGTAGCACTCCGCCTCGAAGTCGACGACCGGGAATCCGGCCAGCACGCCCCGGCCCGCCGCGTCCTGGATCCCCCGGTCCACCGACGGGATGAACCGGTTGGGGATCACGCCTCCCTTGATCGAGTCCCGGAAGGCGTAGCCGCTGCCCCGCGGCCGCGGCGAGAGGCGGATCCTGCAGTCGCCGAACTGGCCACGCCCGCCCGACTGCTTCTTGTGTCGACCGTGTGCGTCGGCGCGGCGCTGGATCGTCTCCCGGTAGGCGATCCTCGGCCGCTCGGTCTCCACGTCCACGCCGAACTTCCGCTTCATGCGCTCGATCTGGACCTCGAGGTGGAGCTCGCCCAGGCCGCGGGCGATCGTCTGGTGGAGCTCGGCGTCGAACTCGGCGTGGAAGGTCGGGTCCTCGTCGTGCAGACGGGGCAGGACCTCACCCAGCTTGTCCTCGTCGTTCCGGGAGCGGCCGACGATCGCCACGGAGATCTCCGGGTGCGGGAAGACGATCCGCTCCAGCTCCAGCGGGCGGTCGGGGGCCGAGAGGGTGTCGTTGGTGTGGGTGTCCCTGAGCTTCGCCACGACCCCGATGTCGCCGGCGTGCAGCGCGGCGACCTCGCTCCGCTCCTTTCCGAGGGGGATCGCGAGGTGGTTCAGCTTCTCGGCGGATCCGGTCCGCGGGTTCAGGACCTCCATCCCGCTCTCGAGGCGCCCCGAGACCACGCGGAAGAAGGAAAGGTCGCCGACGTGCGGCTCGCTCGCCGTCTTGAAGACGAGCGCGGCGAGCGGCCCCTCGTCGTCGGCGCCGAGGACCACCTCCTCGCCCGTGTCGGGCACGAGTGCCGTCTCGCCCCCCGCCTCGGCGGGCGAGGGGAAGAGCTCCACCATCTTCTTGAGCAGGGCCTGCATGCCGTAGCCCCGCCTCGCCGAGCCGCAGAAGACGGGCACCACCTCGCCCCGGGCCATGTTGCGGGCCATCGCCTCGATCGCCTCGTCCCGGCTGATGTGGCCCCCCTCGAGGTACTCCTCCAGCAGCGCCTCGTCGGTCGTGGCGAGCGTCTCCTGGAGCTCGGTCTCCCACGCCTCGAACTTCGAGGCGAGCTCCTCGGGCACGTCGGACTCGGTGTAGGCGCCCGTCTTCTCGTCTTCGCGGTAGAGGTGCGCGCGCTCGCTGAAGAGGTTGATGATGCCGTGGAAGTCCGGGCCCTCCCCGATCGGGATCTCCACGGGAAGCGCCTTCTCCGTGAGCCGCTCGGTGATCTCCGCCCAGACCGCCTCGAAGTCGGCGTGCTCCCTGTCCATCATCGAGACGAAGAGGATCCGGGGGATCTCCCGCTCCTCGCAGTAGCGCCAGACGGTCTCGGTGCCGACCTCCACGCCCGAGGTGGCCCCCACCACGATCACGGCCGCGTCGGCCACCCGCACGGCCGAAAGCGCGTCGCCCGTGAAGTCGAGGTAGCCGGGCGTGTCGAGGAGGTTCAGCTTCACACCCATCCACTCGCAGTAGGCGGGCGTGAGCTGCAGGGAGATGCCGTGATCGACCTCCTCCGGAGTGGTGAGGGTGAGCGCGTGCCCCTCGTCGACGTCCCCCCGCCTCTTCGAGGTGCCCGCCGTGAAGCAGAGGGCGTCGACGAGGGTCGTCTTTCCCGAGTGGCCGTGGCCGAGAACGGCGACGTTGCGGATCCGGTCGGTGGGGTACTCCTTCGCGGAAGCCATCGATCTCCGTGTGATGCCGGGGCTGCCGGGCGGAGGCGCGGCCGGGGCCGGAAACCTCCGGGGGACCGCCATCATAGACGGAGCCGAGAATCCGGGTCAAGACGATAAGGAGGGGTTGACCGGCGGGCCCCGCCGACGGTAGGCTCGGAGCATGCGCAGCCGGACGTCCCCCCTCCCGACCGCCTGGTATTATCGCGATCCGCACCCCGCGGGTCGCCGCCGGAGGAGTCCGTCCGCCTAGAGGACGAACAGCTTTCCGACTGCGAAAGGACCCGCGGAGACTCCGCGGGTCCTTTTTTTTATTCCCCCCGATGCGAAGGAGACGAGCCATGCGAACCGAACCGACGCCCACACCCGACGCCGCCCGGGACGCGGCACGAGACGCCGCACGAGACGGAGAGCGAGCGGCGCTCCTCGCGGACCCCCCCACGGCCGAGCCGCTGCCGGAGCCCGCCCGCTCGCACGTCGACCCCGGTCTCCTGACCGTGCAGGAGTGGGACGCCTACACGGAGGCGGAGCACGGCGTCTGGACGACCCTCTTCCACCGCAGGATGGAGCGGCTTCCCGGCACCGCCAGCCGCATCTTCCTGGACGGAGTCGAGGCGATCGGCCTCGACGACTCGGGCGTGCCCGACCTCCGGAAGGTGAACCGGCGGCTCTCCGACCGCACCGGATGGAAGGCGGTGCCGGTCACCGGCTTCCTCTCGCCCCGGGACTTCTTCCACTGCCTCGCGGCGCGGCGCTTCCCGACCACCGTGACCATCCGCTCGCCCGAGAGCCTGGACTACACGCCCGAGCCGGACGTCTTCCACGACGTCTTCGGCCACGTCCCGCTCCACTCGGATCCGGGGTTCGCCGACTTCCTCCAGCACTTCGGCACGGTGGCCATGGGCGCGCGTACGGAGGCCGAGACGACGGCCATGACCCGGCTCTTCTGGTTCACCGTCGAGTTCGGGCTGATCCGGGAGGGGGGCGAGACCCGGATCTACGGGAGCGGCCTGATCTCGTCGGGCGACGACGCGGCCAACGCCCTGGGCCCCGACTGCGACCGGCGCCCCTTCTCCCTGGACGCGGTGACGGCGCAGGACTTCGAGATCGACCACATCCAGGACGTGCTCTTCGTAGTGGAGTCGTTCGACGAACTCTTCGAGGCGGTCGCCGAGGCGGGGCGGAGGCTGGATTGAGGGGCCCCGCGCCGGTCGTCAGGCCGGCCCGCCCAGCACCTGGTCGGCCTGCTCCCACCCGGTCCGCATCAGGAAGCCCCGGTTCCGCCCGTACGACTTCATCCCGAGGATGAAGAAGTCGGGTTCGGGGCTCGCCAGCGCCTCGGCGCCGGGCGTCTCGACCGAGAGACAATCCGCCCCGTCCTGGCCCATGAGGGCGCCCGACAGCCGCATGAGCCCGCCGGTGGCCCAGCACTCGTGGACCTGGAGCTCGCGGTAGAGCCCGGGGTCGCCCGCGTAGCCGGTGAGCGAGAGGATCCGGTCGGCCCGGACGGTCTCGATCCGGCCGCGCCCGTCCCGCAGCTCCACCTCGACCTCGCCGTCCGCCCTCCGGAGCGCGTGGACGACGACGCCCGGATGGAGCCGGACCGGCGAGTCGGCGGCCTCGACCAGGGCGCGCGCCTCTTCGATCAGCCGGGCGCGCTCCGGCAGGGGGTCGTCCGGCACCCCCCGCCAGTCGGGGTCCTCGTCCCGGATCGCCCACACGACCCGGGTGTCCGGAAGCGCCGCGAGGTCCCGGGCCGCGGTCTGCGCCGAGTGGCCGGCGCCCACCAGCAGCACCGTGCGACCGGCCCACTCCTCCCTCTCGGCCTCGAGATCCGGGATCGTGCGGCGGATCGCACCGGACAGCTCCCGCTCGCCCGGGGCGGGGATCCCGCCGTCGCCGAGGGGGAGCGGGCGTCCGTACGTGCCCGTGCAGTCGAGCACCACGTCGGCGCGGTCCACCCGCTCACCGCCGTCGGCGCCCTCCACCAGGATCCGGAACGGGGGCCCTCCACGCTCCTCCGAGCCCACCGCCTCGTGCTTGAGGAGCCCCTCCCGGCCGACCGCCCGGACCCGGCTCTCCAGACGGAGTCCGGCCGCGACCTCCGGCAGTCGCGCCACCGGCTCCAGGAGGCGCTCCACGAGCTCGGCGCCGGTCGGACACTCCCCGCCTTCCGGCACCGGGACGCCGGCCGCCCCGAGGTGGCGGCGCATGCGGGGCGAGACGTTCAGCTCCCAGGGCGAGAAGAGGCGGACGTGCCCCCACGCCCGGACGTGGGCGGCCGGGCGCGGGGCGGCCTCGTAGAGCGTGAAGGCGTGGCCGGCATCGGACGCGGCGAGCGCGGCCTCGAGCCCCACGGGGCCGGCGCCGAGGATGGCGACGTGGCGATCGGATCGGTCGGAGACGCTCACGACCGCACGGCGCCCGGAATCAACGGATCGATGGGTTCGGCGGCCCGGGTTCCCGGCTCACTCAGTTGGTGCGGCGGCGACGGCTCATCTCGTCGAGGAGGCGCTTCTCGTGGGGTGTGAGCGAGCCCATGCCCTCGGCCGAGATCTTGTCGAGCACCCGGTCGACGGCGTCGAGGAGCTGGTCCTCGTTGGCCGCGCTCCACCCTCCCGAGGGGGGCGTGGAGGAGCCCCGGCGGGACGCCGCCTCCTCTTCCTCCTCGTCCCGGGGCACCACCGTGAGATGCCGGACCCGCCGCCGGGCCGCCTCGCGGATCCCCTCGAGGGCACGGCTGTCCCTCCAGTCGCTCTTCAGGTAGAGCAGCGCCGCCAGCAGCCCGCCCAGGTGCGCCAGATGCGCCACGCCGTCCTGCGCCCCGCTGAGCGACGACCAGAGCGTCACGACGAAGAGGAATCCGACGAGCCACTTCGCCTTGATCGGGAAGATCCCCCAGACGTAGATCGGCGAGTCGGGCCAGGCCATCGCGAACGCGAGCATGACGCCGTATACGGCGGCCGAGGCGCCCAGCACCGGGCTGGAGATGAAGAGGAAACTCAGCGCCACCCCGCCCAGCCCGCAGATCACGTAGAAGCGGACGAACTCCCTCGACCCCCACCTCGACTCCAGGGGCGGGCCGAAGAAGAAGAGGACGAGCATGTTGATGGCGAGGTGCCAGATGTCCGCGTGGAGGAACATGTAGGTGACGATCGTCCACGGCTTGATCACCACCTCGGAGGCCGTGAAGGCGAACCACTCCACCACGAACGGGAAGCCGAAGGCACGGCCCAGGACCCAGAAGGCGGCGTGCGCCGCCACGTTGGCGATGAGGAGGCGCTTCACCCAGGGGGTGAGGGAGAAGCCGCCGAAGGAGAGTCCTCTGGTCTGGTACCGCATCCGTCTTCTCGGAGGGTCGAAGAGAGCCGGTGGCGCGACGGAACCGCCCCGTCGTCCGCCCCGGCTCCCGGCCCCGGGGGGGGCCTCGATTCAACCCCGCGCCGGCGAGCCGGGTTCCCGTCCGGTGACCGCGGCGCCGGGGCATCTTTCACGTTGCGAGGATCGTGCCCCCGAAGCGGTCGGGCCTCGCGTCGCTCCGCGCGAACCGGTCGACCGTCCGGGCGCTTCCGGGCGATCCGGTCGACCCGCCGGCCGCTGGCAGGCTCCGGTCAGCCCTCCAGGCGCCTCCGGGCGATCCGGCAGATGCGGTCGCAGAGCTCGGGAAAGGAGAGCCCGGCCGCCTTCCCCGCCTTCGGCAGGAGGGAGTTGGACGTCATGCCGGGCAGCGTGTTCGCCTCGAGGCACCAGGGCCGGCCGTCGTCGTCGACCATGAAGTCGACCCGGCTGAAGTCCCGGAGCCGGAGCAGCTTGTGGACCCGGAAGGCCAGGCGCTGGAGCTCCGTGGCCGTCTCGTGGTCCACGTCGGCCGGGAAGATCTCCTCGGCCATCCCCGGCTGGTACTTGCTCTCGTAGTCGAAGAGCTCGTTGGCGGGCACGATCTCGCCCACCGGGAGCGTCTCGTCGCCGATGATGCCCACCGTGAACTCCCGTCCGCGGACGTACGCCTCACAGAAGGCCCGACCCTCGACCTCGCGCGCCTCTTCGAGCGCCGCTTCGAGCTCGCTGAAGTCGTGGGCCAGGTGGAGTCGCACCGAGGAGCCCCCCGAGGCCGGCTTCACGATGACCGGAATCCCGAGCTCCTCCTCGACCTCGCCCGCGGTCGGATTGCCCAGGATCCATGCGGGAGTGGGCACCCGGGCGTCGCGGAAGAGCCGCTTGCTGACGTCCTTGTCCATGGCGAGCGCGCAGCCGAGCATGCCGCTGCCCACATACGGCAGACCGCTCAGGTCGAGGAGCGCCTGCACCGTGCCGTCCTCGCCCTCGCCGCCGTGGAGGGTCAGGAAGAGGAGGTCCGCCTCCGAGATCTGGGGGATGCCCGTGAAGGCACCCGCATCACCGGTGGCCGTCACGTCCGCCTCGAGGGCGTCGGGAGGGGCGGCGTCCATGCCCCGGTCGAGGATCTTCGCCTCCTCGCCCGGGGAGAGGGCGCCCCCGGCCGTGTCCACCGCGCTCACCTCGTGGCCCGCCTCGCGCAGCGCGGCGGCCACCTGGCAGCCCGACGCCAGCGAGACGTCCCGCTCCTCGGAGGTCCCGCCCATCAGCACCGCGATCCTCACCTCGGTCCTCCGTTCCTTGAATGGTCCCCTGTCGGTCGCGTCCCGCCACCACCGCTCACTCTCGGATCAGGGGAAGCAAGGGGCAAGCCGTGTTCGGTGGACGAAGCCACAGCGACCCGCCGATCGAGCCCCTGAAGCTCACCTTCGTGGGATCCGGGCGCGAGGCCGCGGTCCCTTGCAATGGATCGACAAACCGGGCTATTATTACCCTAATCGGGTTTTACCCCATCAGGGCAATAAGATGGCACATCTTACGGTGGACAAGCGAGGCCGGGTGACTCTTCCGGAGGAGGTACGGAGGGAGCTGGGGCTGAAGGAGGGCGAGAGCAGCCTCGTGCTGATCGACAGGACCGAGCACGGCACCTTCGAATTGCTTCCGGCCGAGGTCGTGCCGAGGGATCAGCTCTGGTTCTACCATCCCGACGTCTATGAAAGGGTGGCCGGGGCCGAAGCGGATTTCATGGAGGGACGGATGGTGGAAGCCGATACCCCCGAGGAGGCACGGGCGTATCTCGATGCCTTGAAGGAAGATGAATGACCCGGAAAGGAAAGCTCCTCGGGGCAAAGTTCTCGCACCGGTTCGAGAAGAGCTATCGAGAGCTGTCCGTGCGGCAGGAGAAGGGAGTGGACAAGGTCGTACTGGCTCTGATGAAGCAGAAGGTCACTCCGGGTATGCGAGTGAAGCCGGTTCTTCCGAGCAAATATTACAATGAGGCCCGGATCAATGATGCCGACAGGATCATCTTCCGGATCGCCGCAGGCAGCGTCTGGTTTGTCGACGTGGTGAAACACGACGATATCGAGAAGTACGGAGAGGAGGTGAGTGCGCGCTTCTGACGGCGCCGCACAGGCGATCTCTCCGCATCAGGAGAAGATGGACTCCCGGCCTCGATCCGGATGCCCCCTCCCGTCGAGGAGCGACTACGTCCCGCTCACTAGTGCTCGCCCCACTCGCAGAGGACGGTGACGATGCAGGCGTCCGCGGCGGATGATTTTCAATGCGCTGATCTCCCACATGGACGACCACCTCCGAAATCACGCCCTGATCGCCCATTATCGCGACTGGCGGCTTTCTCCCGCGTTCGATCTGACCCGGAGCCCGCAGTGGAGCAGGGAGCGTCGCGATCTCGCTCTGGCGTGCGGCGCGGGGGGGCGAGCGGCCCTGTCGAGGGAATCTTCTGCCGGAGTGCGGAAGCTTCGGATTGCGACGCGGGATGGCCGGTCGGATCATCGATGAGATGAAGGACATCCTCGCCGGATACTGGCGCGAAGACGTGCTGAGCAGGACGTCGAACAACTCGAGAGGGCGTTCGTCTATCCGGGATTCGGATCTGGAGATCCCGTAAGGAATCGCTCCAGGAGACGCTTCGACGACCTCAGGGAATCCGTGCCGGAGCGTCGGTGATCTGTAATCCAGCTTGGGCTGCGCTGTGGCCCTCAGGGCGGAAGTTTCGTCAACCCAGTCCGTAACGCAGGGTATCCGGCTCCGGCACATGGCCGGTCGTCCGTGCTTCGCCAAGAAAAAGTTTCGCAGCCAGATGCCCAAGCGCCTCACCAACCTCACCTTCGAGCATATCGCTGAACGGGCTTGAGAAGCCCCATGGCATCAGCGGCGCTTCTAGCGAATAGGGGTGCCCATGCGGAGGGACCTCTATCGTGCCGAAGTGGGCGACCTGATCACCATGCACCTCCAAGAAGTTGCAGGCATGGCCATCATGTGGCGAATGGGGGTCACGTCGTGCCATGAAGTCCTCAGGAAGGGCTTTGGCATCGCGAAGGGAATGGAGGTACTCGATATACCATGCGAGGCGGTGGAGGAGGACTCGCACGCTCCGCTCAAAAGCCATGCGGAAATACTCAAAGTGTGGCGATTCCGGCGATCTTTCCACATAACCGCGGGCAAGGCGCGGCACCTCAGCAACGATGCGGCGACACCGGTCATGTATTCCAGTGACAGTCTTCACCGCAGTTTCGATGCGGTGGGGATCTTCTTCGCTAAGCATCGGAAATTCTATTTCCGACAGTGCCCAATAGACATCCTCCATCGACTCATATTTCTCGTTTAACATCAACACGCTGATCCGCCCAGGATCGACAAATTCGCGCGCCCTGTCGACTGTATGTTCTAGGCCGTGGCTTCGAAGCCTTATTGTGGCCGAGACCCTGCAGTGCGCGGGATTATCTTGTGCTCCATCCTCGTCTCGCAGCATCGCGGCAAGCTTAGGGATTCCCCCTCGAGATGGATCCAAGTCGTGAACCAAGCGCCCACGCAAGACCTCCGGAAGTTCAGCGGCGTCGCCAACGAGCCTTACGGGGACTACGCGAAGGTGACCGTCGTGTTCACATGACAAGGCGTGCTCCAATTCGTCCCGGACCCAATCTGATCGATTGGCCGCCTGTGATATAAGATAGAGATAGACGGAACAATCAGAGATGGCGTGCAGCAAGTCTGGGCGGAGCTTCGCACCAGGTGACAATTGCTGATCGTCCAGCCATCCGGATACGCCCTCGTGAAGGAGGCCTTCCAAGAGTTCGTATGCCGTAGACTTCGTGGTCCACGAATGGGAAAGGAAAATCATGGTATTACCTGCCTCCGGTGATTCGGGGAGTTTCATGCGGCATCTTCTACCGGTACCGCACGACCGCCCACTGCATCTTGCCCACCGGGGCTGTCACTTCGTAGGTGGCCGGCTGATCTCCGGGCGCCAGGTACAGGTGCCCGGTGCTTCCGGCGAACTGTGTGAAGCCGAAGCTCTCGGCCGAGCCGACCGTGCTCCAGGCCGGAGAGCGGGCGTCGAGCCAGTCCTCGTTCTGGTAGACGTCGCTCGGGGTGAGGTCGTCTGTGGCCCAGATCAGGCTGTGGTCGAGCACGCCCCGGTTCGCGCTCCAGGACGTAGGCATCCGGTCTTCGAGCCGGGGCCAGAAGCCGAAGCGGCCCCAGTTCGCCTGGTGGGCCACCCATCCGATGGCGTCGTGGATGCTGATTCCGGTCTCCCGGGAGAGAAACCGCGCCTGGTCCCAGAGCATTACTGCGGCGCGATGACGGCCTTGCTCGATTTCACCCCGGGTTTCATTTTGTCCGGAGACGATTCCATTCAGGAAGCCAAGAAATTCACTGTTGAGTTGAATCGGGATATTCTCGCCTCGTTGGTGCCCGAGGTGATCCATCGCGTAGTGCCCACCCAGCAGGTCGGCGGCGCCCTCGCTCGCCCAGAACTCGCTGGAACCGGAATTCTGGTGCTTGCGGACGGCGGCCTGCATCATGTGCGTCTGCTCGTGGACGAGGACACCGAGATAGGGATTCTCTTCGACCTCCGGACAGACATGCATCTTGATGAAGTTGCCCGCGGTGGCGAAGATCGAGCATCCCTCCTTCAGGTTCAGCCAGATCATCTCCTGTCCGCCACCATTCAGGTGCGTGAGCTCGCTCTCGTCGAGCTCGAAGGAGGCCAGCATCTCCGGGTGCGCCTCGTGGGCCAGGAACTCGAGTGCCGAGCGGCTCATGGTGCGGAAGGCTTCGGTCACCTCATCGAACTCCTCTTCGAGAATCGCGAGCACGTAGATGCCCTCGATCTGGACGACCTGGAAGGTCTCCACGACCCAGCCGTCATTGGTGGGCACGCTGAGGTCGAAGACCTCGTCCTCCTCCACCCCGTCCGGCATGTTCTCCCAGATCCAGCGATCGTCTCCCGTGCAACCGGGCTCGTCGACGCCCCAGCCGCCGCAGATCTCTTCCATCGCGCTGATCTGGCTCGCACGCTGCAGGGCCTCCCAGTGCTCCTGTTCCTGGGCGGTCTGCGGACCGAGGTCGCCCATGACTCCCTGGTTTTCCTGGCCCGCCGTCCATCCGCTCTGGAGCAGGGTGGTCATCCCGTTCGCAGGCTCATTGGCCACCTCCTGATCCAGCCCGTCCAGCTCGGCCACCTGGATCTCGAGTTCGGGGAAGTCCTCGATCCGGATCCGGCCCAGCGGCAGATGATCGAGTGCCTCGGGCACGGTGTCCAGGAAGCGGCTGTCGAAGTAGGCGAGCGCGTACTGGCGGTCCTCGCCGGCGCTGGCCAGCATCAGACACGGGTGGTCGCCCTCGTCCAGACGTATCGCCTCGCCGATGGCCAGATCCAGCGCATCGGCCCGCTCGCGGTACACCCGGAGATCGGTGGCGAGCACGTCCGCGCCGGTGACCTCCAGGTCGTCCGCGCCCGGCGCGCACTGGCCACTCGGTAACGTGGGCACCGTGATGTCGGCTCCGGTCTCTGATGCATCGAAGCCGAGCGTTTCGTCCTCGAACGTGAAGGCGTTCGCCGCGAGGTCGGCGAGCTTCCAGCCGCTCACCGCGAGCGGCCGGCCGTCGCCCACCTCGCCTTCGCTCTCGATCCTGAACAGGTAGGGCGCATCGGGCACCACGCGCACGACGACGCTGTCTCCGGTGCTCTCGCTTTCGGTCGTGGTTACGAACACGGTGGCCGCGCCGGCTCCGGTGGCCAGAAGCGTGTTGGGAAGCTGAGCGGCGTCCAGTACGGAAAGCCCCTCGTTGTGGGCCGCCTCGCTGGTGATCTCGAAGCGAAGCCCGGTGGCGGGCTCTCCGTCCAGCGTGACCGTGAGCGTGGGCCCGGTGTCCAGGGCGGGGACGTCGGCCGTGTCCTCGGCGACCTCGAGCACCGGCAGGCGGAGCACGTCGATCTGGGCCGAGCCCTCCTTGCCCTGGGCTTCCGCCGTGATGATGGCATTGCCCTCCGTGAGCGAGGTCACGACCGCCGACTGCGTACCCGTCGACGCCACCGTGAGCACGCTCTCGTCCGAGCTGGACCAGCTCACGGTGACATTGTTCATCACGGAGCCGTCCGAGCCCTTCACCAGGGCCGAGAGATCGTCTTCTCGATCCTCGAAGATCTCGTCCGGAGCGGTGGTAATCGTGACGCTTTCGACGGTCACGGGTCCGGTGCCGCCTCCGCCACCGTCTCCACCACCGCCACCGCCACCGCAGGCGAACAGGAAGAGCAGGGCTCCGGGAAGGACGGCTCGTCCGGCAAATGGGGAGGTGAACTCGGTTTTCATGAGGACTCCTGATGCACGATCGATCGACCGATCCAGAGGGGGGTCAGCCCCCAGAGCTGAGAACCAAGGGAGCCCTACACGGAATTCCCATCATCCAGCCGGAGGATGAGCAGCGTCAGGTTTTCCAGGGACTCCTCTCGTTCGTCGGTATCGCGATCGCGCTCGTCGAACACGCGGAGGCTCTCTGCGAATTCGGCGCTCACTGTAGCGATCCAGTTCCTCAGGTCGTCGTGAGCTACAAACGTTCTTCCAATTCCACAGCTAAGGAGGCGCTCCACGACCTCGCCCCAGCGCCAGGCGTCCTTGCGGACCTCCGGAAACCCAGGAACTCCATCCGTCGAAGCGTTCGGGTTCGCAGGCAGTGCATAATTCGCTGTCGCACTTTTTTGGCCTTTCCCCCACTCATCCACGGGAAGCCAGAAGAGGCAGTGATGGAGCGCGGCCCGGAACGCGCCGCGGTCGATGAATGTGGGCAGGGCGTACATCACGACTGCCGGCTGATCGCCCGGCCTCCTGCTGTATTCATCGTCCCTGTCGTCCTGATCGCACTCCGGCACCTCTTCGTTCGGAGGATTCCAGTCGCGGATCACCTTCAGTTGATCGAGATCGATCTTCCAGTGAAGTCTGCTGGCGGCCGCTCCCACCTCCCTCATCTCGGGCCGTTTGAACTGTAGCCCGATCACCTTCCACTTGCCGCTGGTGCCATCTCCATACTTCAAGGAATCGTCGGCGCCAGTTTTCTTCTCATTTTCCCATCCGAGCGCCTTCGCCGTCGCGGAGATCCCGCGCTCGGCAAGATCATCGAGGATCCCACGAATGATCCAACCTTCGTATTCCCGCTCCAGGGGAATCCCGAGATTAGGCGCAAATATATTAGTCATTTGTTCTTCAGTTTCCTAAGTCTCCCACGCGCGGGCGTAGAACGGGTGTAGGATCGGATCGCGCCTATGAGAGTGGCAGCCCTCTGTTTTGTCTCGGAATCTTCGCTCGAGAAGATGTCCTCGAAGCAATCAACCAGTTGGTCTTCAGACCACCTCATGCACAGATACCGCGCCAGGATTCGGCCATCCCAGTTGTGCCAGACGTACGCGCTCAAGAGATCCGCCGGTCTTGCCGCTTCACGAAGATTCATTCTTGAGTAGATACGCAGAAGCTCATTTCTTGGATCCATCGACACTACGGACCAAGTTCCTACTGCGCAAATCTCAGCCCGACACCCCCGTGAGCGTCCGCACCACGTCGTAGCGGGTGAGGATGCCGGAGAGCCGGCCGTCGTCGCGCACCAGGACGGCGGCGTTCCGGCGCGTGAGGAAGCGGGTCGCCTCGTCGGACGCCACGTGCGCCTCCACCACCGGGAAGGGAGCCTCCATCAGCCCCTCGACGGCGCTGTCGAGGAGGCCCGGGTCCTCGATGACGCGCGCCATCAGCTCGCCTTCCGACAGCGAGCCCACGCAGTCGCCCTCCAGCACGACGGGCAGCGAGGAGACGTCGTGGCTGGTCATGGTCGAGAGCGCCATCCGGACCGACGTCGTGGGCTCGACCGTGAGGAGGTCCGGCGCGTCCTCCGGCTTTCCGGCGACCAGGTCCGACACGCTCCGGCGGCTCCGGCGGAGGAAGCCGTTCTCCCGCATCCACTCGTCGTCGAAGAGCTTGGTCAGGTAGTGCTCGCCCCAGTCGCAGAGGACGGTGACGATGCAGGCGTCCGGGTCGTCGAGCTCGCGGGCCCGCTCGAGCGCCGCGTGCACGATGAGCCCCGTCGACCCCCCCACGAAGAGCCCCTCCTCGCGGGTCAGGCGGCGCGCCATCCGGAAGGCGTCGCCGTCCGACACCTCGAGGAACTCGTCCACGACGTCCAGGTCGAGGGCGCCGGCGATCTTGTCGCCTCCCACCCCCTCGACCTTGTAGGGGTGGCCCTCCGGCTTCTCGCCCGTGTTGAAGTAGGAGGCCACGATCGAGCCCTCCGGATCGACCCCGACGACGCGGACGTCCGGGTTCCGCTCCTTCAGGTAGCGGCCGACGCCCGTGATGGTGCCGCCCGTGCCGGCGCCCGCGAAGAAGTGGGTGATCCGCCCCTCGGTCTGCTCCCAGATCTCGGGGCCGGTGGTGACGTAGTGCGCCTCCGGGTTGGCCTGGTTGTAGAACTGGTCGGTCATCACCGCCCCGGGGGTCTCCCGGACGATCGCCTCGGCCTTCATGAGGTAGTGGTCCGGGTGGTCGGGGGGCACGGCGGTCGGGGTGATCACGACCTCGGCGCCGAAGGCCCGGAGCAGCTTCACCTTCTCCTGGCTCATCTTGTCGGGCATGGTGAAGATGCAGCGGTAGCCCTT
>CAYPDV010000015.1:0-43014 GCA_964409525.1 uncultured Gemmatimonadaceae bacterium
CGCCTTGCATCCGCGGGCACCATCGCGCGAGCGATGGTCGCGGCGCTCGTAACGCAGCCCGCTGTACTTCTTCAACGGCCTTCTAGGAGTCCACCATGCTCGGCTGGATCGGATTCTGGGAGATCCTGCTCGTCCTCGGGCTCCTCCTCCTCTTCTTCGGCGGACGCCGCATCCCACGGATCGCGCGGGGGCTCGGCCTCGGGATCCGCAACTTCAAGGGCGAGATGAAGGAGGGGGATCCGGAAGAGGGAGGAGAGCTCTCCGATCGGAGCCGGAGCGGCGCGCGGGACGCCGGCTCCGACCGCCGTCCGGACGGCTCCTGACGTGACGGAAGGAGGCCCTTTCTCCGAGGGGGCGCCCGCGGCTCCCACCGCTCCGGAGGTCCTGGACCGCATCACCGTGGTCCTCGACGAGCCCCAGAACCTGGTGAACGTCGCCGGCGTCGTCCGCGCGATGAAGAACATGGGGCTCCGCTCGCTCCACCTGGTACGGCCGGCGGAGTTCGACGCGCACCGGATCACGGGAATCGCGCACCGGAGCGAGGACGTGGTGGAGGCCGCTCGGATCACGGACACGCTCGAGGACGCCCTGGCCGACGCGGTCTTCGTCGTCGGCACCACCGCCCGGGCGCGCACCGCGCGGCGGAACTACGTCCGGCCCCGGAAGCTCGCGCCCGAGCTCGTGGATCGGGCGCGGGAGGGGCGGGTCGCCGTCCTCTTCGGACGGGAGGACCGCGGGCTCTCGAACGAGGCGCTCGACCTCTGCCACCGGGTCGCGATCATCCCGACCGACCCGGAGTACTCCAGCCTCAACCTGGCGCAGGCCTGCCTCCTCCTCTGCTACGAGGTCTTCCTGGCGGCGGGCGGCGGGCGGGACCCTCTGCCCGAGGGAAAGCGCGAGGGCGAGCCGGCGAGCCAGGCCGACCTGGAGGAGATGTACGGCGCGTTGCAGTCGGGCCTGGAGCGCATCGAATTCTTCAAGGCACGCTCGCCGGACACGGTGCTCCGCACGCTGCGGACGCTCCTGGGGCGGGCCGAGCCCGGACGGCGGGAAGCGCGCCTGGTGGCCGCGGTCGGCTACGAGATCGGCAACTACATCGACCGGACGGCCCCCACGGAGGCAGACGACCAATAGCGAGGAGGAAGAGGAGAGTGGTTGTGGCGGATAGCCGGTGGCGCCTATCTTCGCGGACACACTGACCTCCGGCGTTCCGTGCCGGAGACGGAAACCGAAACGCCATGCATCCCACCCGGACGGGTCCTCACCGTTCCAGCCTCGCGGATCGGTACCGGGTGCTCCTCGACATCGGGCGCACCCTCACGGGTACCCTCGCACCCGACGACCTGTACGGGGCCATCTACCGGGAGACGGCGGAAGTCCTCGAAGCGGCCGGCTTCTACATCGCCGTCCACGATCCCGCCACCGACCTGGCCACCGTCGTCTTCTACGTCGACCGCGGAGAGGAGCGCCACGTCGCGATCCAGTACCGTGCCAGCGACTCCGGCGTCATCCGCGACGGTGAATCCGTCCTGGTGGAGGACCGGGTGCAGGATGCCTCTCTCATGGTTCTCGGTGAGGTGGGAACCGACGCCACGCGCTCGGCGATCTCCGCTCCGCTGCGCTTCGAAGGCCGGGTCATCGGCGCGATAAGCGCCCAGAGCTACGCCCCCTCCGCCTACCGGCAGGAGGATCTCGAGCTGCTCCAGGGCATCGCCGACGTGGCGGCGGTCGCGATCGAGAACGCCCGCCACGTCGCCGAGCTCGAGAGTCGTCGGCGGGAGGCGGAGCGCATCGAGGAGATCGGGCGGGCGCTGGCCGCCTCGCTCGAGCATCGGGAGGTCCTCGGGAAGGTCATCGACGCGGCGATGGAGTTGGTACGCGCAGAGGGGGCCACGGTCTGGCTCATGGAGGAGCCGGAGACGGTGCGGGTGGCCGCCTCCACCGGGAAGCTCGGGCTGACGGAGGGCCGGACGTTCCGGGTGGAAGGAGAGATCGTCCGGCACCTCCTGCACGAGCGCCGCCCGGTGGTGATCGACGACATCCAGGGAAGCCCGCTGCTGCCGGACGACCTCCGGAGGGAGCTCGCGGCCCGCTCGGGAGTGGTCGTCCCCCTCTTCGCCGGCGAAGGCGAGGACGGGATCCGCGGGGCCCTCTCGGCGGGGAGCCGCCGCCTCCGGGGCTTCAGCGACGACGAGATCCGGATTCTCGAGCGGCTCGCCAGCCAGGCATCGGTGGCGCTCCAGAACGCGAGGCTCCACCAGAGCCTCCAGGCGCTGTCGCTGACCGATCCGCTCACCGGACTTCCCAATCGCCGCCAGCTCCAGATCCACCTGGAGCGGGAGATCGCGGCGGCCCGGCGGGGCCGGTCCATCGTGCTCGCAATCTTCGACGTCGACGACTTCAAGCACTTCAACGACACCCTCGGCCACATGGCGGGCGACGAGATCCTCCGGGCCTTCGCGGGGGTGCTGGAATCCGAGAACCGGGCCATGAACCTGGTGGCCCGGTTCGGTGGCGACGAGTTCGTCTCGGTCCTCTCCGAGAGCACGCTCGAGGGTGCGCGGATGTGGGAGAGCCGCGTGCGGGAGCGCATCGACGACCACGCCGTCCTCTCGGCGCACGAGATCTCGGTCAGCTGCGGGATGGCGGGCTTCGATCCGAAGACGATGATCTCGGGAGAGGACCTCTTCGAGGCCGCCGACCGGGAGCTCTATCGCTCGAAGGGCGGACGGGGGCGTTGAGCTCCGACCCGTCGGAGACGTCCACGCTCCTGGACGCCGCCGTCGCCTTCGCACTGGAGGCGGGCGAGGTCACGCTCCGTCACTTCGGCGGCCGCGTCGTGCACGAGGCGAAGGGCGACGGGAGCCCGGTGACCGCGGCCGACCGGGAGTCGGAAACGCTCCTCCGGGAGCGCATCCGCGAGCGCTTTCCGGATCACGGGATCCTGGGCGAGGAGTTCGGCGAGGAGCGCTCCGGGGCGAGGGTCCGCTGGATCCTGGACCCGATCGACGGCACCCGCTCCTTCATGCGGGGGGTGCCGCTCTACGGGGTCCTGATCGGCATCGAGGTGGCGGGCGAGCCCGTCGTGGGGGTGACCCACTTCCCGGCGCTCTCGGAGACCGTCGCCGCAGGCCGCGGGCTCGGCTGCACCTGGAACGGCGAGCCGTGCTCGGTCTCCGGGGTGGAGCGCCTGGACGAGGCGCTGATCCTGACCACGGACGAGCACCGGATCCGCACGCGCCCCCCCGGGCCGGGGTGGTCCGAGCTGGTAGGGTCGGTTTCCTTCGCCCGCACGTGGGGCGACTGCTACGGTCACGCCCTGGTCGCGACCGGCCGCGCGGAGGCGATGGTCGATCCGGTCCTCTCGTCCTGGGACGCCGCCCCGTTCCTCACCCTCCTGACGGAGGCGGGCGGCCGGTTCACCTCGCTCGAGGACGAGGTCACGATCCACGGCGGCACCGGGGTGTCGTCGAACGGGCTCCTCCACGCGGAGATCCTGCAGGCGCTGGAGGCCTGACTCCTGTCCGTCTACCTCCTCGCCGCGATCCTCGTGGTGCTCGGAGCGGTCCTCCTCGTACTCGCGCTGACGGGGATCCTGTACGTCACCCGTGGCAATCCCGTCGAACGGGTGCGTATGCTCGGCGGAGAAGAGTCCGTGGCGGTGTCCGAGCCGGCCTTCCTGCCGACCGTGGAGACCCTGGTCGGCACCACCCTGACGGAGGGCAATCGGGTGGAGGTCCTCTTCGACGGGGACGGCACCTTCCCGCGCCTCTGGGAGGCCCTGGAGTCGGCAGAGGATCTGATCACCTGGCACGTCTACTGGTTCAAGCCGGGACAGGTCGCCGACCGTCTCAAGGACATCCTGGTCGACCGGGCGCGCTCGGGGGTCGAGGTGCTCTTCCTGAGGGATTCCCACGGCTCGAGCGGGGACTGGGGCCCCTACTGGAGCGAGCTCGAGGAGGCCGGCGTGCGGGTGGAGAGCTTCCGACCCTTCCGATGGCACTCCCTCTACAAGCTCCAGCAGCGAACCCACGTACGCACCGTGGTGATCGACGGGCGGGTGGGGTTCACCGGCGGGTTCGCGATCCACGACGACTGGCGTGGTGGGGGGCGGGCTCCCGGTGAGTGGCGGGACACGAACGTCGTCTTCGAGGGGCCGGCGGTGCACCAGCTCCAGGCCGCCTTCGCGGCCGACTGGGCGGAGGCGACCGGCGAGCTGATCCAGGGCGAGCGCGCCTTCCCGGAAAGGCTGCACGAGGACCGGTGGGAGGAGCACGAGGAGTCGGACGGCACCCTGGCGGGGATCATCTACGGCGCCCCTCCCGTGGGCAGCACCGCCGTCGAGCGCTGCTTCGCCCTCACCATCTCGGGCGCCCGCGAGAGCCTCTACATCACCAACGCCTACTTCGTCCCGCACGACGGCTTCCGCCACCTCCTGCGGCAGGCGGTGGAGCGGGGGGTGGACGTTCGGGTCCTCACGCCCGGCGGCAACACCGACCGCCCCTCCGCCTGGTACGCGGCACGGACGCACTACGAGGACCTCCTGGAGTGGGGCGTGAGGATCTACGAGTACCGGCCCACGATGGTGCACGCCAAGACGGTGGTGGTGGACGGGATCTGGTCCTCCGTCGGGACGATGAACCTGGACAACCGCTCCCTCTCGCTGAACAACGAGGTGAGCCTGCTGGCCCACGACGAGGCCGTGGCCGAGCGGCTGCGGCGCCGGTTCCTCGAGGACCTGGAGCAAGCCACCGAGCTGGAGCTGGAGACGTTCCGGGAGCGGAGCCTGCTCGAACGGACGAAGGAGCGCTTCTTCGTGCTGTTCTCGAGATTCCTGTGAGGGCGATCCTCGGCGGGCCGGCCCCTGCCCCGTCCCCGGGTCCGCTTCCTGCACGCCCATGGGACGTCGGATCCTCTCCCCCCCCCGGAGCCCCATGTTCTTCAACTCCTGGGACGCCCTCTACCGGGTCGCGGTGGTGGGCGTCCTCGCCTACGTCGGTCTCGTCTTACTCCTGCGCGTTTCCGGGAAACGCACCCTGTCGAAGATGAACTCCTTCGACTTCGTCGTCACCGTGGCCATGGGCTCCACCCTGGCCAACGTGCTCCTCTCTCCGGATGTCGCGCTGGCCGAAGGGCTGCTCGCGCTGGCCCTCCTGATCACGCTCCAGCTCGCGATCACGTGGACGTCGGTGCGCTGGCCCCGATTCCAGGCGCTCGTGAAGGCGCAGCCCCGGCTCCTCACACATCGGGGCGAGGTCCTCGAGAAGGCGCTCCGGCAGGAGCGGGTGACGCTGGAAGAAGTGCGCGCCGCCGTCCGCGAGCACGGGCTCCCCGGGATCGAAGCCGCGGAGGCGGTGATCCTGGAGACGGACGGGATGATGTCGGTCCTCCCGGTCCGGGAGGATGCGGATCACCCGGCGCTCTCTCCCGTCGAGGGAGATCGGGTGTCGTGATCGCGACGGGCGGTCGCTGGCTCGAGCGGCAGCCAGAGCGTGAAGGTCGAGCCCCGTCCCACCTGGCTCTCCACCTCGATCTCACCACCCAGAAGGCGTGCGACCTGACGGCTGATCGCCAGGCCCAGGCCGATCCCGTCCTCGCCACCGTCCTCCCCGTCGCCCAGTCTCGCGAACTCCTGGAAGATACGCTCCCGGTCCTCCGGGGGGATTCCCGGACCGGTATCGCTCACGTCGATGGCGACCCATCCCCCCCCGCCCGGTGTCCCACCATCGCTTCGGGTGCGGACCCGGACCGTCACGGATCCACCCCGTGGGGTGTATTTGATCGCGTTCGACACGAGATTCCGCACGATCTCCCGCACTCGCCTGCCGTCCGTCTTCAGCGGGGGCGGATCGTCCGGGACATCGAGCTCGAACGCGAGCCCGGCCCCTCCCGCCTCGGCCTCCTGGTCCTCGGCGGTCTCCCGCACCACCGCGGCCAGGTCCGTCGGCCGGTGGTGGAGACGGATCTCGCCCGCTTCCGCCCGGGAAAGCTCGAGCAGGTCGTCGATGATCTCGAGAGCCGTGCCGATCGCGCGGTCGCTCCGCTCCAGGCTGTCGCGCCGGCGCTCCGGCTCGTCCACGATGCCCTCCAGGAGGAGCTCGATGTGCCCGCGCGCCGCCCCGAGGGGATTCTTCAGGTCGTGCGTGATCCCGCGCATGAGCCGTGAGCGGCCCTCGATCACCCGCTCGACCTCGTCCCGACGCGTCTCGGCCTCCGTGGCGAGCGCCCTGAGGCGCCGCCCCAGCCAGAGGGCTCCCAGCGCCGCGCCGAACGCCAGGAGCGCGAGGAGCACCGTCACGATCAGGCTGGCACGCTCCAGCAGCTGGATCTCTCGGCGGTTCCTCTCCACCTCGTCCACGATCCGGGCGCGGAGCTCCTCCGCCGCTTCCAGCGTCTGCTCGTAGCGCACCTCCTCGGAGGGGATCCGATCGACGAACTCGTCCGGGACGAGCTGCCGGCTCAGGATCTCCGCCTCGGTCACGCGGCCATGCCACCGCGCGGCCAGGCTCCGGAGCTCGGCGAACGCCTCTCCCACCTCCGGCGACATCTCCGCCACCAGGCTCGTCAGCTTGTCGTGCGCAGCGCGCTCCTCCTCGAGCGACTCCTCGTACCGCTCCAGGAACGCTTCGTCTCCGGTGATCACGAAACCGCGGAGGGCTCCCATCTCTCTCGCGACGGAGTGCTGGATGGTGTTCACCAGGTCGCGAGCCGGCTGCGCGACCTCGTCGCGGTGCCGCTCCACCCGCTGGGTGCGGCTCTGCAGCACGAGCGGGACGACCACGAGCGCGACGAGGGCGACGATGATGAGCGCCACCGGCAGACGGAGCGTCCACCCCCGGGTGCGCGCCTCCTTCTCCGATGCGCGAGGCTCGTTCTCTGGGTTCGTCATTCCCGTTCGCGATGAGTCGGAAACCTGGCCGGTCGAGGACCCGTCCGGGCCGGTGCCCACCGGTCGAGCGAGCTCCCCACGCCGGACCGGCGCTCCGGTCGGGGAACCCCGGCGGGAGCATCGGGGTCCCTTCCGCACCGGCCGGAGCGCCGCTCCGGCATCGCCCCGGGACCCCCGACCGCCCATCAGGAGACCGATATGACCCGGATCCGACTGGTAGCCGCCGCGGCCGCGAACCCGCTCGGCGCCGCACTGCTTCCCGCAGCGGCATTCCTCGCCGCCGCCCCGATCCTGCTAGGCGCCCCGGTCCCTCTCGCCGGCCAGGCGCCGGAGCATCCCTCGGCCCTCCACGACTACCGCGTCGTGACGGTCGCCGACGGCCTCGTGCACCCCTGGTCCATCGCCTTCCTCCCGGAGGGCGACATGCTGGTCACCGAGCAGCCCGGCCGACTCCGCATCGTGCGGGACGGCCGGCTGCTCGAGGATCCCGTTCCCGGCGTGCCCGAGGTGCTGGCGCAGGGCCAGGGCGGGCTCCTGGACGTCGTTCCTCACCCGGACTTCGAGGCGAATCGCTGGCTCTACCTCAGCTTCTCGAAGCCGATCGGCGACGGCACCGAGGCGACCACGGCGGTCGTGCGCGGACGCCTCGTGGACGACCGTCTCACCGACGTCGAGGAGATCTTCGAGGCAGAGAGCCGGGGCCGCGGCCACTACGGCTCGCGCCTGGCCTTCGACGATGAGGGCTTTCTCTACATCACGGTCGGAGACCGGCAGGTACCGTCGGAGGGCGACCTCGAGGCGCATCCGGCACAGGATCTCTCGAACCACCACGGCACCACGCTCCGGCTGCACGACGACGGTCGGATCCCGGAGGACAATCCGTTCGTCGATCGCGCCGACGCGCTGCCCGAGATCTGGAGCTACGGGCACCGGAACGCCCAGGGCATGGCCGTCCATCCCGAGACGGGCAATCTCTGGCAGAACGAGCACGGACCCCAGGGAGGCGACGAGCTCAACTTCGTGCGTCCGGGGCGCAACTACGGCTGGCCCGTAATCGGCTACGGCGTGCACTACCGGAGCGGCCAGACGATCCACGAGGGCACGCACCGGGAGGGCATGGAGCAGCCGGTGCACGTCTGGGTGCCGTCGATCGCCACCTCCGGGATGATGTTCTACACCGGCGCCCGCTTCCCCGGCTGGCGGGGCGACGTCTTCGTCGGAGGGCTGAACGGCGAGCAGCTCGCGCGCCTCGTGCTCGAAGACGGCGATGTCGTGCACGAGGAGACCCTCGTCCGGGACATGGGGCGGATCCGCGACGTCCGCCAGGGCCCGGACGGCTACATCTACCTGGCCATCGACCACCGGGGCGGCGAGCCCACGCCGATCGTGCGGCTGGAGCCTGCCGGAGGGAGCTGAGGAGCACGCCTCGACGCGGGGCGCGGACGGCGGGGCCGGCGGCGGCCCGCCTCACCACCAGCGGATCAGGCGCTCGCGCCGGAGGCGATCCGGCTCGCCCGGCCGGAAGTAGCGACCGTGGGCCACCCGGATCCGGTGATCGCCGAGCTGGCTCGGACAGGGGCCCTCCACGGTCGGATTCGGGCTCCCGTCGGAGGCCGGTCGGACCGTGACCCGGACCGTGTCTCCGTCCCGGAGCCCGACCAGCCCGGACAGCACGGTCCCGGAGGCGTGCCGCACCACGCGCAGGCAGACCTCGTCGACGAGCGGAGCCCGGAGCACGACGGAGTCGCCGGACCGGACGTTCCGGAGGTGCGGTCCGTCGATTCCGGCGGCTCCGCCCCACCAGCGGACGTCGACCGAGATGGAATCGACCGTCTCGTTGACGATCTGGACCGCGGGAGCGGCGGGCCACTCCTGGGTGCTCGCGTATGCGAGACCGGCCACGGCCAGGACGGCGACTCCCGCCCACCAGAGCAGGGTGTGGATCGGGTTCGTCATCGGTCTACTCCATGGCCGGCAGGAGCACCGCCGTGGTGCACCCCGCCGCTTCGAGGATCTCGCCGGTGCCCTGACCGAAGAACAGCGGTCGTCCGACGAGCTTGTTCTCCGTGCCCAGGACGAGGAGGTCGTAGTCGCCCGACCGGGACTCTTCGATGATCGCCTGTCCCGGTGAGCCGCTGGCCAGGATCCGGACGGAGAATCCGGCCCCGTGCGATTCCGCGAGCGGTCCCAGCTCGTCCCGGATCGGTCTTCCCAGCTCTTCGGCCTCCCGGCGGGGCAGGGCATGCGCCTCCTGTCGGTCGGGGATGGGGATCGAGGCGGGGGCGAGCCGCGTCCGATCGACGACGTGGAGGACCACCACCTCCGCGCCGGCCGCTCCGCCCCAGGCGAACGCCAGCTCGGCCGCGTGGCGGGACAGGGCCCCTCCGTCGAAGGGGACGAGGATCCGGCGGAGCGGCCGGCCGTTCGTCTCCGGAAGGTGGCGCACGACAACGGTCGGCACCCTGGACCGGCTGACGATCCGCTGCGTGAGGGCGTCGTGCAGCGGACGGACGGCGGCCGCGCCGAGGAAGATGTAGTCGTAGTCCCGAGCGGACTCCTCGATCACCGCCCCGGCGACGTCTCCGGCCCGCACCTGACGGACCGCGAAGTTGCGGCTGCCGTTCACGAGGTTCGCCGCCCGATCCAGGTGGGACTCCAGGTTGGTCCCGGCCAGTGAGCCCCGGCGCTTCCAGCGCGGCCGCCCGTTCCCGTTCCGGCTCTGGTCCACGTAGAGGGCGGTGAGCTGCCCGTGGGGCCGCCCCGCCATCGGTGCGGCCAGCCGGAACGCCGACATCGCGTTCTCCCCTCCCGCCGTGGGCACGAGGATCTTCGGCGCGGCGGTCGGGACCATGGAGGTCCGGTGGACACCCGCGAGGCGCCGCCGCTCCTCTTCCCCCACGGGGATGTGCGGCACGGCGATCCGGAGGAGGAGGGGCGCCATGAAGGAGGTCACGACGGCGACCATGACGATCGTCGAGTACATCTCCTGCGTCAGAAGCCCCAGGGAGAGGCCGATCAGGGCGACGATCAGCTCCATCGCTCCGCGGGCGTTCATCCCGAAGCCGATCGCGAGGGACTCCCAGTGCGAGAGCCGCCCCAGCCGTCCGCCGAGATAGCAGCCCGCCAGCTTGCCCCCCACCGCCACCGAGATCACCAGCAGCGGGATCTGCCATCCCGAGAGCGCCCAGAGGTCCACCTTGAGCCCCACGAAGGCGAAGAAGACCGGCGAGAGCGCCGAGAGAACGAACACCTCGAGGGTGTGCAGCGACGAGGGCCGCACCCGGGGCGCCTGGCGGATCATCAACCCCGCTACGAAGGCACCGAAGACGGCGTGGATCCCGATCGCCTCGGTCACCGCGGCCGCGAGGAACGTCACGCCGAGGATCAGCGTGAGGTCGCCCCCGGCGAGATCGACCCGCTCGTTCACGTACCGGATGGCGCGCACGAAGAGGGGGTAGGCGACCCACCGGACCGTGACGAGGAAGAGCGCCAGCCACAGCAGCGTCTTCCCGAACTCCGCGGGAGAGAAGGCACCCCCGGAGGCGATCCCGGCGATGATCGACAGGATCAGCCACCCGGTCGTGTCGTCCACGACCCCGGCCGAGAGGATCACCATCCCGACGTCCCGACGGATCAGATCCAGATCCATCAGGATCTTGGCGATGACCGGCATCGCCGAGATGGCCATCGCCGTCGCGAGGAACGCCGCGAAGATCGGCCGGGTGGCCGGATCGGTCAGGTACGCGTCCGGAAGCATCCATCCGAGCGCGAGCCCGCTTGCGAAGGGGACGACCATCCCGAAGATCGACGCCATGAGCGCGGCCCGCCCCAGGTGCCGCATCGCCCGGATGTCGGTCTCCAGCCCCGTCAGCAGGAGCAGCAGCACCATGCCGAGCCACGAGATGACCTCCAGGAGGTGGAACTGCGCCGCGTCCTGCGGGAAGAGCTCCAGGAAGAGTCCCGGGGCGAAGTGCCCGAGGATCGTCGGCCCGAGGAGCACCCCCGCCAGCAGCTCGCCGATCACGGCGGGCTGGCCGACACGGCGCATGCCCTCCGCGAGCACCCGCGCCAGGACCAGCAGCGCCGTGAGCTGCAGGAGGAGCAGCAGCAGGGAGTGTCCGGGTATCGGACGGAGAATCTCTTCCATTCGGCTCGTCGGGCGCGGGATCACCTCCGAGGCCCGAGCGCGCGGGCCGCCACCGACCCATCCCAATGCACCAGGCGGACCGTGACCCGCCGAGGACCGTACTCGGCGTACTTACTGGAAGATCACGGGTCGAGCCGGTCCCGGGCTCCGGGGCCGACCGTGCCACGACGTCTCACCGGGATCGGTGTATGCGGGGAACGTCGAGTGGGAGAGGGCCCGGCGGGCCGATGAGACGAGGTGGCACACTCCGGGACCCCTCGTCACGGTCCGGGCTCGGAGCGGGCGCCGAGCCGAATGGGCGTCGAGCGGACGCCGGAGCCGGCCCCGCTACGACTCGGCGGGTCCGGGCTCCTCGCGGTCTCCGTACTCCTCCAGCCGCCGGTACAGGGTGCGGCGCGGGATCCCGAGGAGCTCGGCGGCCCGGGTCTTGTTGCCGCCGGTGCGGTGCAGGATCTCGAGGATGTAGTCTCGCTCCACCTCCGCCAGCGAGGCGTCCCGCGCGGCGGACTCCTGGACGATGGTCGCCGCGCGACCGCCGCTCCGCACCTCCTCGGGCAGGTCTTCGGGACCGATCTCCGCCCCGTCGCCGAAGGCGACCGCGCGCTCGAGGACGCTGAAGAGCTGCCGGACGTTCCCCGGCCAGGGGAACTGGACGAGTATGGCGAGCGCCGCCGGGGAGACCCGCCTCGGAAGGGAGGCGTCGCGGTCCGCGACGTCGGCGAGAAAGGCCTCCGCGAGGAGCGGGATGTCGGCGACCCTCTCCCGGAGCGGCGGCACGTCCAGCCGGAGCACGTTCAGCCTCCAGAAGAGGTCCTCCCGGAACTCGCCCTCCGCGGTGAGGGCCTCGATGTCGCGGTGGGTGGCGGCGATGATCCGGACGTCGACCGTCACCGGCTCCACGCCGCCGACGCGGCGGATCTCGCCCGCCTCCAGCGCCCTGAGCAGCTTCGGCTGGAGCGGCGTCGGCAGCTCCGCGATCTCGTCGAGGAGCAGCGTCCCCCCGTCGGCCGCCTCGAAGAGACCCTCCTTCGCCCGGTCGGCGCCCGTGAATGCTCCGCGGACGTGGCCGAAGAGCTCGGACTCCAGGAGGTGGCCGGGAAGGGCCCCGCAGTTGACCGGCACGAACGGACCGCGCCCGCTGGCACGGTGAACCGCGCGAGCCACCAGCTCCTTGCCCACCCCGCTCTCGCCCGTGATCAGGACCGGCGCGGGCGAGGGCGCGACGCGACCGATGCGGTCGAAGAGGCGGAGCATGGGGCGGCTGGCGCCGACCAGGCCCTCGAGGTGCTCACCGAGCTCCCGCCGGATCCGGGCCCGCTCCCGGAGCGGCCGCGTTTCCTCCAGGACGCGCTCGACGGTCTCGAAGAGGGCGCTGGTGCGGAAGGGCTTCGTCAGGTAGTCCGCCGCGCCGGCACGGGTCAGCTCGAGCGCCTCCTCCACCGACCCGAAGGCGGTGATCGCGACCACGGGGATCCCCGGAAAGGTGGAGCGGACACGCTCCAGCAGCTCACCCCCTCTCATGCCGGGCATCACGAGGTCGGTCACCACCAGGTCGATCGATTCGCTCTGCAGGACCTCGAGGGCGCCGGCCGCGTCCGGTGCCGGCGAGACGTCGTAGCCGCGGGCGCCCAGGACCTCGGTCAGCGCCGTCCGGAACGAGTCGTCGTCCTCGACCACCAGGAGCCGCTCGCGGGAACCTCCCGCCTCGCTCACGCCGACTCCCCGACATCGTCGAGCGGGAGGGTGAGGACGGCCCGCACTCCTCCCCCCTCCCTGGGCTCCAGGGTCAGCTCTCCCCCGTGCTCCTCGGCGATGCCGCGGCTGATCGCGAGGCCCAGTCCCATCCCCTCGCCCACCTCCCGGGTGGTGAAGAACGGCTCGAAGATCCGGGACCGGTGCTCCGGCGCGATCCCGGGACCGTCGTCCTCGACGACGACCTCCGCACGGGACCCCCGGCGCCGTGCACGAACACGCACCGCCCCGCCCCCCTCCGCCGACTCCACGGCCTGGATCCCGTTCAACACGAGGTTCTGGATCGCGTGCCGGAGCAGCGTCTGATCTCCACGCACCGGAACCCCCGGGTCGGGCGGGACGAATTCGACGGTGACGCCCGCGGCCTCGGCCCGATCGCGGAGCCCCTCGACCGCCGCGTGCGCCGCGGCCCCGAGATCCAGCGGGCGGGGCTCGAGCGGATCCCTCCCGGCGATCTGTCGCAGGCCGCGGACCAGCCTGGTCACACGATCGACCTCCCCGACGATCTCGTCGGCCTGGCGGCGCGCCGCGTCCGGGACCGCGGGCTCGGCCTCGATCGCCTCCGCCCGCATCTGGATGACGTTCAGCGGAGACCCCAGCTCGTGGGCCAGCCCTCCCGCGAGTCGTCCGATCGCGGCGAGCTTCTCGGACTGGCGCACGCGCCGGTCGAGTGCGATCCGCTCCTCCACCTCGCGCACCAGGGCTCGCCGCTTCCCCTCGAGCCGCTCGGTCATCTCGTTGAATGCGATCGCCAGATCCCGGAGCTCGCCACCCGCCTCGGGAACCTGGATCGGGGTCGGCGTGGCCGGCCCTCCGAGCGTCTCGACCCCACGCATGATGCTCGCCAGCGGACCGGAGAGGGTCCGGCGCAGGACCAGGACGATCGCGCCCGCCACCGCCGCCGCGAGCACGAGCGTGGTGATCGCGATCCGCACCCGCGAGTGGGCGAGGTCGCGCTCCAGCAGGGTCGCCCTCCGTCCCAGCACCACGCGGGAGCCCGGCTGGAGCAGCGGGAGAGCCACCCAGCGGGCGCCGCGGCCACACAGGTTCCACCCGCGCACGACGCCGTCGACGTCGCCCTCGGGGATTCCCTCGGCTCCCGCGCAGGCGAGCGCGTCCCGCGGGCCCCCCGCGACGACGCGCGCCTCCGGATCCAGCACCGCCGCGACCACGGTCTCCGGATCGTCGGCGATCCCGGCGAGGACGCGATCCAGATCGTCCAGACGGTCCTCGGCCAGGGCGTCGTTCGCCAGGATCTGCGTGGAGCGGGCGAGGGTCTCCGTCTCCCGGATCAGCGCATCCCGCAGGAGCGCCTCCCGCTGCTGCAGGGAGATCAGACCGTAGAGAACCATGACCGCGGTCGTGGTCGAGGCGAGGGCGATCACGAGCCTCGTGACGATTCTCATCTGGAATCCTTGCAGGAGCGCCGGGGCGGCTCTACGGGAACGTGCTCACTCCCGGTCCGCCCGTCGGATCACGAACTTGAGCCCCGACCACGTCTCGTCGACCGCGCACACCTTCACGTCGACCAGCCCGGCGGCGAGGCCGGCATCGCGCACCACCCCGCCCGACACGTCCGTCTCCACCCCGGAGGCCTTCTTCGGCCACGAGACCCAGACCATCCCGTCGCGTGCGATCCGCCCCCGCAGCGACTTCATGCGCGCGCCGAGGCCGTCCCGCTCCCGCACGAAGAGATGAATGAAGTCGTAGTCGTCCGATTCCGGAGAGAGGCCTGCGATCCTCAGATCGTCGGGTATCCCCACGAGCAGATCCCGGTAGTTCTCCGGCGGATCCACGACGGCGCACTCCATCCGCGGCTTGAGTCCGAGCTTCCGTACGAGCGGCGTTCCGGAGTAGCCCGTCGTCACGGTCGCATCCCGCGCGCCTCGAAGTGGATGCCCATCGTCTTCTCCTCGTGAGGGTGGGCTCACCGGTCCGGCGGCGTATCCGCGGCCCCCGGACATCGTCCAAGATAGCGGGCCGGCCGCTCGATCGCTCGACCGCCGGATCCTCGGCACTCGCTTCAGCGGGTGGGGGCGCCCTCCGGGTCCGGCCGGGCCGCGTCGGGGCCACGTCGCCGGATGTGGACGACCTTCTCGACCTCCGCGTGCACCCTTCCCTCGTCGTCGACGAGCTCGACCCGGTAGGTGCGCTCGATCGCCTCCTCGGTCTCGAGGGCGGCGCGGATCGCCTCGAGCCCCGCCTCGTCCAGCTCGAAGGTGGCGTGGAGCGTCGTGCGCCCGGGCGCCCTGAAGCGGATCGACGCCGCCTTGTCCCAGACGACGTATTCCGGCCCGAGGCGCCGGATCAGCATGATCACGTACACCGGGTCCACCGCGCCGTACATGCTTCCGCCGAAGATCGTCCCGACGTAGTTGCGGGTCCTCCAGCTCAGCGGAAGCTCGACCCGCACCTCGCGGAGCCCGCGCTCGATGTACGTGATGCGCGCCCCGGTGCCGCGGTAGGCCGGAAACCAGTTGAAGCGCCAGCGCAGCAGCTTCGTGCGGAGAGACTCAGACACGCGTCCGGGCCGGTCGCGCCGGGATCAGTGGCCGGATTCCCCGCCCGGGGGCCGCTCCTGCCTCTGCAGCCAGCGCCAGTGGAATCCGAAGAGGAGCGCGGAGAGGAGGATCAGCAGCCCGCTCGTGGCCAGCGACCGTGTGGCGTCGTACCGCACGCTCCTCACCTGGTCCTCCCGTAGCGCTTCCCACCGGGCGCGCAGCGTCTCCACCGAGGCGGTGTCCGCGTCCGCGCCCGGCGGGCTCGGGCGCTCGCGGTACGTCGCCAGGTACGCCTCGAAGGAGGTCGTGACCGGGGGGCCGAAGCGCGACTGCGCGTACATGGGGTTCGAGAGGTCCATCCCCGCCTCCACCAGTCCGCGCGCGCTGACGAGGACCGTCACGACCGCCACGAGGCAGACGAGGTATCCGTAGATCTGCTTGATCCATCTCGCCGTCTCCATCGGACGCTCCCGGTCGGTCGTTCCATTCGTATCCGCCTCGACCTCACCGCATGCGGCGGAGGAGGAAGGCCGCGATCAGCAGCACGATCAACGCGAACACCAGCCAGTTCCACGGCGGGCGCAGGTCTCCGAACGGGCCGCTCTTCACGCCGCCTCGCACGGAGGCGCCGGCCTGCCCGGCGCCTCCTCGCCAGCGGTGGGGCCGAGCCGGTCCTCCGGCACCCGCGCGAGCAGGCGACGGGTCCCGTCCAGCTCGGGCGGCAGGTCGGCGGCGGTGGGATACCGACTCATTCCGATCCTCCTGGCCGGTCGTGGTCACCCCGGAGCCGAGCTCGAGGCGGTGTCGATGCGCCTTCCGGAAAGGTAGCGACGAGGCCGCGCCTCGCCAGAGAGACCGACGAGCTACGGACGCGCCGGCAGCGTGTACTCGAAGACGTACGAATGCTCCTCGGGGGTGACGGTGATCATCATCCGACCCTGGAGCCCCTCCAGCTCGCCCGTTCCCGAGTCCGGCACGACGGTCACGGTGAGCTCCTGCCCGTCCGGGGACATCGTGCCGCTGTGCTGGAGCACGAAGGTGCCGCTCCGGCCGTCGAGTACGCCGCGCACCCGCTCGAGGGCGACGTAGCCGGCGGATTCGGGCTGGGGAGTGCGCGCGGCGAGCATCTCGCCGGTGCTCGTCGCCTGGAGGGCGCCTTCGAAGCGCTTCGCCATCGACAGCCGGCTCAGCGTCGTGCCGGCGGCCTCCTCGTCGGTGTCGCGGGGGTTCAGGTCGACCTCGAAGGTGCCGCTCGCGCGGGAGGGATCGTCGGATGCCATGGCGTCGCCGGATTCGGGGTGCGCTGGGGGATCGGAGCCGGCCGTGGGGCCGGGGCGGTCTGCGGCTTCGTCGCGAGGTGGAGCGTGGGCGGACGGATCGCTCGGAGCGCTCGTCGGAGCGCACGACCTCACACCTGCTCCCAGTCCGTCCGCGTGAACGCCCGAGGCTCTCGCGGAGCCCTCGACAGCCACGACCAGAAGGCCGCCTCGTCGCCGTCGAAGGCGAAGCGGAGCGCCTGCACGTCCGGAAACTGCTGGAAGACGGTCCAGGTGAGGTCGGCCATCACGCCGCCCGGCACGAAGCTGGTCGGATCGGGGCCCTCTCCGAGCTCGGAGCGGAAGTCGGCGAAGTCGATCCGGACGGTATCGCCGCCCGCGCTCCGCGAGATCGAGCGGAGCATGCCCTCCGTGCGCCCGGAAAAGAGCGACCGGAACCCGCGTTCGCGCTCCGCCTGCGTCGGGCCGCGGAGCATCTCTTCGAGAGCGGCCCGGAGCGGGTCGGCGTCCTCGTCGACTCGCCGGTGGACGGGATGGAGGTTTCCGGCGAGCGCCCCCTCGCAGCGGAAGTAGACCTCGACCGTCCGGGTGCCGGGCCGCGCCGCCGGCTCCGGCGCGCGGCACGGCGCCCCCGCGTCCCCCGCCGCGGGGTCGGACCCGGCCGCCTCCGCCGTGTCCGCCGTGTCCGCAGCCTCCACCGTGTCCGCCGTGTCCGCAGCGGGCGTGTCCACCCCTGTGGTGTCCGCCGCCTCGGCCGGCGCATCGTTCCGGTCGCGGTCCGTGGGCTGGCACGCACCGGCCAGGGCCAGCCAGGAGGTGACGACGATGATGAAGGGGGCGGACCTCATGAAGCCGAAGATAGCGGCTCGAGGGACGATCCGCGCATCCGCGCAAACTCCATGTCTATTGACAAGGTTGTTTGTTCGTACAAATATATTTTTATGCCTCCTGCCGCCGCACCTGTCGAGATCGTCCAGGAGGGTGGACGCGCCGCCCTCCTTCTCCACCCGCTCCGCCTGCGGATCCTCGAGCAGGCCAGGGAGCCGGCGTCCGCGTCGGAGATCGCCCGGCGCATCGGCGAGACGCCGCAGAAGGTGAACTACCACGTCACCACGCTCTCCGACGCCGGGTTCCTCCGTCTGACCGACGAGCGCCGCCGCCGCAACTTCGTGGAGCGGCGCTACCGGGCCACGGCGCGCCACTACCTCCTCTCACCCGGCGTGCTGGGAGCGCTCGGCCTCCCGGCGGGCGGGCCGGTCAGCCCCGACGACGCCTTCAGCGCCGCGAGGCTGCTCGGCCTGACCGCGCTCGTGCAGGAGGAGCTCGGCCGGACCCTCCACGAGGCGGAGACGGCCGGTGCCGGACGGGTTCCCAGCCTGTCCCTCGACGCCGAGGTCCGCTTCGCGTCGGCCGCCGAGCGCTCCCTCTTCGCGTCCGAGATCCGGAGTGCCGTGCTCGACGTCGTCGCCCGCTACTCCGGGGGCGAGCGAGGATGGCCCTTCCGGCTGGTGCTGGGCTGCTATCCGCTGCCGACCGAAGGCGAGCCCGCCCGGAGCGAGCTCTCACCCGCAAGTCCATCCGAAGACCTGGAGGAGACGCCATGAGCCCGTCGGCCCCGAATCCCGACCTGGATCCCCCGGCGCAGCGGGGGGTGGAGCACGAAGGCGCTCGCGTCGAGCACGAGGCCCGCGTCGGCGCCGAGGCGGAGCGGCTCTGGAGCGCGTGGGCCGATCCGGCCCGCATCGCAGGGTGGTTCGTGGAGCGGGCCGTCGGACGGGCCGAGGAGGGCGGGCGCGTCACGTGGGCGTGGGACCGGTTCGGTCTCGAGGTCGAGCAGGAGGTGCTGGTCGCGGACGCGCCCGGGCGGCTGGTGCTTCGGAGCCCGCAGCCGGGGGGCGGCGCGAGCGTGCTGGAGATCACCCTCGAGGCGGACGGGGGCGAGACCGTGGTCCGCGTGGTCCAGTCCGGCTTCGGCGAGGGGCCGGAGGCGGAGGCGGCCCGGAAGGGAGCGGAGGGGGGCTGGGTGCTCGCCCTCGCGATGCTGGGTCACTACGTGGAGCGATGGTACGGCCGGACGAAGGCGGAAGTGGTGGTGATGCGGCCGGTGTCCGTCGGCTGCGAGGGTGTGGCCCCCCACTACCGCGATCCCTCGCGGCTGTCGGAGTGGCTGGCCCTCGAGGGACGCTCGATCACGGGACCGGTGCTGGCCGAGGCGGGCCCCGAGCGCCTCCGCGTCTGGGAGGAGATCGACGGAACGCTGGAGCTCAAGGCCTTCCCTCGCTCCGAGGGAGGGTGCACGGTCGGCGTCCGGGCCATGAGCTGGAAGCTATCCCGGGGCGAGATCGACCGGCTGGAGCCCGGCCTGGCCGCCGCCCTCGACCGGCTCGTCGAGCGGCTCGGGTGAGGGGGTGTCCGTCTACGGCGCCTCGCCGGAGAAGGTGTAGCACCACGCCCCTCCCTCGAGCACGGCTTCCCCACCCCGGCGCCGCACCTCGACACGGAGCTCGGTGACGGGCTTGGACGGGTGGACGCTCACGACCTCCGCTTCCGCCGTGATCGTGTCGCCGATGAAGACGGGCGCCGTGAACTTCCAGTCCTGGCTCAGGAAGACCGTGCCGGGCCCCGGCATGTCCATGGCCACGAGGGCGTGGAGCAGACCGGTCGTCAGGCCACCCTGCACGACCAGCCGTCCGAATCTGGTCCCCGCTGCGAACTCCTCGTCGAAGTGGAGCGGATTGTGATCCCCCGTCAGCTCGGCGTAGGTGCGGACGTGCTCCGCGGTGAGCTCCAGGGTCCGCTCCGCCTTCTGTCCGACCTCGACGTTCATGGCCAGCCTCCCGCGCCGCGTGCATTCCATGCGTCGTCTGCGTCCCGTTCGTTCCCTGCGCCGGAGCCTACGATGCCGGCCGCTCCGTCAGCGCAGCCTCGGCCGTCGCCGTGCCTCCCTTCGGGTGCGCGGCTCTCACCGTGACCCGCGCCCCGCGCGCCCCGCGCACCAGCCACTCGGCCTCTTCGCTCGACTGGCCGCCCAGCGTGCCCAGCTCGTGCATCGCGTCCGAGGAGAGAAGCTCCACGCCGTCGCCCGCCTCGAGCGTGACCCGGACGGGCACGGCGTCTCCCGACTCCTCGCGGATCGCCAGCTCCGTCGGCTGCCAACCCTCGTTCCTCACGGTGGCGCGCACGCGGTGGACGTCGCCCCCGATCTCCTCGACCTCGACGCCCGAGACGACCAGTCGCGGCGTGCGCTCGGCCTGCATGAGCACGAAGTCCACGTTCCGCTCGACCTCGCGCGGCAGGTCGTCCGGCAGCGGATTGTTGTGGCCGAACTTGCGCCAGCCGCCGATCTCGACCGGGCCCAGCTGCGGATGGTCGAACGGCTCCCACTCCTTGAACGCCGCGCCGTCCAGCTCCTCGTCGTCCCAGCGGAGCTGCTCGACCTCGTCGATCCGGCCGTCCTCGTCGTAGTCCTCGCCCATCGTGTAGATCTCGTTGGCGAAGGCGAGCACGCCGAAAAGGAGGTACATGCCGTCGATGGAGCCGCCGTAGGCGGGATACCCGGTGAGGTCGCCCCCCCGGATCTCACCGTCCGGCGTGCGCCAGATCTGGCCGGGCCGGGTGTTCGTCGAGCCGCGCGGCCAGTTCCAGTCGAAGACGGAGGTCGCGAGCGGATACCCCGTGACCTCCATGCCCTCCCTGGAGAGCTGGAGGTAGAGCCGCTCGTCCGCGGCCGGCAGGTCGAGGTCCGGCACCGAGGGGGGCCGGAGGATGACGCCTCCGCTGGAGTGGAAGTGCTGCGAGGCGGCGATGTTCGGCCGCTCGAGGATGAAGTCCAGCATGGCGCGCAGCTCCGCCTCGGAGCCCGGAAACGGACCGGCACCGCCCTGCCCCTGCGACCAGTTTCCCGGGTAGTTCCGGTTCGGATCGATGCCGCCGACCGGATCCTCTCCGAACTCGCCGTCGCCGTCCTCGTCGATCGCCTCGGGATACACGCGGTAGAACGGGCCCTCGTCGTCCGGGCGGCGGTCGCGCATGGCGCGCGGGTCCCGCTCGTCCGCGACCCGGTCGCCGTCCGGATCCTCGACCCGCATCCGGAGCGCCTGACCGTCGCCGTCCAGGTCGTTCGGCCCGTCCTCGTCCCGCTCGCCGTCGCCGTCGTCGTCCCAGGGACGCGCGGTGGTGTCGCGGGGCCGGATCGGGGTGGTGTGGTGCAGGTCCGAGATGTCGGGGATCACGACCGGCGCGATGTAGAAGGCGCGCGTGCGGAGCAGCTCGCGGACCTCGGGCTCGTCGGACGTGAGCAGCCGGTGCGCCACGCCGAGCGCGGCCTCGATGGCCACCACCTCGTCGGCGTCGATCCCGCCGTCCACCCAGACGGCCGGCTTCTCCTCGGGCGCGCCGGCCTCGAAGTCGGTCACCGTCAGGACCCAGAGCTCGCGGCCTTCCCAGCTCTCTCCGATCGACTCGAGGCGGGTCCGGTCGGGGTGCGCGCGCGCGACGTCCCGCAGGAAGGCGGTGACCTCGTCGTAGGTGTGGTAGCAGTCGAAGGTGTACTCCTCCGCGAAGGGCGGGCACGCGTCGAAGTAGAGCTTCTCGGCGCCGCTCGTCTCCTGGGCGTGCGCCGTGCCGACGGAGAGCGCCAGCGCGGACAGCACCAGGGCGGAGAGCGCCGGTGCGGGCAACGCCGGCGTGCGCGGCGCCGGTCCGGGTACCACCGGGGGGGCGAGGGATGACGCGGTAGGGCGAGGGGGTCTCATCACGGGGTCTCCGGTCGGGATTCGGCTCGTCACGAATCTAGTGGTCCGCCTCGCGACGTGCGCTCCGGCCCGGCGCCGCTCTCGTCCAGAGCGCGTGCGCGAGGCCCGCCATCCCGACGCCGTTGACGGCGACCGCCAGGAGGGCGAGGGGGCGCGGGAGCAAGAAGTTCACCGCGAAGGGCACGCCCCCGAGCACGGCGAGCACGACCGCGGCGAGGACGAGCGCGACCGCCGCCCAGCGGAACAGGGCTCGAGCCGACATCACGTCCTCCCGTCGCCTCCCCCGCTCACCGGATCCCGACGATCCCCCGCACCGACTCGATCAGGGCGGCCGAGTCCCAGCCGAGGCCGTGTCGGAACACGATCCGCGTGTCCCGGATGTGGCCCGCCGCCTCGACGTCGCCCTCGATGACGACCAGGTCGGCCACCTTGCCCGCCTCGACGGTGCCCACCTCGTCGTCGATCCCGAGGACCCGGGCGCCGTTGGCGCTCATGATCTCGATCACCTCGACCGGCGTGAAGCCCGCCTCGAGGAGGAGCTCGAAGTTGCGCTGGTCTCCGAATCCGGGAGGAGCGGCGCCGTATCCGGTCGGGTCCACCCCGGCCGCCAGCAGCCCGCCGGCCTGGACGAAGGCGTACTCGTACTCGAGCGCCTTCTGGTAGACGGCGGGGTCGATCGCCCCCTCGCCCGCCCTCCTCCGCTCGGCGATCTCCCGGACCTCGGCCGCGATCTCGGGAGCCAGGATCTCGTACACCCGCTCCTCGATCGGCTCACGCCCCGCCACGGAGATCTCGTAGACGACCAGCGTCGAGGTCATGGCGACGCCGTTCTCGATCATGTCCCGGAAGGTCGCCTGCACCTCGGGGCCGTTCACGTCCAGGTCCACGTACCCGCTCCGGAAGCCCGAGGGGCAGTCGTCGGGCTCCTTGTCGGGCGCGTACTCGCTGTTCGCGAACAGGCCGTGCTCGAGGTTGTCGATGCCCATGGCCACCGCCTCGCGGTAGCCCACCGAGCAGAGGTGCGCGGTCACCCCCACGCCGTGCCGGTGCGCCTCGTCGATCGCCGCCTGGAGCTCGGCCCTGCTGATCCAGGTGTACGCCTTGAACCAGTCGACCCCCTCCTCGCTCCAGTACCGGACCACCCGCCGCGCCTGCTCCGGACCCTCCAGGAGGGTCATGTTCACGGGGCCCTGCTCTCCCGTCAGGTAGGGGCCGGTGGTGAACATGGTGGGCCCCACCACCCGGCCCTCCTCGATCTCGCGTCGGAGGTTCAGCTCCTCGTACGGGTAGCGCGCCCCGGTCGTACGGATCGTCGTGACGCCCGAGCCCAGATACATCCGGGAGCCGCTGAAGGAGAGCTGCGCCGCCCGCCCCCGGCCACCGGTGTAGTAGCTGTGGTTGTGGAGGCCGACGAGCCCGGGGATCACCGTGTGCCCCTCGAGGTCCAGGACCTCGGCGCCGGCCGGGATCTCCACGCCGTCGGCCGGACCCACGGCCCGGATCCGCTCGCCCTCGACGACCACGGTCTGGCCCGTCCGCGCCGGCGCGCCCGTGCCGTCGATCACCGTCACGTTCGTGAGCGCGACCACCGGGGCGTCCACCGCGACCAGGTCCCGGAACTCCTCGCTCACCCGCTGGGCCTCGGCCGGTGCCGGAGCGAGCGCGGACATCCCCCAGAGCGCGGTGAGGACGGCCCCGACCCTCAGGCCCGTCGCGCGCATCGTCGTCCCGCCTCTCATGTGCCCTCCGCGTCGAAGACGAACTTCATTCCGGCCTCCAGGTGCTCGGCGATGTGGCAGTGGACCATCCAGCGGCCCGGATTCGAGATCTCCAGCAGAATGTCGGTCGTGGATCCCGGAGGTAACAGCACGGTGTCCTTCCAGGCCAGGTTCGGGTTGGCGACGCCGTCCTGCTCCAGCACGAGGAAGCGCTGCCCGTGGACGTGGATGGGATGGTGCATCGCGTGCACCCCGCTCCGGTCGTTGTGGATGCGGATCTTCACCACGTCGCCCACCCGGAAGCGCCAGTCGATGTCCATGTTCTCCCGGCCCGTGGCGGGCTCCCGGAGGGTCCACCGGAGGTCGCGGGCCGAGAGCGCCCAGTTCATCATCGGCATCGTGCCCGTCCACTCGACGGGGTGCGGGTAGACCCAGTCGTAGCGCATGGCCTCCTCTACCACGAGGGGAAGATCCTCGGCGTCGAGCGCCAGGACCAGCTCGTGGTCGACGGGAGCGTCGAAGCGGTCGCGGTAGCGGTCGATCTCGGCGGTGACCTTCTCGTTCGCTCGCAGCTCTTGGAAGGCTTCGCGGTGATCCTCGGCCGGGGCGCGGTCCTCGACGGTCACGGTGCCGAGCGGCGTCCGCTCTTCCAGGAACACCCCCATCCGGTGGTTGATGCCCTGAACGTGGTTCACGATCTCGTACTCTCCGGGCTCCTCGAAGAGGACGTCGACGACGTAGCGCTCGGCGGGGGCGAGCACCACGCTCTCCACCATCACCTCGCGCTCGAAGCGCCCCACGTCGGTCGCGAGCACCTTCACCGGGAGCACGGCACCGTCCGCCGGGGCGGCGGCTCCGTCCCCTCCTTCCTCCGGGGGATTCCCTGCGGGCTCCTCGCCGGGCGGATCTCGGTGGACCCGCCGGAACGAGAGGTTGAAGGTGCGCGTGCTCGCGGCGTTGGTGAGGTGGAAGCGGACGACCTCGCCCCGCCGGGCCCGCACCCGGTGCTCCGGCCGACCGTTCACGAGCAGGAGATTCCCGAAGCGGCCCATCAGGCCGAAGTTGGCGGCCTCGAGGCCGTGGGGCACCATCCCCCCCTCGTCCAGGAGGAGGTCGTCCAGCATCAGGACCTCCTCCCGGTTCACCGGGGCGTAGTGGTCGGGCTCGGGCGCCTCGACCATCAGGTTCCCGTAGAGCCCGAGCTCCTGCTGGACGTCCTCGCGGTGGTGGGGGTGGTACCAGTAGATCCCCGCGTCCGGAAAGTACACCGTGTAGCGGAAGCTCCCGCCCGGAGGCACCGCCTCCTGCGTCACCCCCGGAACCCCGTCGAAGCGGTTGTCCAGGCGGACCCCGTGCCAGTGGATCGCGGTGGGCAGCGGGGTCTCGTTCCGGAAGTTCACGAAGATGGTCGAGTGGGCCTCGACCCGGATCAGCGGGCCCGGGTGCTGGCCGTTGAAGGCGAGCATGTCGAGCTCCAGGTCCTTGAGCTCGCGGCGGACGAAGCCCGCGGTCAGGTCCAGGGTGCCGCCGTCGGGAAGCGCCACCACCTCGCTCTCCCGCACGCGAGGGGGCGCGAGCCCGTCCGGGGCGTCCGGGGGTCCGGGCCCGGCGTCCGGGTGGAGGGTGAGGGGCGAGACGTCCGGAGCGAGGGACTCCATGCCCGGGAGCATGGGCACGCCGGGATAGCGGGGGGGCATGCTCCACGCACCGTGGGTGCCGTCCGACGGAGCCGCGTGGGCCGCGTGCTCGCCGGGATCGGCGTGCTCCGCGTGCGGGGCGGGCTCGCCGCGCTCCCCGTGCTCCGCTGGCTCGCCGCGCCGCCCGCGCTCTGGGGGGGGCTCCTCCGCCGAGGGCGCCAGCGTCAGCAGGTCGTGGGGCTCCATCCGGCTCGAGGGCGATCGGCCCCGCAGCACGAGCGGGCCCTCCCGCTCCGTGACGTCGGCCGACGCCTCGGCCGAGATCATCACCAGGTACTTGGAGAAGTCCACCTCGCCCAGCTCCACCACGCCGTCCCCGACCTCGCCGAGGCGCGCGACCGGGTCCAGCTCCAGCGGCGCGGCCCACGCCACGTAGGTGGTGTAGGGACCCAGCGAGGCCGGATCGGGGAGCCCCTCTAGGCGCGCCGTGAGCAGCCAGCGGTGGCGGCCCTCGGGCGTGACCGAGACGCCGAACGGAGAGGGCGCCGGCCGCAGGCTCACCACGCCGCGCGAGTCGCCTCCGGCCGCAGCGGGATGGAGCTCGATGCAGCGGAGGTCCCAGGCGGGCTCGGGCACCTCCCCGGGCCCGGTGAGCTCACCGGACGCCGCCGGAACCTCCAGCGGGCAGGCAGACTCCATGTGCTGGGCCGGGAGGGGGCCCGCGCCTCCGCCCAGGAGGCCCACCGTGACGGCCATGAGGGTGGTGATGCGCTTCGTCGTCTCCGTGGGCACGACCGTCAGCACGTCTCCATCGAACGCTCCACCGCTCCGCTTCGCAGGGTCCCGCCGTTCGTCTCGAGCGTCGTCATCGCCCATCGCCCCTGAACAGATACACCCCCCGGGTCTCCGGCTGGCCCGAGTGCAGGATCGTCGTCACGACGTCCTGGACACCGCCGGGCCCCACGTGGAGCGGCGCGATGATGGCGTACTCACCCATGTTCCCGAAGCCCGGGGAGCGGAATTCGCGGTCGGCGTCCGGCGCCCTCGCCACGCGGGGCCCTTCTCCGGTACCCGGGAGCTCCTCGATCGGGCCTCCGGAGAAGAGGTACACCCGCGCCTCGTCGGTCCATACGGCCCACGCCGGAGCACCGATCACGAAGTCGTCGACGCCGTCGCCGTCGACGTCGCCGAAATCGATCCCCCGCCCCAGGAGGGGCACCTCGGTGATCTCGGGGTTCCCGCGGAAGATCCACTCGGGCCGATCGCCGGGACCGACCGGTCCCTCGTAGAGGTACGCCGCGCCGGTGGTCCGCTCCCAGTACGGATCGGACACGACGAGGTCGGCGATCCCGTCCCCCGTGGCGTCACCCGCTACCACGCGGTATCCGAAGTTGTGGTTCGTGCCCCCGGTCCCGAGTGCCCGTTCCGGGTGGGGCAGATCGAAGGTCCGGAGGGGATCGGTGAGGGATCCCCGCTCTCCCAGGAGCCAGACGCGTGCGACGCCCCCGAGCGGATGCGCGTCCTCGTTCGCCGGCCGCGCGCCGCCGACGATCAGGTCGAGCCCTCCCGGGCGCTCGAGATTTCCCGTCTCGATCCACTTGCCGAGGAACTCGTCCTCCGCGCCGATCGAGGTCCACACGAGATCTCCCTCGGCCGTGTATCCGTAGACGGCGCCGTGGGTCTGCCCCCCGCCCCGCCCGTCGTCCTGGCTGCTCGCCCCCACGAAGATCCTGGCGTGCTCCCCGTCGACCCGCGCCCCCCGGGGATCCGCTCCATCCGGCGCCCGGACCACGTGCACGTGGTCCCCGTAGTTGTCCAGCGCGCCGTCCGGTCCCTCACCCGGATTCGTGAGAATCAGGTCGGGAACGGTATCGGGTGGGCCCCCGCCGGTAGCTCCGAGAAAGAGCACGACCTGGCCGCCGACCCCGGCCGTGTCCGCCGGACGGCTCGTGCGCTCCCCGATCAGGATGTCGTCCGCTCCGTCCAGGTTCACGTCCCCGACGCTCACGCTGACACCGAAGAGGGTGCGGTGGTCGGACCCGCGGGGATTCCTGAAGACGACGTCGGGAACCGTGTCCCGGAGGTCCGCGAAGTAGAGGACGCGGCCCACCCGATCCGCGTGGAGCGGCTGGCTCACGACGAGCTCGTGGGCGGCGTCGGACCGGTCGATGTCGCCGGCGGCCAGAGCGAACGCGTTCCCGCCCTCGCCCGGATCGGCATGGATCCAGTCCGCGGCCTGCCCGCCTCCCTCGCCCTCCGCGGATTCCTCCGATCGGGGTACCGTTCCGCCCACGGATCCGTCCGCCTCGAAGACGAGCTGCCCGCCGGGCACGAAGCTCGGAAGCCCCGCCGCGGGGGCCAGGAACGCCACCCTCCCGCTCTCCGGATCGAGGGAGAAGAGTCCCTCCTCCTCGCCGTATCCGAGGAAGAGGTACCGGCTGCCGTCGGGTGACCAGGTCCCCATCCAGTCCCAGTGGTCGCCGCGCTCGAGCAGCACTTCCGTGGGCCGGACGCCCGCGGGGCCGACCCGGGCCAGACGGAGGTGGTCGGGGTCGCAGTAGCACATGTAGGCGACCCGGGAGCCGTCGGGGTGCCAGGCGAAGCCCTCCAGGTAGAAGCGATCCTCGCTCTCGGGAGTGACCCGCCGGAGCTCCCCGCCGGCGAGGGAGGCGATGAAGAGGCCGTTCCCCTCGCTCCCGGCGGGGTACCCGGAGGCCATGACCGCGTCTCCCGAGGCGGACCACTGCACCTGGCCGTCCCAGGCGGCGAGGGTCGCGAGTGAGCGGGGAGGGCCTCCGTCCGTCGGGACAGACAGGAGCCGGCCTCCGTCGGTGACGGCGATCCGGGTCCCGTCGGGCGAGAAGCGCGGGCCGACCGGGTCCGCCTCCTGGAGCGTGTGGAGGAGGCGCGTCGAGGAGGCCGAATCGAGGAGACGGAGCCCGGCGCGCCCCGCCCCGTCGACCGACACGTAGGCGATCCGCCTCCCGTCCGGCGAGACGTCGAAGGTCCGGTGCAGCCCGGGGACGAGGACGTCGTCGGCCACGATGCGAGGCGCTCCGCCTCCCGCGTCGACCGCGAGCAGGGACGTGAGCCGTGCGATCCGGTGCACCCCCTCGTCGCGGGGGATCTCCAGGTAGCGCTGCGACTCCGCGCGGGTGGAGAGGAAGTAGATCGTGCCGTCGGGGGCGGGCAGGGGGTCACGCCCCTCGGTGAGGGTGCGCGGAGCGGAGCCGTCCGGAGCGGCGAGCCGGACCGCCCGCCGGTCGCGCGCCGCCTCGACCTCGAGCAGGGAGTCGAGGACGACGCGGGAAAGCCACCGCCCCCGCACCGAGATCCCGACGGGGCGGCCGAGCGTCTCCAGGGAGGCCCGGGGATCGTCGTCCACGAGGAGGAGGTCGGGCCTGGCGCCCACGGCGATCCGTCCCAGGTCCTCGCGTCGGAGCGCCCGGGCGGCGCTCGCGGTGGCGGCCTCCAGCGCCTCGGCCGCGCTCAGGCCGGCGGAGACGAGGAGCGCGAGCTCGGCGTGGAGCTCCCGGCCGTCCACGGGAACGTCGGTGCCGGCGCAGAGTGGCGCCCCGGCGTCCCTCAGTGCGCGGACGAGCCCCTCCGCCCGCCGGATCCCCCGGGTCACGACCTCCAGGTCCTCCTCTTCGATGTTGGAGAACCACGCCCTCCGGTGCCGACCGAGATAGGCGGTCCGCTGGCGCTCGGACAGCAGCGTGCCCGCGGGAGAGGCGAGGAAGGCCACCATCCGGTCGGTGGGGAGGAAGGTGCGCCGGGTGACCAGGGTGGGGCAGTTCCAGACGCCCGCGTCCGCCGTCGCCCGCGCCAGCTCCTCGAAGCGGAGCGTGTCGGCGTGGGCCCAGGCCAGGAGCCGGGAGCGGAAGTCCGGACCGGGCTGGTGCGGCGCGCCGGGAGGGACGGCCGCCTGGACGTAGCCGCGGAGGTGCTCGACGGTACGCTGGCCGGCGGCGATCGCGCCCGCGAGACCCACGTCGAAGGGGACGTGGCCGACCACGTCCAGGTTCCGGCGCCGCGCCTCGGAGACGATGCCGCCGTACGCCTCGCGGCTGAGGTTGTTGTAGACCTTGATGAAGTCGTAGCCCGCCTCCGCCTGGCGGGCCACGGCCTCCACGCCGTCCTCCCGGGTCTCGACGATGTTCCGCCACGCGGTCACGATGACGTCCTCGTAGCCTTCCGGCGCGGGGCCTTCGAGGATGGGGCCGGCCACCAGCATGGCCGGCGCCAGGAGGTCCTCGCGGAGGATCCGGTCCCGGAGCGCCAGGAGCTCGGGCCGGCCGTTCATGACCCGGACGGTGGTCACCCCGTGCAGCGCCAGGCGCCGCAGGTCGCGCTCGGACGCGGCGGGATGGACGTGCATGTCCACGAGTCCGGGAAGGCGGTAGCGGCCCCGCCCCTCCACGACCTCCGCACCATCCGGCACGGGAACCGAGTCCCGGGGTCCCACCGCCAGGATGCGGCCGCTCCGGACCAGGACGGTCCGGTCGGCCAGCGCCCCCGATCCGTCCATCGGCAGCACCGTGACCCCCACGAAGGCGAGGTCGGGCGGGAGAATCACTCCCGCGGTTCTCCCGTCCGACACGGCGACGGCCGCGAGCAGGGACAGCCAGAGCATCGATGCGCGCATGTGGCGGTCTGGATCCGAGGGGGAATCCGGGAGCCGGAAGCGTCCACTTCCTGGCAGGATTCTAGCACCGTGGTCCCCTGATCACACGCGAGCCGGCTCGAGCGGCTCTGCTCGACGCCAGTGCCGCCTCGGGGCTGTCCATCCATGCGCCCCATCAGGTCGGCGTGCGAGGAGACGGCACCTCGTTCGTCCTTCTAGTGAGTCGAACCAGCGAGAATCCCCCCGGAGACCGGCCGATGCCACGTTCCCGAAGCCCCGGACTTCTCCTGAGCGCCCTCGTCCTGCTGGCATGCGGCTCGCCCCCGACGTCCGCCGGCGGCGAGGAGGAGCACCCGCTCCGGACGGAGCACCTCGAGTACGAGCTGCGCCACACGGAATCCGGCTTCGAGGGAGAGATCGCATTCGCCTACACCAACCGCACCGGTGAGACGGTGTCGCTGATCAACTGCCGGGGAAACGTGCCGCCGTCGCTCGAGAAGCGGGAGGGCGACGGATGGGTCACGGCGTGGACGCCCGTCACCCTGATGTGCCTGAGCCCGCCGGTCGTGATCGAGCCCGACGCCACGTTCACGGACACGCTCCGGATCGTCGCCGGGCGTCCTTCGGGCGACGTGCGCCCCCGATTCCAGGTCGCGGAGGTCGAAGGCACCTACCGGCTGGTCTGGCACTGGGCCGTTCACGACTACGATCCGGACCGGCAGGGATTCGGTGACCCCCTGCCCCTGGAGGAGAGGATCTCGAACTCCTTCGTGCTGCGGATCGCCTCTTCCGACGGCTGAAGCCTCGGGTGCGGCGCCCCGTGGGTAGCGCCCGCCGCCCCGCTACTCGATCGGGACCCTGGACGCGTTCCGCCGGGCCCACTCGTCGAACGTCTGGAGCTCGGGGTTGAGCTCCCGCGTCTTCTCCACGGGGCGCGAGGCGCAGTACGCCTCCTCGAACTCCCGCTTGTACTGGAACATGTTGCCGAGGTCGTCGGCGCCCGGGAAGTCGAAGGAGCGGTACGTCTCGGGCGAGACGTCCTGGTAGCGGACCTCCTCGCCCAGGGCCTCGGTGAGCCCGGCGGCCATCTCCTCCCCGGTCGGATGGCCCCCCGCGACGCCCACCCTCCGGCCGACCATCTCCTCGGACCGCCGGAAGATGCCGTAGGCGCACTTCCCGATGTCCTCGGCCGCGATCCCGGGGAGCTTCGCCTCGCCCATCGGGAGCACCAGGCGCAGGATCCCGTCCTCGCCCCGCTTCGGCTCCATCCCGAAGTGGATGAGGTTGTCCCAGTAGAAGGAGGTCAGGAAGAACGTCGTCGGCACGCCCTCCTCCCGGAAGAAGCGGTCGGACTCGCCCTTGGCGTCGTAGTGCGGGACCTTGTAGTGGTCCATGAGCGTGGGCATGCGGCGGTCGTCCAGGGGCACGCGCTCCCGGGTGTCGTCCAGCGTCGACCAGATCACGTGCCGGAGGTCCGCCGCCTTCGCCGCGGCGGCCATCGTCCGGGCCTGCTCCTTCTCCTTCTCGGGCGAGAAGGACTCCCAGAAGTTGGTCACGCAGTAGGCCCCCCAGGCGCCGTCGAACGCCCGCTCCACGGTGGGCGGGTCGTCCAGGTCCGCCCGGACCACCTCCGCGCCCCGCTCCTGGAGCGCGCGGGCGGCGTCCGACTCCGGCTTCCGGGTCAGCGCGCGCACCCCGAACCCGCCCTCGGGGTCGTCGAGGACGGCGCGGGCCAACCCGCCTCCCTGGGTCCCGGTCGATCCGACGACGGCGAGGATCTTCCTGTCAGGCATCGACGACCTCTCAGTGCTCGTGGTCCTCGGTCCCGGCCGACGTGTGGTGCTCGCACGTCACGTCCGGGTTGAACTGGGCGAACAGGCCGTTCGGGTTGTCACGATACAGCCATAGGTGGAGATCGTAGTGCGGCTCGAACATGTGGGCCTCGTCCTCCGGGGTGTCCGGATCGTCGACCATGTAGTCGAAGGCTACACCCTGGAACGACGGCGGCTCGGTGTTGCCGGCCGCCTCCCACGCCTCCACGAACGTGAGATTCTCCACCGCCACCAGCTCCAGGGAGCCGTCCTCCTGGGGCTCGTAGATCAGGATCGCCGGTTGGAGGAAGTCGACGTGGGTGCCGGTGCCGTCTATCCGCGGGTCCGGCGGCCCCGTGATGCCGAGCAGGTCCGGGCGGAAGTAGTGGACGCCCATGGCGCCGAGCTCGGCGGGCTGGCCCAGCATCTCGGCGGTGTCGCAGAGGTCGAGGGGATCGCGGACGTATCCTTCCTCGAGCGCCACGTCGACGTCGCGGAACCGCTCCGTCGCCGCCCGGACGTCCGCCAGCGCGGACTCCCCCGCCCGCTCCGCCACCGGTTCCGGCGTCACCTCGTCCAGACCGGGGGGGCTGTAGACGAGCAGGACGGCCACGAGCACCGCCCCGGAAAGGGCGGTGTATCCGATCAGGCGCTTCATGGGGTCTCCGGGAAAGGGGTGGGGCCGGAACCGGATCCGGTGGTGCCACCGTCACATCATACGCCGCGGCCGCGGCCGAGATCAAATGTTTTCCCGCCGCAGCGCCGAGCGCACGCCTCCGGGCGACGTCGGTCCCGGCGGCTCACTGCCGTCGATCGTCGGGGCCCGGCCCCACACCTTCCGCGACCGCGAAGACGTCCTCCACGATCCCCTCGAGGACGGTTTCGGCGTTCAGCGGGCGGGCGGTGCTCGTGAACAGGGTGAAATGGACGTCGGATCCCACCCAGCTGGCGTGCACGGTGTTGAAGACGCCGTTGCCCCCCGCGTGGGCGAGCCAGACGTCCTCCCCGCCCGGGGCCGTCTCCGCCCCGAGATCGAGGTACCGTTCCAGCGCGTCGGGCCCCAGGACCTCCCCGGCGAGGAGGGCCCGGTACCAGCGCGCCGTCTCCGCGGCGGTGCCGATCATGCCCCCGGCTCCCCTGAAGGTCCACGACACGCCGTCCTCCAGCCACGGCTTCCGCACCGGGGTCCCCCAGCGCTCGCCGTCCGGCCCGTAGCCGACGGCGACGTCCGCCGCGGACCGGGGGGGAAGGACGTAGCCGAGCTCGGGAACGCCGGCGGGCTCGAGCACCGCCCCGCGCACCCACGCTTCGTACGGCCTTCCCGTCGCTTCCTCGAGGATGATCGCGAGAAGGGTATACCCGGCATTGGAGTAGGCCCGCGCCTCGCCGGGGGGGTGCCGGAGAGGCGCCGACAGGATCCGTTCCAGGGCCTCGGCGCGCCGCACCAGCTCATAGTCGCCGCCGATGTAGTCCCGGAGGCCGGCGCGATGTCGGAGGAGCTGATCGATCGTGATGTCGCGCGTGTCCTCGGGCGCGTCCTTGAAGTACTCGCCGACCGTCTGCTCCGTGCGGAGATGGCCCTCCTCCTCGGCCCTGAGGACCGCGACGGCCGTGATCGGCTTGACGAGGGAGCCGATGTCGAAGGCGACGCCGGTGGTCATCGCCTCGGCGGCTTCCCGGTCGCGCCATCCGTAGGCTCGGTGGAGGAGGATCTCATCGCCGGTCCGAAGGTGCACGACCCCGTTCATCCCGCGCCGGGCCGCGGCGACGAGCGCGCTGTCGATCCGTGCCACGTGCCCGTCGAGCGACGGTCCGGCGGACGGGGGTTCCTGGGCCGTGGAGGAGACGGGAAGCAGGAGCCCGGCAAGGGCCAGGGCCAAACGGGGTCGGAGGCTCAAGTCGTCTCGCGGGTTCAGGAATCCGCCGTGCCGTCGGTGGGACCCTACGAGTCGAAACGATCCACGGTTTCCGGTCGTACCCCGGAGGTGGCTCACCCTCCTGGCGGCGTCGGGCCCGGGACGGTACGCCGTGGATGCGAGTCGAGCGAAGCGGACGTCTACGGGTCCCGAGGAGCGGGAAGCACGCGGCCCTCCTTGACCCGGAGCACGATGTCGCGCACGTGGCCGAAGTCCTCGAGCGGGTCGCCGCCCAGCACGAGAAAGCTGGCTTCGCAGCCTTCGCGCAGGCAGCCCACCCTGCGGCCGGGAAGGATCGCCTGCGGCGTGGCCTCCGCCCAGAGCCCGAGCAGCGCCCGGTCGTCCATGATTCCGAGGCCGTGCAGGTACATGGCCTCGCCCACGGAGGTGTCGCCGTAGTCGTCGCTGCCGATCGCGAGCCGCACGCCGTGCTCCCGGAGCAGGCGCAGGTTGCGGGCGTGCAGGCGATCGAACCTCCTGCGCAACAGGCTGTCCGGTCCCAGCGGGTCGATCTCCCGGATGCCTCCCACCGTGGTGACGACGACGGTGCCGAGCAGGGCGGCCAGCCGGGCGTCCTCTTCCGGGATCTCGTAGACCGCGGGATCGGGGAGCCGGACCTCGGGGTCGCCCCGGAAGCCGGGCATGTGGTTGATCTCGTCGACGCCCGCCAGGAGCGCGTGACGGAAGTCCGTCGCCGTCTCCACGTGCGTGGACACTCGAAGACCGGCCTCGTGGGCGCGCCGCACGATCTCCGGGAGGAGAGCCGGGTCGAGGCCTCTCCAGCCGATGAACGCGGGGTCGTCCCTGCGCCGCTCGTACTCCTCCGAGTAGAGGAGGTACGTCTTCAGGAAATCGGGGTCGCCCTCCAGGATCGCGTCCCACTTCCGGTCCAGCTCCTCTTCGTCCGCCACCGTGAAGTAGAACGCACCCTCGCCCTCCGCCTCCGTCCAGATGCCCCGCTCGACGTTGCGCTGAACGTGCGGGACCGGGTGTCCGCCGGGGGCCGTCACTCCGCCGTTCGCGAAGACCACGTCGATGCTCGTGGGTACGTTCACCCCGCCGGCCAGCTCCCGCCGCGCTCCGGGCAGGTTGTTCGGGTTCTTCACGTAGAACACGCCGTCCGCGAGGTAGCGGCGGATCGTGGCCTCGATGCGGGAGGAGGGCTCGACGTTGTGGTTATGGGCCTCGCCGAACGGCGGGACGACGTAGCCTCCGGCGAGGTCGATCGTGGAGTCCACGCGGGCGGGTCGGACGGAGGTGAGCGCTCCGTCCACGGCCCAGGCGGTCCGCTCCTCGAAGGATTCGCCCGTGAGCCAGCGCCCGCCGACGAACTCCAGGACGGGCTCGTCGGCGAGCCGCGGATGATCCGCACGGTGGTCGTCCGCACTCCGTGCGCCCGGCATGCAGCCGGTCTGCGGGAGCACGAGCAGGAGAGACGCTGCGAAGGCGATCGTACGCATTCAGGGCTCCGATTCGCTGATTCCGGTACATCCCGCGACGGCGAACGCCCGCACGGGAAACGACCCGAGCCCCTCCACCTTCACCGGGACGGCGGAGAAGCGAAACCGGCGCCCCCGTAGCTGCTCGAGCCCCGACATGTGCTCGACGATGGGAATCCCCCTTCCCAGCAGCGTCGTGTGCACCGGCCGCTCGCCGTCGTCCGTGTCGTCGATGTTGTACGAGTCGATCCCGACCAGGGCCGCTCCCGCGTCCGCCAGATACTCCGCCGCATCCCTGGTGAGGAACGGATGGCCCTCGAAGTACCGATCGGTTTCCCAGTGGACGTCCCATCCCGTGCGGATCAGCACCGCCCTGCCCGTCACGTCCGGACCGACCAGGGACCCGTGATCGATGGCGCGCTTCCCCCGCGTGTCGGGCTCGATCAACACACCGTCCAGATCGGCCAACGCCTCCAGCGCGAGCTCCGAGAGATCCTCGCCCTCCTCGAATCGGTGGAACGGGCTGTCCAGGTACGTGCCCGTGTTCGCAACCATCTCGATCTTCCCGATCTGGAACTCCGTCCCCTCGGCGTAGTGGGCGCGCGATTCCTCCCGGCTCAGCCAGTCGCAGATGATCGGAGCGGGCAGCCCCTCGTAGGTGATCATGCCGTCCCTCACCCTGTGGCTGAGGTCGATCAGGAACGGACCTCCGGATCCCGTCGTCATCGCTCCCCCCGATCTCAACTCTGGTACCCGACTCCTCCCGCGGCGAGCGCCGCGAGGATGGATCGCTCGATCCCGAGGTGGTGCTCGTCGCGATCGGGGATCTGCGGCGCGGAGCAGTCCCGGCAGCGCACGAGGGGCGCGGCGATCTCCACGCGGTAGCCAGGCGCGCCTCCGTGCTCCAGGGCGAGGTCGATCCGGTGCGACGTCACCGCCTTCGGGTTCAGCTCGCTCCCGCACCGGCGACACACGTCGCGCCTGCGGAGGAAGCCGATCCGCCTCGTGAACAGGTCGTGCCCGGAGCGGAGCTGCTGGCCGAGCGCGACCATGAAGCCGTCCTTCGCCTCCCTCGCCTCGTGGCCGCGCGCGCACCGGCGAAGCGGCAGCCCGAGCAGCGCGACCGAGTAACGCTCGAACCGCCCCTTCAGGTCGCCCGCCTCGAGCACCAGCCCCCCGCCGCAGGTCCGACAGCGCTCCCCCTCGCTACTCATCGGCCGACCTTCCCGAGCAGCCGCTCCGTCTCCTCGTCGGTCAGTCCCATCCCGACCATTCCCCTGATGCGGCGAAGCCAATCCTTCATGGGATCTCCCGGTGCGGGTCGGCGGCCTGTCGCTCAGTCCTGCGGCCGATACGTCATCTGACAACTGTGCATCTCCTCGTGCTCCTCCTCCGGCGTCGGCTCCCTCGCCTCCTCCCCCGGGGAGAGCCCCACGTACTCGAAGCAGCGCTCCACGCTGCCGCGGGGGAAGACGAACATGATGGTGGCCGTCTCGGGCGCCTCGTTCCGGAGCGAGATCCACGTACGCGGAGGGAGGTAGATGACGGATCCTGCCGTCGCCCGATGGGGAACGTCGTCGAGTTCGACGACGACTTCGCCCCGGTGGACGATCAGGATCTCCTCGTCCACCTCGTGCCGGTGGCGGGGGATCCCGGCCCCCTGTGGTATGTCCTCGCTCCCGAGGAAGAGGTAGGCGGCGCCCGTGCTCGTGGGACCGACCTTCAGGAGGATCTCCCGGCCGTCCGGGAGCACCCGGGAGATGCCCTCTGGGGGCGCGACGACGTGCGGAGTCCCACCGGTGTTGGGCGCATGGGTCACCTGGGCCGAGGCGGCGGGAGTGATCACGCCGAGGCCGAGCAGCACGGACGCCAGCATTCTCATGGGTTCTCCTTCAGGCGATCGAAGACGGCCCGGAAGTCGTCGGTGGACATGCGATCGACCGGCTCCGGTCAGCCGGCGGCGGTCTCTCCGAGGTCGGAGGTGCAGTACGGGCAGCGCACCGCGGCCGGGGGGACCTCCGACATGCACCACGGGCAGGGCTTCGTCGTGGCCTCGTCCGGGGCGACGTCGTGACGCCTCCGCTCGAGGCGGTTGACCCCCCGCACCACGAGGAAGATCGCCCAGGCGACGATGAGGAATGCGATCAGCTCGTCGACGAAGAGGCCGTACTTCCAGATCACGGCCCCCGCCGCCTCGGCGGCCTCGACGGTCTCGTAGGGGCCGGCGGGATCCCCCCGGCGCATCAGCCAGAAGTTGTCACGGAACCCCCGGTCTCCGAAGACGAGGCCCAGGGGGGGCATGAGCAGGTTGGTCACGCCGGACTTCACCAGCGCCGTGAAGGCGACGCCCACGGTGAAGCCGATGGCCATGTCGACGACGCTGCCCCGGAGGGCGAAGTCCTTGAACTCGCGTAGCATGTCGGGATCGGTGCGGGTGCGGGACGGGACCCGGGAAGTGGCTCCCGGGATCAAGGCGAAGGGTCAAGATAGGCCGCAGGGGGCGGATGCGCCTGGACGGCGGCGCCTTCGCCCCGTCCTACTCCCGCCCCTCCGTCAGATCGACCCGGCCTATCGTGACCTCGCCGGTTTCCAGGGTCAGGAACCCGAAGGCCTCCCCTTCCCCGACCACGCGGAGCTCGAAAGCGGCCGGAAGCGTCACCTGGCGAAGCAGGACGCCCTCCGGATCGAACACCTCCCACTCCCGCACCGTCGGCTGAAACGGATGGAGCAGCCAGAGCCCCCAGGTGGGATGTAGGAGGAACGGGTGAGTATGGGCCAGCTCTTCGTGGTATGTGCGCACCCAGAGGTCGCCCGAGTCGCTGAAGAGGAGCCGATCGAAGTGAGGCAGGGAGTCCACCGGGTTCTGCCACGCCAGCTGGTCGGCGAGCCAGGGCGGCGACGGACGCTCGAGCAGGGCGAGGTCCGGTGTGTTGAACCCCGCCGAGACTGGCACCCGTGCACGCTCCCGGCACGCCATGCGGACGCCCTCTTCGGAGGCGTGGAAGAGTCGGATGCAGTACACGGCCGGATCTCCGCTCGCCACCCGTCCGTCGGAGCCGATCGCATGCACGACGCGATCCGGGAAGACGTCCGTCGCGCTCGACTGGCCGGTGAACGGCGAGACATCCCAGTGCTGCCAGGGGCGGACGTCGAGGACGACGGCCGTATCCGGCTCGAGATCATGCCACAGCAGAGCCTTCGATTGGATCCCGGCGAAGTCACCCCCCAGGAACGCCGTCATCGTCCACAGCACTCCGGTGCCCCACCTCACGAGCGGATGGATTTCCCAGGTGGGCCGTGGGAACGGCGGTCGGGGCGTCACTCGATACGAATCGAGGAGCTCGCCATCCAACGTGAAGGTGGAGACCCTGCGGAGATCGAAATCGTAGACCCCGATCGTGTCGAGCCCGAGCTCTCCCACTGCGCGGATCCCCCTGAACTCCCCTGGCCCCTCTCCCCGTCGGCCGAAGGAATGCATGCGGCCGTCCCGGGTGGACACCAGGTGGACCCGCTCCCGGTCGCCGATCACGAGGTGATGGCCGATGCGGGCCATCGCCCGCGAAGGCGCATGCTCGAGCGCGAGCTCGTCGGAGCGCCGAAAGACTTCGGCCTCCTCCACCCGTATCCGCTCGACCTCTCCGCTCGACACCATGACCACGGTGTCCCCGCGAAGCTCCTCGACGACGCTGAACCCCGGGGGCTCCCGGTCCGCGCCGCAGCCCGCGGCGAGGACGGACGCGAATGCGGCGAGCGTGAGAAGAGCGAGGGGTCTCGATGCCACGGGGGAGCGCGCCACGGGTCTGACTCCGTCGGAAAGGGTCCGGCGATACGTCGGGAGAGCACCCACTTCCTTCGGTGCCCGTCAGCGTCACGGAGCCGACCCGGATGAAGAAAGGCCGTTTCCTGAGAGAAGGCAATTCGAAGCGCGCAGCCCCGGCACCCGTCGAGCTACCCGGGGTGCGACCGGGCGCCGGGATCCCCACATTGGGACCCCCGCATCGAGACCCTTCGACCGGAGATGTCCGATGAGCACGAAAGGTGGAGCGACACTGGTGATCGCCCTCCTCGCCGTCGCCGCGCTGCCCCTCCACGGGACGGCGCAGCAGGACGACGAGCCGGAGGAGATGGGGTTCTTCATCACGAGCGTGGGGCTCGGAAGCGGGGGCGACCTCGGCGGCCTGGAGGGTGCGGACGCGCACTGCCGGGCGCTGGCCGAGGCAGTGGGCGCCGGCGACGAGGTGTGGCGCGCGTACCTCAGCACGCAGGCCACCGACACCGGGGAGACGATCCACGCCAGGGACCGGATCGGCGAGGGCCCCTGGGCCAACGCGGAGGGCGTGCGGATCGCCTCGGACGTCGACGACCTGCACTACAACAACGCGAACATCCGCTACGAGCACGCGCTGAATGAGCGGGGCGAGCCGGTGAACTCGGGCCCGATGGGCGACAGCCCGACCATGCACGACATCCTGACCGGCACCCGCCTGGACGGCGCCGCCTTCGCCCCCGGCGAGGACCGCACCTGCAGCAACTGGACGAGCAGCGGAAGCGACGGCAGCGCCATGGTCGGCCACCACGACCGGTTCACCTTCGACCGGCCGGGCAGCCCCTGGAACGCCTCGCACCCCTCCCGCGGCTGCGGCCAGGACGACCTGGAGGCAACCGGCGGCGCGGGCCTCTTCTACTGCTTCGCGGCGGAGTGGAGGTGAGCGGGAGGGCGACGCCCCCGCCCCCCCTCGACGCGTCACACCGTCGCTCGATTCGCTCGATCGCGCACGTGCAGCCGCCCGTCCGGTCCGAAGGTCAGATCCGCGGCCCAGCCGGCGATCTCTCCGGGGCCCTCGCCCTCCAGAGTCGCGCCCACGATGACGGCGGGATCGAGCTCGACGGGAGCCCTGTCCCCCGGCTCGCCCGTCATCCGCCCACCCCGGGATCGAGGCCCGCCGACTTCTGCTGGGGCCGGGCACTCGGCCCCAGTCGGGAGATCAGCTCCTCGACACACTCCGCCGCGCTTCCCCCTGCCGTGTCGATCACCACCCTCGAACCCGTCCAGGGGTCGTATTCCCGACGCTCCACCTCCCGCCACGTCGGAAGCCGCAGACCCGGGATCGAGGGAGTCCGCGACTCCACCCGACGACGATGCTCGGTGGGATCGGAGCACACCACCTCGATGTTCACGAGCTCGGCGCGGGAGTCCTCCGCGACCCTCTCCCAGTCCCGGCGCGTGAGTTCGACCGGGTTGCAGGAGTCCGCCACGACGCTCACGCCCAGCCGCAGGTTGTCCGTGGCCACGCGGTAGGCGAGGCCGTACCCCTCCCCCTCCACGTCCAGCGCGCACAGATCCCGGAGCCCCTGCTCGATCGTGTCGATCCGGACGTAGGCGGCCTTTCTCCGCTTCGCGAGCATGCGCGCGAGCGTCGTCTTCCCGCTCGCCGGCAGGCCGGAGAAGACGTAGAGCACCGGGGCCTGCGCCGGTCCGTCGGCGGTCATCGGCGGCTCCCGATCACCACGTCCCCGACCGGCTCGCGGCGCACGGCGTCACTCGGTGAACCTGGCCGAGCGGGGGCATGAGGAGATTGGTAAGCCGGACTTCACCAGCGCCGTGAAGGCGACGCCGGCGGTGAAGCCGGCGGCCATGTCGACAACGCTGCCACGGAGGGCGAAGTCCTTGAACTCGCGTAGCATCGGAATTCCGGGCGGAGGCGGGCGGACGCGGGGTGGGAGCGCGCCCGGCGGGGATCGAGAATATAGAAGATCGGTCGGACGAGTGCGCGACCGTTCTCCAACAACCCCCTCTACCCCGCCAATCGCCGGCGACGATACTCCACCGCCCGCCGCAGCTTGACCAACCTCCGCTCGTCGAACGGCAGGGTCCCGAGGTCGTTGATCCACGGATCGGCCCGCTCACAGAGCTCGTCCAGGGCCCGCTCGACGGCCCGGGCCCGGAGCCCTGCGGCGGCCCCCAGCGCGAGAAAGTGGTCACGGCCGATGTCCTCCCTGCGTCGTCCGTCGACGCTCAGCGCCATCGTGGTGTCCCCGTAGGGGTACGAGGAGGGCACGTCGTAGGCCGGGGTGACCCGCCACTCCCCCCCGGGGAGCCGGAGGACGGAGAAGTTCTTCGCGTGGGCGTCGCCGTTGCACGAGAGATAGGCGAAGGCGACCTGTCTGAGCAGCGTGAGCGCGGCCACCGGCCCGGCCCGGCAGACCGCGGCCAGACCGCGGACCACCTCCTCGGTGCTCACCCTGTACTTGTCGGCGGGGTAGCGACCGAGGACCTGGCAGGCGTCTTCCTGGGCGAGCCGTACCATGCCCCCGGAGGGATCGGGAACCCGGTCGAACCGCCGGACCAGCAGGCCCGGGGCACCCACGGCGTCGTGGACGACTTCCGCCCGGGCGCTCTCGAGGCCCGAGCGGCGGGTCGCGTCGAGGAAGAACGCCTCGTTGGCCACCAGGTGCGGAAACTCCGGCGGCTCGAGCTTGAGCATGTACCGGACGTCCTCCACCGCCACCGGCACGTTGATCATGCGAGCGGAGACCTTGTCCTGGACGCCGGGGATCGCCACTCGGTCCACCTCCGCTCCACCCCCCACGGAGGCCGCGAACAGCTCGCTGAATCGGACCCGGCTCCACTCCTCCACCGCGAGCCGGGGCTCGACGTCCGCGGCCTCTCCTCCTCCGGGCACCACCTGGACGTCGCCCACGGGATCGCCGCCGACGGCGAGGAGAAGCGTCAGCTCGTCGTCCGCCGAGGTCTTCACCGCCGCCCGGAGCGCGGTGAGCCGTCGTCCCTCGGGCAGGAGCCCGGAGAAGAACGGCGGAAGGGCGCCCGGAGCATGGGTCACGACCGGATCCCGCGAGAGGGGGAGCGTCGTGGCCACCGGCGGACCTCCGGCCACGAGGTAGTTCTCGTCGTAGGCGAACTCCACGGCCTCCCTCCGGCGGCGAAGGGTCGCCGCTCTCGTGCCCTCCTTCAGCACGGTGGCCCGCTCCACTGCCCGGAGATCCTCCAGCTCCCTCATCGACCGACTCCCGCCCCGGAGGTCCCTCCGGCGGCGTCCGTGATCCGCCCCCGGCCCGGAACCACCGAGAGATCGAGGCCGAGGACCGCCAGGACGTCCAGCACCTTGTCGAGGCGAAGGGTGACCTTCCCGTGCTCCAGCGTGTGGAGGAAGCGCTGAGAACAGCCGGCGAGATCCGCCACCTCCGCCTGACGGAGCCCGAGCTCGTCCCGTCGCCGCCGGACGGCCTCCGCGAGCGCGGCCACCCGCCCCTCCTCCCCGGCGCCGTCCGCCTCCTGCTGCTGGCGTCCCTCTTCCACCCCGTTCGCCCCCTGGCATGATCGATCGTGCAGATCGAATCCATCTTCGCCGATCCGGGGCGAAAAGGCAAGGGTGATATGATCGATCGTGCACTGCGAAGGGTCCAGCAGAGATTTCGCACCCCGTTGAATGGTTCATATGCACGATCGTGCACGCTGCACGATCCTCCTGCGCCGATCCAGCACCGTCGGATCCGTCACAGCCCCGGGCGGGCCCCGCTGACGGACGCCCGTGGGGCGGGAAGGCGGGCTCGTGATCGGGCGCGAGAGAGGTCCCGGACGTGGCTTGACTGGCACGTCCGGACCCGTCCATGGCAGGATGGGACCGCGGAATGGCCGGATCGGCGACCCGCCGCGCGGTCCGGCACGAGCTGCCCGGCATCGGAGATCCCCACCGGTCCGCCTGCGCCTCCCGTCCCAGGAATGAGCCCGTGAGCGAAGGATCCGGCCCCCCTCCCCCGCCCGACGACCGGAGCGACGCCACGGGTTGTTCCGACCCCGACGCCCCCACCCGCGCCCGCCACGTCGAGTACTGGCGCAGGAACGTCCGCTACGTCGCCGTCCTCCTGGCCGTCTGGTTCCTCGTCTCCTACGGCTTCGGGATCCTCCTCGCCGAGCCGCTGAACCGGGTCACGATCCCGGGCACGGGCTTCCCCCTGGGCTTCTGGTTCGCGCAGCAGGGCTCCATCTACGTCTTCGTGGTCCTGATCTTCGTCTACGTCTGGCTGATGAACCGGCTGGACCGGGAGTTCGACGTGGACGAGGGGGCGAGGCCGCCGCGCGGACGAGGGGAAGCGCCGTGAGTCCCGGGGGCCGACCGTGAACGTCCAGGCGTGGACCTTCCTCCTCGTCGCTCTCACCTTCGCGCTCTACATCGCGATCGCGATCTGGTCCAGGGCGGCCTCGACGAAGGACTTCTACGTGGCGGGCACGGGCGTCTCGCCCGTGGCCAACGGGATGGCGACCGCGGCCGACTGGATGAGCGCGGCCTCCTTCATCTCGATGGCCGGGCTCATCGCCTTCATGGGCTACGACGGCTCGGTGTACCTGATGGGGTGGACCGGGGGCTACGTCCTCCTCGCGCTCCTGCTCGCGCCCTACCTCCGGAAGTTCGGCGCCTACACCGTCCCGGACTTCGTGGGCGACCGCTACTACTCGCAGACGGCGCGGGTGGTGGCGGTGGTGTGCGCGATCTTCATCTCCTTCACCTACGTCGCCGGACAGATGC
>CAYPDV010000016.1:0-42841 GCA_964409525.1 uncultured Gemmatimonadaceae bacterium
CTTGGAAGGCTGATGCTCTAGCCAACTGAGCTACTCCCGCATGGCCCGCTCTCCCCCCGACCGCGTCGTACCGGTGCGGCGGGCGTCCACCTGCCGGAGCAGCGGATCGGACCCCTTCTCCAGGGCCTCGTTCCGGGGTCGGGCCAGAGGGCCGCGACCGGGGAAAGCAAGAGCCTGATAAGGTGCCCCTTTTTGCCGGGTCCGTCAAGGGCGGACGGGTGCTTCGAGTGGTGGGGGTAGGATTCGAACCTACGAAGGCTTACGCCAGCGGATTTACAGTCCGCCCCAGTTGGCCACTTTGGTACCCCACCGTGATCTCCGGCCGGATTCGACCGGCTCCCGGGGCCGGGCTCCTCGCAGGAGGTCGCGAGCGGGAGGGCCGCCGGGCAGCAGAGAAAGATATGGAAACGCGAATCCGGATCAACCCTGCCTCGGTGAATGGATAAACCGTAGGTATGCCGAAGATCCCTCCTCCGGACCGGTGGCCCCCTCGGGCCGAAGGGAAGAGCTGACGCGGGGACTCGAACCCCGAACCTGCCGCTTACAAGGCGGCTGCTCTACCAGTTGAGCTACGTCAGCGGAGGCGGGGCGCCGCCACGGCGGCAGTCGCCGGTGGCATCACGGAGCATCCACCCACCGAAGGTCGCGCAGCGGATCGGAGCATGTCAATCAATCCGCTGCGGGCGGCCCACCGGTCCCGCGCGCTTCCACCGTGTGCCCTGCGGGGTGTCCTCGAGGACGATCCCCCGCTCGCCGAGCTCCTCCCGGATCCGGTCGGCCGCCTGGAAGTCGCGGGCCGCCCGCGCCTCCTCCCGCGAGCGGATCCGCTCCTCCACCCACGCCTCGGTGTCGGAATCGACCTCCCGGCCCCGGTCGGCGACCTCCAGCAGCCCCAGCACGCGATCGACCGAGTCGAGGGTCTCCAGCGCCGTCCGCTTCTCCTCGGGCTTGAGCCCGCCGCCGCCCTCGTCGAGCAGCCCGTGGACGGCCGAGACCCAGCTGAAGACGACCCCGAGCGCGGCCGGCGAGTTGAGGTCGTCGTCCATCGCCGAGCGGAAGTCCTCCAGGAGGTCGCCGGCGAGCTTCGGGAGCCGGGTCCCGGCCGCCTCCGGGTCCTCCTCCGTCTCCGCGAGCCGGTCGCGGAAGTCGACCAGCCTCTGCACGGCCCGCGCGGAGGCCTCGAGCCCCGACCGCGTGAAGTTCAGCTCCTGACGGTACTGCGCCTCGAGGAGCTGGTGGCGCACGGCCGCGGCATCCGCCCCCTCCTCCAGGAGCTCGCGCACGGTGAGGGTGTTGCCGAGGGACTTGGACATCTTCCGCCCTTCCAGGAGCAGGTGCTTGACGTGCACCCAGTAGCGGACGAACTCGGTGCCCGTCGCTCCCTCCGACTGCGCGATCTCGTCCTCGTGGTGCGGGAAGATCAGGTCCTCGCCCCCGAGGTGGATGTCGAGCGTCTCGCCCAGCTCCTCGATGCTCATCACCGAGCACTCCAGGTGCCAGCCGGGGCGCCCCCGCCCCCACGGCGAATCCCACGCCGCGCCGACCTCCTCGTCCTTCCCCTTCGCCGCCTTCCAGAGCGCGAAGTCGCGGGCGTCCTCCTTCCCGTATTCGTCGACCGCGACGCGGGCACCCGAGCGCACCTGGTCGGGATCCACCCGGGCGAGCTTCCCGTAGTCCGGGTATCGGGAGATGTCGAAGTAGACGGAGCCGTCCTCGGTGACGTAGGCGAGGTCCCTCTCGATCAGCCGCCGTACCCAGTCCACCATGGCCGGGACGTGATCGGTGGGCCGGGGATAGGCGTCGGCCTCCCGGATGCCGAGCGCCCGGGCGTCGGCGAGGATCGACTCGCCGTAGCCGCGGGTGTGCTCGCCGATGGAGATCCCCCGCTCCGCCGCCGCCGCGATCGTCTTGTCGTCGACGTCGGTCAGGTTCATCACGAAGCGGACCTCCCACCCGGACCACTCGAGGTACCGGTGCAGGAGGTCGTAGGCGACGAAGCTGCGGAAGTTGCCGACGTGGGCGTGATCGTAGATCGTCGGGCCGCACGCGTACACCCGCACTTCGGGGGGATCCAGAGGCTCGAAGATCTCGAGCCGGCGGGTGAGGGTGTTGTGGAGTCGGAGCGTCATGGACGCGGGAGGGGTCGTCTGGAGCAGGACCGAGAGAGTGCACCCGGAGCCCCCCCGTGGGGTTCCGCCGGTGGCGGCGGTCGGTCCGGCCGGACGGGATGGTCCTCGGGGGCCCGGCGGGTCCGCGCGCTCCGTCGTTCCGGACGCTCCGGAGCTCCCGGCGGTCCGCCCGGCTCACCGCAGGATCCGGACCTCGGCCAGGCGCCATCCCGTCTCTTCACGCACGAACCCGGCGAAGAGCGTGTAGCGGAGCCGCTCGGCGCTGCCCGAGGCCGCGGCCGTCCACCGGAGCTCGGCGAACCCGCGCCGGGGGCTTCCCCCCACCTCCGAGACACGCTCCACCTCGAGGTCCACCGTCGAGAGCTGAGAGAGGAAGTCACGGAGCGCGGCCCTCGCCTGCCGGCGCCCGAGAAGCCCTTCCCGCTCGCCTCCGAGGTGGAGCCGGATCTCCGCCTCCACCAGCTCGCCCACCAGCCCCTCCGCGTCGGAGCGTGCCCAGAGCCGCGCGAACGCCTCGACCGCGTCGTCGAGCGTGGGCTGGAGCGCAGCCGGGGACGCCGGCTGGATCGCTGCCGGATGATGCGGAGATCCCGGGGGCGAGCCCATGGCGGGATCGGGCGTCTTTCCGGCGAGCGCCGGAGCGAGCGAGACGGCACCCGGAGCGAGCCAGAGGGCACCGAGGGCGAGACAGGCCGCACCCAGCCTCCGGCGCCCCGGCCGATGATCGGGCCCGGCGCCGGTTCCCGAGGCTTCATCCGTCCGCCCGGATTCGCGTTTCAGCTGAAACGTTCCGGTCGGGTGCGGCAGAGTGCATACCGGCAGAGTGCGTACCGCGAGACCGCGCACGGGCAGCAGACCACGTACCGGCAGGCTGCGTACCGGCAGGCTGCGGATCGCGAGACCGCGCACGGGCAGCAGACCACGTACCGGCAGGCTGCGTACCGGCAGGCTGCCTGGAAATCGGCGGCTCACGTCACCGCTCGGCCGTCCGGGGGCTCCGTCGTCTCGCCGCGGGCTTCCCGGAGGATCGCCTCAAGGGCGGCGGCGGGATCGTCGGCCGCGGTCACCGCCCGCCCCACCACCAGCATGTCGGCACCGGCCCGCACGGCGTCCGCCGGGGTCGCGATCCGCGCCTGGTCGTGGGTGTCGGTCCCGGCGGGGCGGATGCCGGGCGTGACGAGGAGCGGATCCGGTCCCAGCTCGCGGCGGAGGCGGGCCGCCTCGCGCGGCGAGCAGACCACGCCGTCGAGCCCGCACTCGACGCAGAGGCGGGCCAGGCGGAGGACCTCCTCCTCCATGTCGTCCACCTCCCTTCCCCACACCCGCTCCGCGTCCGCGCGTCCGAGCGAGGTGAGGACGGTCACGCCGAGGAGGCGGAGCCGGGGGTTGGAGCCCCCTGCCGCCCCGGTGGCCTCGGCGGTGGCGGCCTCGGCGGCCTCGGCGGCCGCCCGGAGCATCGCTTCGCCCCCCGACGCGTGCACGGTCAGGAAGGCGGCGCCGCTCCGGCAGGCGGCGCGCACCGCTCCGGCCACCGTGGCCGGGATGTCGTGGAGCTTCAGGTCGAGGAAGACCTCCTTCCCGGCGTCCCGCACCGCTCCGACGACCCCCGGACCCCCGGCCGTGAACAGCTCGAGTCCGACCTTGTAGAGCTCCGCGGCCGAGCCGAGCTCGTCGACGAGCTCGAGGGCGGCCCCGCGGTCCGGCACGTCGAGCGCGACCGCCACCGCGAAGGCGGACGCCCGCTCGCGCACCCGCCCCCGCACTCCCCCGCTCACCGGACCCCTCCGGCCTCGAGCGGCGCCGGGCGGGCGGCGGGATCCGTGCGCGGCACCCTCTCGACGGACTCCACCCCCCGCTCCCGCCCGAGCCGCTCCAGACCCCCGACGATCCGCTCGGCGCAGCGGGGGTCGGCGAAGGAGCCGGTCCCGACCTGGACCAGCGACGCTCCGGCCGAGAGGTACTGCCAGGCGTCCTCCGCCGAGAGGATCCCTCCCACCCCCACGACCGGGACCTCGACGGCGGCCGCGACCCGCCAGACCGCGTGCACCCCGACGGCGCGGAGAGCGGGGCCGCTGATCCCCCCGGGGCCGGCACCGAGGAGCGGCCTCGAGCCCGGCGCCCGGAGGGCGAGCCCCGGAAGCGTGTTCACGACGGTGATCCCGTCCGCGCCCGCACCCTCGGCCCGGCGCGCGGTGTCGGGCAGGTCCGGGTCGTGGGGAGCCAGCTTCACGAGGAGCGGCCGGTCCGTCGACCGGCGCACCCTCCCCACCACCTCGTCCACCGCGTCCGGATCGAGCGCGAAGGAGCGCCCCTCCAGGCGGGTGTCGTTGGGGCAGGAGAGGTTCAGCTCGTAACCGACGAAGCCCCTCTCGGCATCGAGCATCCGGACGATGTCGACGTACTCGTCCGGCCGGTGTCCCGCCACGCTCACCCAGACCGGGACGCCGGCGAGGTGCTCGCGGATCCACGACAAGCGGTCCCGGCGCACGGCCTCGGCCCCGGGGTTGGCGAGCCCGATGGAGTTCAGCATCGCGCCCGGAAGCTCCGCCACCCGGGGCGGCCGATTGCCGGCGCGAGGCTCGAGGGTGACCGATTTCGTCACGAGCCCGCCGAGGCGCTCGAGGTCGACGACGTCGGCCACCTCCCGGCCGAACCCGCAGGTCCCGGCCGCCAGGAGGACCGGGGCGCGGAAGCGCACGCCGAAGAGCTCGCGCTCGAGCCTCACGGGGGACTCACGATGCCCTCGGCGCCCTCGGCGCAGGGGGCGCACTGGGCGCACTCGGCGCACTCACCGCGACCCCGGGGCGCCCTCACGACGCCTCACGCCCGCCGGGCGGATACCGCTCGAAGAAGCGCCGGACGGCGCGGGCGAGGGCCCGGGCGGCATCGTCCTGGAAGGAGGGGTCGGCGAGCAGGCGCTCCTCCTCCGCGTTCGTCAGGAACCCGACCTCGACCAGGACCGCGGGCATGAGGGCGTTCGTGATCACAGCGAACGGGCCCTGCTTCACGCCCCGGTTCTGTCCCGGATGCACCGGCTGGAGCTCGTCCTGCACCATCTCCGCGAGAAGGGCGGACCAGTGCTGGTGGTCCAGGTTGCGGAGCTCGCGGAGGATGAAGCCGAGCTCGGGATCGTCGGAGAGGTCCGGGAACTCCTGGCCCTCCAGGTGGAGCGCCGCATTCTCGTTGGCGGCGACGCGGCGGGCGTGCTCGGTGCGCGCCTCGGCCAGGAAGTAGGTCTCGAAGCCGCGGGTCCGGCGGTTGGAGGGCATCGCGTTCGCGTGGATCGAGACGAAGATGCCCGGCCGATCGCCCTTCCATCGGGTCGCCCGCTCGCCCCGCTGCCACAGGGGCACCAGCGTGTCGTCGTCACGGGTGAGGTGGACCTCGAAGCCCTCCATGCGCTCGAGCTCTCTCGCCAGCGCGCGACCCACGGCGAGCGCCACGTCCTTCTCGCGAACCCCGCCCCGGCCCGAGGCCCCGGGATCGGTGCCCCCATGGCCCGGATCGATCACCACCACCCGCACGCGGTCCTCCTGGCGGCGGGACTCACCACCCCGCGCCCGCTCGTCGCCACCCGCTTGCCGGGCGCCTTCCGTGCGCCGGGCGCCTTGCGCGGGGCCGCGGCCCGAGGCCGGATCCGCGGCATCCGCCCCGCCACGCGCGGAGGCCGCCCGGGGCAGGGTCACGTCGGGTCGCCAGTACGTGGGATCGGCGACGCTCAGGCGGTGGCGGACCCGGTCGTAGGTGAAGCCGTCCGGGAGAAGCGCGGGAAGGAGGTCGGTCAGGAGCTGGAGTGGAACCTGGGTGCCGCTCCCGAAGTGGTAGGGTGCGGCGGTGAGCTGGCGTACCTCCCTCCCCCATCCGACGTAGGGGCTCCCCTGGCGGAGGAGGAGCTCGGGGCCGCCCGCATGTGACACCCGGACCTCCGAACCCTCGTCGCGCACCCGGAGCCCGAGGCGCGCCAGCTCGCTCGCGGGAAACGCCGCGTAGCCCCGGTGGCGCACGATCGGAATCCGCACCACTTCTCCGTCCGGTCCGGCCACGGGGAAGCTCTGCTGGGCCGAGAGCTCCGCCACGGGCGGCGCCGGAAGGAAGAGGAGGAGCGCGAGGAGCGCGAGATGGGCGGCCGCGCCCCGTCCGCCGCGAAGGCCCGCACGTCGTCCGCCGGGGGCCCCGGCGCACCGTGCGCGGCGGAGCCCCGCGCCGGGCCGGCTCACCGCGCCCCGGCCGCTCACCCGGAGTGGCGCTCGATGGCGCGACGTGCCTCCCGCTCCATCGTCTGCCGCCGGAGCTTCTCCCGCTTGTCGTGCCGCTGGCGGCCACGGGCGAGGGCGAGCGTCATCTTGGCGTATCCCCCCCGGAAGTAGATGTCGAGGGGGACCAGCGTGAGGCCCTTCTCCTCGACCTTCCCGACGAGGCGCCGGATCTCGTGCTTCTTCAGCAGGAGCTTCCGGGTCCGGAGCGGGTCGGGGTTCTCGCGCGTGGCGGGCTCGTAGGGCGAGATGTGGAAGCTGTGCAGCCAGAGCTCGCCGCCGTCGACCCGCGCGAAGGCGTCGCTGAAGCCGACCTTGCCCTCCCGCACCGACTTCACCTCGGGGCCCTTCAGGACCAGGCCCGCCTCGTACGTCTCGAGAACCTCGTAGTCGTGCCGCGCCTTCCGGTTCTGCGCGACGATCTTTCTTCCCTCACCGCTCATGCGCGCTCAGAAGATCAGGACGGGCGTGCCCACGTCGACCATGTGGAAGAGCGTCCGGGCGGCCTCGTTCGTGAGGCGGATGCATCCGTGCGAGACGCGGCGCGCCTCGGGATCTCCATTCAGGATGAGCCCCGGACGGTCGGTGCCGTGGATGGCGAGCCCGTCGCCCAGGTAGATCGCGGTGTTTCCCAGCATCCCGCGCATGCTGCGCGACGGATGGTCCTCGGGCGGCACGGGACGGCCGTTCTCGATGAAGTACCAGTCCGGCGCCTCCCAGACCGGGTCGCGCTCCTTGTGACGCACCTGGAAGAGGCCCCGCGGCGTGGAGAACTTCCAGTCGTGCTCGGCGTTCGGGTTGTGCAGGTCGAGGCCCGTGCCGGTGCCCGCGGGCGTCGACCAGACGGCTTCGGCGCCTTCCATCAGGTAGACCCGGTTCTCGGCCAGGTGGACGACCACGTACGGGCCGTCGTGGGTGACGAGCGGATCGTCGAGCTGCACGGGCTGCTCGACCGTGCGAGCACCGAAGGAGGCCTCCGGACCGCCGAGCAGGGGGCGGTCGGCGAGGGCGAGCCGCTCCTGCGCGCCGGCGGGGCTCGCCCACGAACCGGCGGCGACCGTGGCCGCGACGAGGGCGAAGACGACGGCGAAGGGGACGGAGGGCGGCGCGGCCAGGGCGGCGGCGAGGCGGCTCATCGGGATGCGGGGGCGAGGCGGCTCATGCGGCTCCGGCGGCGAGGCGGTTCATTCCGATCCTGCGTGGAGGGCCCGCGCGGTCCGCACCTGCCGGGCTCTCCGGAGGCTCCAGACCTGGGCGATCTCTCCAGCGAGTATGAACACCACGGCGCCGTAATAGATCCAGAAGAAAAGGATGGCCACGGTGGCCAGATTCCCGTACGTGGAGCCGTAGTTCGCGACGTTCGTGACGTACCACGAGAAGGCCTGCTTCATGGCCTCGTGGGTCACGGCCATGATGGTGGCGGCGACCAGGGCGGTCTTCCACGGGATCCAGCGCGCCGGCAGGAACCGGTAGATCAGGACGAAGAGCACCCAGACGGAGAGGAAGGCCAGGCCCTGCGCGATGAGCTGCTGGGAGATCGTCTGTACGCGGGTCTGGAGATCCAGGACCTCGACCCCGTACTGCCGAGCCACCTCGACGACGATGGTGATCCCGATGTTCAGGATCAGGAGCACGCCGCCGATCAGCACGATCTGGGCGTCGAAGATCTTCCCCTTCACGATCCCGCGGTCCTCGCCGATGTCGAAGACCTCGCGCAGCACGGTCCGCAGCGTGCCGACCAGCCGCGTGGATAGCCAGATGAAGAAGACGGCACCGACGATGCTGAGCCCGCCCCGCTCCTCGATGAGGCCCGTGATCACGTCGCGGACCCCGGATACGAGGTCGATGTCGCCGCCGACCGCGGGGATCATCTCGAGGACCAGGCCGACCAGGACGCCGGCCGGATCGCCGTAGCGGGCGCTCACGACGTAGCCGGAGAGCCCCACCACGAGGAGGAGCAGCGGGATGACCGCGACGAGGATGTTGAACGCGATCGCCCCCGCCATGAAGAAGATGTCGTCCTCGGCCGCCTTGTCGTAGACGCGACGGACGAACTCGCGGACCTTCTTCCGGCGCTGGAGCTGGAAGCGCCCCCGACGGCGGCCCCGGTCCTCGGGCGGGACGGCGGGACGCTCCGACTCCGGGGGGGCGGTGGTGTTCTCCAGGAAGGATCTCCTGCGAAGAGATCGAAGGCCGCGAACGAGGGAGGCCGGACGCTACGGGAAGCCGGACGCCAGGCGAGGCCGGGCGCTACGCCTCCTCGCCCTCCTCCTCCTCGAGAGAGGGGGTCGGTTCCGGCGGTGTGCCGGCGGTGCCGCCTTCCGCCGCGGTCGCCTCGGAGCGGGCGGCGTCGACCCCTGCACGGTAGGCGGCCTTGGACTGCTCCAGCCGCCGCTCCAGGTCGCCCCGGGCGTCCCGGGCCGCCTGCCGGCCGGACTCGACCGCCTGGCGCACGTGGGTCACGCGGGACTCCACGCCCTCGCGAGCCTCGTCGATCCGGTGCTCGAGCGTCCGCTGCGCTTCCCGCACACGGTCCTCGGCCGCGTCGCGGAGCTGCCGGGCGCGCTGCCTGAGCTCGGCCTGCGTCTCCTCGCCCGACTTGGGGGCGAAGAGGAGGGCCAGGCCGGCGCCGACCAGAGCCCCGAACAGGAACGAGCCGACACCACCCCGCTCCCGCTCGTACACCACGTACTGTCCGTCCTCGAATTCCCTCATGGATCCCTCCGTCGTCCGGTAGGCAAGATATCGCTCGCCCTGAGTGCAAGAAACATGTCAGACCCGCCGCCGCTCGCCTTCCCGGAGCGCCGGCGGCTCGTGCCCTTCGCGCCCGAGCAATCCGTAGGTGAGCCGCTTTCCGAGCTCGACCCCCGGCTGGTCCATCGGATCCACCCCGTAGAGGGCGCCGGCGTACACGGTGGCGGCCTCGAAGAGCATGAACAGGCCGCCGAGCGTCTCCGGCGTCAAGGCGTCGATCTCGAGCGTCATGCTGGGTCGGCCGCGGCGCCGGAGCGCCTCCGTGGTGGCCCGCCGCTCGGTGTCGAGGACCTCGGCCAGCGTGTGCCCCCCCAGGTAGGACAGGCTCGGGCGGTCCGGGTGAAGGGGCGGGATCGGCACGTCTTCTCCCGAATCACGCACCGCGAGGAAGACGACGACCTTGTCCCTGGGGCCCTCCATGAAGAGCTGGACCTGCGAGTGCTGGTCGGTGGCGCCGAGCGCCGGGAGGGGGGTGGGCCCGACGTGCTCCTCGCCCTCGCCCGTGTGCCGGATCTTGCCCAACGACTCCGCCCAGAGCTGCTGGAACCAGAGCGCGAAGGTGTGGAGCCGGTCGGAGTACGGCATCAGGACGTGGATCGGCATGCCGAGCGCGGTGTCGGCGTGGTGGAGGAGGGCCGCGAGGAGGCCCGCCGGATTCTCCGCCAGCTCCGCCGTCCGGCACCGCTCCTCCATCGCCGCCGCCCCGGCCAGCAGCCGGCCGATGTCGATCCCGGCGACCGCAGCCGGGAGCAGACCGACCGCGCTCAGCACCGAGAAGCGGCCACCGACGTCGGGCGGCACCGGGAGCGCCGGGATCTCCTCCTCGCGCGAGATCTCCCGCAGCACACCCGCGTCGGGATCGGTGGTGAAGAGGAAGTGACCCCGCACCTTCTCGGGGCCGAGGCCGCGGGAGAGCCACTCGCGCGCGACCAGGTACTGGGCCATGGTCTCTGCCGTCGAGCCGGACTTGCTGACGACGTTGAAGAGGGTGCGCGCCGGATCCAGCCGCTCCAGGAGGCCGCCCATGGTGTCCGGGTCCAGATTGTCGACGACGTGGAGCCGGGCGAAGTACTCGCGCTCCTCGTCGCCGAGCGAGTTCCAGCGCGGCCCCAGGAGCCCGTCGCGCAGCGTGCGGGTGCCGAGCGCCGAGCCGCCGATGCCCAGGACGACGAGGTCCTCGAACCACTGGCCGAAGGAGTCGGCCACCTCCCGCACGCGGGCCGCCGTCTCGCTGGCGTAGGGAAGCTTGAAGAACCCCATCTCGCCCGCGGCGCGGCGGCGCTCGACCTCCGAGCGGGCGTCCTCGAAGCGGCGGGCGAGATCGCCCTCGAGGAGGTCGGGATCCACGCCGCGTCCCTCGAGGGCGGGTCCGAGCATGTTCGTGTAGTCCAGGATCGGGCTCATCCGGGCGTCCGGCTCATTCGGGGATCTCCACCGTCAGTCCGTCGTAGGCGGGCTCCACGCCCTCCGGCAGGCGATCCAGGAGATCGGCGTGGCGGACCCGGTGCGTGAGGTGCGTGAGCAAGGTCCGCTCCGCCCCCAGCGCCACCGCCACCGCCACCGCCTCCTCCACGTTGAAGTGCGTGGGGTGCGGATCGCCGAACCAGAGGGCGTTCAGGACCAGCACCCGCACGCCCCGGAGCGCCTCGAACACCGGGGCGGGCAGGCGCTTCGCGTCGGTGACGTAGCCCAGCCCCCCCACCCGGAAGCCGTAGACGCGCACCGGCCCGTGCGGAACCGCGAGAGGAGTGAAGGTGCGGCCGAGCACCTCCACGGGCTCGCCGTCCCGCACTCCACGGAGCCGGATGCGGGGGCGGGTGGTGCCCCGGGCCACGGGCACGTCCTCGTCGAAGACGTAGCGGAAGCGGCGGACGAGCACGTCGAGGTGCTCCTCTCCGGCGAAGGCCGGAAGGGCCCGGTCGCTGCGCGCGGTGAAGACCCGTACGTCGTCCACCCCGTGGAGGTGATCGGCGTGCGTGTGCGTGAACCAGACCGCGTCCACCGAGCGCACCCCGGCCTCCAGGAGCTGGAGCCTGAGCTCGGGCGGGGTGTCCACCAGCAGGCTCGCCCCCTCCCACCCCACCACCGCTCCGTGGCGGGTGCGCCGGTCCCGCGGGTCGTCGGAGGTGCAGGTCGGGCAGTCGCACCCCACCACGGGGATCCCGAAGGAGGTGCCGGTGCCGAGAAAGGTGAGTCTCACCGGCCGCGCGTCAGAGCTGCTCGACCCGCATCGTGTTCGTGCTGCCCGAGGTGTGGAACGGATAGCCGGCAGTGACCACGACCGCCTCGCCGGCGCGTCCGGCGCCGAGCCGCACCACCTCCCGCTTCCCGAAGTCGGTCAGCCCCTCGTAGGAGACCTCCTCCTCGGTCGAGAGCACCGGGTGCACGCCCCAGACGGCGGTGAGCTGGCGGTGCACCTTCCGGTCCCGGCAGATGGCGAAGATCGGGACCGGCGGACGGTAGCTGGAGACGAGACGCGCCGAGAATCCGCTCCGGGTGATCACGATGATGGCGGGCGCCGAGAGCTGGCGCACCGAGGCCACGGTGGCCGACGCCACGGCGTGCTCGCGGGGGGAGGCGCCCGCGCGGATGCGCCCGTCGGGCGGCGAGAGGTAGTGCGGTCCCTGGTCGAGCGCGCCCGAGTCCTCGATCTCGCGCGCGATCCGGACCAGCGCCTCCAGCGCCTGCACCGGGTAGCGGCCGACGGCGGTCTCGCCGGAGAGCATCACCCCGTCGGAGCCGTCGAGGATCGCGTTGGCCACGTCCGACGCCTCGGCCCGGGTCGGGCGGGGGTGGTCGATCATCGACTCCAGCATCTGGGTGGCCGTGATCACGGGGCGGCCGAAGAAGTTCGCGAGCTGCACGATCCGCTTCTGCGCCAGCGGCACCTGCTCGAACGGGAGCTCGACGCCCAGGTCGCCGCGGGCGACCATCACCGCGTCGGTCTCCGCCAGGATCTCCTCTATCGCGTTCAGGGCCCGGGCCTTCTCGATCTTCGCCACCACGAGGGCGCGGCCGCCGATGCGCTTCTTCAGCTCCGCCACCTCGGCCCCGCGGCGCACGAAGGAGAGCCCGACGTAGTCGACCTCCTGGTCGAGGGCGAAGTCGAGGTCCCTCAGGTCCTTCTCGGTGAGAGAGGGAGCCCGCACCGTGACACCCGGAAGGTTGATCCCCTTGCGGCTCTGCAGGATCCCGCCCCGGACCACCCGCAGCCGCACCCCGCGGCCGTCGCTCTCGAGCACCTCCAGCTCCAGGAGCCCGTCGTCGAGCAGCACCCGGTCGCCGTCGGAGAGGTCCTCGGCGAGGTGGGGGTAGGTGGTCGGGATATCCTCTCCCTCGGCCCGCTCCTCGTGCGCCATCACCACCGTCTCGTCGGGGAGCAGCTCGATGGGCGCCTCGAGCTCCCCGACCCGGATCTTCGGGCCCGCGAGGTCGACCAGGATCGCGACGGTCTTCCCCACCGCATCCGACGCCTCCCGGAGGTCGCGGATCACCCGCTCGTGCTCCTCCACGGTGCCGTGGGACATGTTGATGCGGGCGAGGTCCAGCCCGGCCTCGAGAAGCCCCCGGAGCACCTCCGGAGAGGAGCTCGCGGGGCCCAGGGTGCAGACGACCTTCGTTCGTGGCATGGGCTCCGTCGGAAGCGTGGATCGACGGCGGTCAAGGTGGATGTCCCGCGGCCCGGGTGGCAAGCGCCACGCCACCGTCCCGGTTCGGAAGGCGGGCGCCCGACGCCGGAACCGCCGCCCCCGCCCGGAGTACGGCCCGATCCGGCGTGGGTCGGGCGCCCCCGACCGGGCCGCCCGCACCACGCGACCCCACGCCCCCGAACAGGATCCGGATTGCCCTCCGCCCCTCCCGTCATCGAGACCCCCGACGCCGCGGCCCCCGTGCGGGACGCCCTCGCCTCCGAGGACCGCATCGCCCTGGACCTCGAAGCCGCCGGCTTCCATCGCTACTCGGACCGGCTGACCCTGATCCAGCTCAGCACCCCCCGGAGCACCTGGATCCTGGATCCGCTCGCCTTCGACCCGGCCCCCGTGCTCCGGGAGCCGCTCGAGTCGGAGCGCACCGAGGTGCTGATGCACGGGGCGGACTTCGACGTCCGGCTCCTCAGCCGGGACCTCGACCTCCGCATCCGCGGACTCTTCGACACGCAGGTGGCGGCCCAGCTCCTCGGCGAGCGGGCCATCGGCCTCCAGTCGCTCCTGGAGAAGTACCTGGGCGTCCACCTGGCGAAGAAGTTCCAGCGGGCAGACTGGGCGCGGCGGCCCCTGCCCGACGAGATGCTGGCGTACGCGGCGGCCGACACCCGCCACCTTCACGATCTCGCCGCCATCCTGCGCGAGAAGCTGGAGGAGGCCGGACGCCTCGAGTGGGCGCTGGAGGAGTGCAGGGCGCTCGAGCAGGTCCGCTGGGAGGAGCCCGACGACGAGGACCTCGTGGTGCGGGTGAAGGACACCCGCGACCTCGACGATCGGCAGATCCACGCGCTCCGCACCGCCCTCGAGTGGCGCGACGAGATCGCCCGCGAGTGGGACCGCGCGCACTTCCGGGTGGTCGGCGACGACGCCCTGCTCGAGGTGGTGCGACAGCGTCCGTGGCGCACCGACGACCTCAAGGACATCCGGGGGATGTCCTCGCGGCTCGCCGGCGAGCACGGCGAGGAGCTCCTCGACCGGCTGGCGGAGGTGGCCGACCTCCCGGCCTCGGAGGTGGAGGGGTATCCTCCTCCGCCCCGGGTCGGCCCGGGCCGACCCACCCCGGAGGAGGAGGCGCTGGCGAGCCGCCTCAAGTCGGTCCGGAATCGTCGGGCGGACGAGCTCGGGCTGGATCGGGGAGTGCTGATGCCGAACGCGACGCTCCTGGAGGTCGCACGAGCCCATCCGCGCGACCGCGACGCCCTCCTCGGCGTACCGGAGGTCCGGCAGTGGCAGGTGGAGGCGATGGGCGAGGGGCTGCTGGAGGTCCTCACCTCCTGACCGGGCGGTTCGCACCTCCTGATCGAGGTTTCCGCCTCCTGATCGCGAGGCGAGCGGGGGGGTAGAAAAACGTCGGGAAATCCGTTAGGTTTCTCGGCTCCGTTCACTCATCATCGGAGGCGGATTTGGCGTCGGAGATGCTCCAGCGGGACGATCTCTCGGTCTACGTCGTGGCCGGCGTTCCCAAGAGTTTCAAGAAGAAGCTGCAGAAGTTCGTCGAGGACGAGTCCAAGACCACGGGCGACGTCATGCTCCTCGACGACGAGATGACGGACTGGGTCCTGGCCCGCATCCGCGGCGAGAAGCGGCGGAGCCACGAGCAGACTCCCGCCTCGTCGGCCCTCTGGAGGGCGTATCGGGCGCTGAGCGCGGCCCGCTACCACCTCCAGGATCAGCCCATGGAGAAGAAGATCCGGGACATCCGGGGGCAGATCGAGGAGCTCTGGATGGACATCAGCCCGCTCCACGAGGAGCCCGAGGAGGAGGAGGCGTAGCACCCGCGCTCCGGGAACGAGCGAGGGCCCGGCTTCCACGACGGGAGCCGGGCCCTCGCTGTATGTGCGGGGTCGAGACCCCGCCAGCTCCGCGCGCCGCCCGCTGATCCGGCGCGGCGCCCGCCCGTCGCCCGCCCGTCAGGCGGCCTCCTCCTCCTCCTTGCGCTTGCACTCGATGCAGTAGCGCGCGTGGGGCAGGGCGTCCAGCCGCTCGAACCCGACCTCGGCGCCACAGGTGTGGCAGGCTCCGAAGGTGTCGGGGTCGTCGAAGAGCCGGCGCAGCGCCTCTTCGAGCCGGTAGAGGTAGCGGCCCTCCTTCGTCGCGAAGAGAGCGGCCTTCTCCCGCTCCATGGCCTCCGTGCCCTGGTCCGCCATGTGATCCGTGTAGACGGAGAGGTCGGAATCACCCGACTCGCGGTCCGCCTTCGCCATCTGGTCGAAGAGCCCGAGGGAGCGGAGCGCACGCGCCCGCTCGTCCAGCAGCCTCTTCTCCAGGTGCTCGCGCTGCTTCTTCGTGAGGATCGCCACCATGCCTCCCTTCAGGATCCGCCTGGCCCCGGCCCGCCGGCCCTTCCGGACCGCCGGGTGGGGGGAGCCCTCCGGCGAGGAGCGCTCCAGACGGGAAAAATAGTGGAATGTCCCGTGGGGGTCCAGCGTACGGCGGCCCTGGCACGATGCTTGGGCGGCAGCCGCTCGGAGGCCGGATCCCGGCGCCGCTCCGGACCCGTCCGGGTGCCCGCGGGTAGGTCACGGGGCACGGCGCCGCCGGACTCCCGGCTGCGGCCGCCCCCCTTCCCCACCCTCCCGAACGAGAGCCGTCGTGGAGACGATCCACTGTATCCGCTGCGAGCAGGACGCCCCCGCCCTGGAGCGTCCGCCCTTCCGGACCGAGATCGGCGAGCGCGTGGTCGCCAGCATCTGCCGGAACTGCTGGAAGGACTGGCTCGAGCACCAGACCCTGCTGATCAACCACTACGGCCTCGACCCCCGCGACCGGAAGGCGAGGGAGTTCCTCTACGAGCAGGTCGAGAACGTGCTCCTGAAGGGCGGAGACGCCGAGCAGGTCGACACCAGCAAGGAGGGCGAGATCGAGTGGTGAGGAGGCTCAGGGCCCCCTCAGCACCTCCTCGATCGGCTCCAGCGCCCCTTCCAGCGTCTCGCGGTCGATCACCAGGGGGGGCGCGAAGCGGATGACCCGGTGATGCGTCTCCTTCGCGAGGATCCCCCGGTCCTGGAGCGCCTCGCAGAAGCGCCGCGCTCCTCCCGACTCCTCGCGGGTCACCACCCCGATCATGAGGCCGCGCCCCCGCACCTCCTCGACGTGCGGCGAGTCGATCTCGCGCAGGCGGTCCATGAACCAGCCGCCGAGCTCGTCGGCGCGTCCTGCGAGGTCCTCGTCCAGGATGACCCGTAGCGAGGCGAGGCCGACCGCCGCGCCCAGCGGGTTTCCGCCGAAGGTCGAGCCGTGGTCCCCGGGCCGGAAGATGTCCATGAGCCCGGCGTCGGCGAGAGCGGCGGACACGGGATAGACGCCGCCCCCCAGCGCCTTTCCGAGCACGAGCACGTCGGGGCGCACGTCCTCCCACTCCGAGGCGAGGAGCCGCCCGGTGCGTCCGAGGCCGGTCTGGATCTCGTCGGCCACCAGCGCCACCCGCCGCTCGCGGCAGATCTCCGCGCAGCGCGCCAGGTACCCGTCCGGGGGCAGCCGCACCCCACCCTCGCCCTGGATCGGCTCCACGAGGAAGCCGACCGTGCGCTCGGTGATCGCCTCCTCCAGCGCGTCGGCGTCTCCGTACGGGATCTCCCGGAATCCCGGCGTGAAGGGGCCGAAGCCGTCGCGGTACTGCCGCTCCGAGCTGAAGCCGACGATGGTCGTGGTGCGCCCGTGGAAGTTGCCCCGGCAGACGACGATCTCGGCGCGGCCGTCGGGCACGCCCTTCATCCGGTAGCCCCACTTCCGCACCAGCTTGATCGCCGTCTCGACCGCCTCGGCGCCGGTGTTCATCGGGAGCGCCTTCTCGTAGCCGGTCGCCTCGCACAGCTCCCTGAGGAAGGGGCCCATGCGGTCGTTGTGGAAGGCGCGGGAGGTGAGGGTGAGCCGCTCCATCTGTTCCCTCGCCGCGTCCAGGATCCGGGGGTGGCGGTGGCCCTGGTTCAGGGCGGAGTAGGCGGCGAGCATGTCGAGGTACTTCCGCCCGTCCACGTCCCACACCCACACGCCTTCGCCCCGCTCGATCACGACCGGGAGGGGCGCGTAGTTCTCGGCGCTGTAGCGGAGCGCCTCGTCGAGATGTTCGCTTGTCCGGCCGGAGGACGGGGCGGTGGTTCGGCTCACGGGCTTCTCCCGGGGGATCGACGGGGGGGAAGGACGGTCGCTCCGGCGCCGATCGGCGCGATCGGGCCGGCCCGGAAGCCTACCCGGGCCCGGCGGGCGGGTTTCCGGCGGAGGCGGCTCAGCCGCCGCGGTAGATCAGCTCCGCCAGCGTCTCGCCCACGGCCTCGAGCCCCCGGGGCGAGGTGTTCTCCGGCACGTCCTCGGGCGTGTGCCAGAATCGGTTCCCCGGCCCGTACTCGAAGTCGATGATGTCGATCGCGGGGATCCCGGCGTCGAGCAGCGGGATGTGGTCGTCGGTGACCGCCTGCCCGACCCGCAGGGGAAAGAGGCGCCCGTAGCCCAGCGAATGCGCGACGTCCCAGACGCGCTGCACCACCTGCGGGGCGCGCTCGGCGGAGTACCCCTCCACCGGGAAGCGGGGGTCGGCGTCGGCGACCATGTCCACCAGGACCGCGTAGGTGGGCCGCCCGTCCGGGTACGGCCCCTCCGGATCGTGCACCCGCTCGGCGTAGCGGCGGGCGCCCAGGTACATGTCGTCCGAGCCGGGCCCGTAGTCCTCTCCGTCGACCAGGAGCAGGTCCACGGTGACCGGAGGACGCCGGGCGGCGAAGACGTCCGCCAGCTCGAGCAGGACGGCCGTGCCGCTCGCCCCGTCGTTGGCCCCCGGCACGGGCTCGTCCCGGTCGTCCGGGTCGGGGGCGTTCTCCGAGCGGGGCCGGGTGTCCCAGTGGGCCAGGAGCAGGACCCGGCGGCCGGGCTCGGCGCCCTCGAAACGGGCCCACACGTTGCGCAGGGGAAGCTCCCGGCCGTCGGCGGCCCGGTGGCGGAAGGAGTCCACCACCACCGTGTCCGCCCGGTCCTCGAGATGCTCCACCATCCATTCGAGCTGCGCCCGGTGCCCCTCGGTGCCGGGCACCCTCGGGCCGAACTCCACCTGCCGGCGAAGCAGCTCGTGGGCGCTTCCGGCGTCGAACGCGGGGCGCTCCACGCGGGCGGCGGGGTCGGGCACCTCGCCGGACGGCTCCGGCTCGTCGCCGCAGCCGGCGGCGAGGACGAGGGCCGCCAGGAGGGGGGCCGCCAGGAGAGGGGGGAGGGCGGAAGCGGTCGTGCGTTCGGTGGCGGGCGGAGTATCCATGGGCCGCCAAGGTAACCCGCGGGCACCGCGGGGTAGAGGGGTCCGCACGCGGCGGCTTACCTTTCCGGAGCCCCGGACTCCCGCCCCGCCCCGCGCGATGACACTCTCCCGCCGTCACTTCCTGAAGCTCGCCGGCGCCGTCTCGATCGGGTTCGCCGGCCTCCGCTGCACCGAGCCGGAGCCGGCTCCGGAGGGTCGGCCCGACCGGCCCGGCCCGATCCGATCGGACCCGGACGGCGTCCTCGATCTGCCCGAGGGCTTCTCGTACCGTGTGCTCTCTCCGGCCGGCGAGGAGATGGACGACGGATTCCTGGTCCCCGCCATGCACGACGGGCAGGCGGCCTTCCCCGCGCCGGACGGCCGCACGATCCTGATCCGCAATCACGAGGTGAGCGGGGGCGCGGAGCCGTCCGACGGAGCCTTCGGGGTCGCCCACGAGCGGCTGCTCGGGCTCGACCGGAGCCTCCTCTTCGATCCGGGCCGGGACGACGGCCCCGCTCTGGGCGGGTGCACGGGCGTGCTGTGGGACCCCGAGCATGGGGTGGTGGAGCAGTGGCTCGCGCTCGCCGGCACGCTGCGCAACTGTGCGGGCGGCCCCACGCCCTGGGGAAGCTGGATCACCTGCGAGGAGTCCGTGCAGCCGGCCGACCGCCGGTACGCGCGGGACCACGGCTGGGCCTTCGAGGTGCCCGCCGAGCGCGGGCCCGGCCCGGTCCGGCCCGAGCCGCTGGCCGAGATGGGCCGCTTCTATCGGGAAGCGGTGGCGGTCGACCCGCGGAGCGGGATCGTCTACCAGTCCGAGGACCTCGACGACGGCCTCCTCTACCGGTACGTGCCGGACCGGCCGGGCGAGCTCGCGGCCGGGGGGCGGTTGCAGGCGCTGAAGGCCGGGGGGCGCGACTCGCTACCGACGCAGAACCGGGACCGGGTGCGCATTCCCGAAGGGTCCACCCTCCGCGCCGACTGGGTGGACCTCTCCGACCCCGCGAGCCCCGAGGACGATCTCCGCATCCGGGGCTTCGAGGCGGGAGCGGCCCAGTTCGCGCGGGCCGAGGGCATGTGGTGGGGCGGCGACTCCGTCTGGATCGCGTGCACCAGCGGGGGGCCGGCGCGGAGGGGCCAGATCTGGCGCTACCGGCCGGGCCCCCACGAGGGCACCCCCCGCGAGGGCGAGGCGCCGGGAGTCCTCGAGCTGTTCATGGAGGCGTCGCGGGGCTCCCTCCTCCGTCACGGCGACAACCTCACGGTGGCGCCCTGGGGAGACCTCTTCGTGTGCGAGGACGGCCCGGGCGCCGACCACCTGGTGGGCGTCACGCCCGCGAGCGAGAGCTACCGCTTCGCGAGGAACGCGGGGAGCACGGGCGAGCTCGCGGGCTCGGTGTTCAGCCCCGACGGGAGCACGCTCTTCCTGAACCTGCAGGCCGAAGGGCTGACGCTGGCGGTCACCGGACCGTGGCCGGACCGGTCCTGAGCGCCTCGTCGAAACGCCGGGGGGCGCCTCGACCGCCCCGACGCCTCCCGGTTATACTCCTCCCGCCGCACCTCCCGCCGTACCTCCCGCCCGGAGCCCGGCCGGGCCCCGGCAGAAGCCCGCCCGCCGTCCCCCCGCACCCGACGCCGCTGCGATGAACCAGCGTTCGAACACCGTACTCCTCCCGGCGCTCCTCCTCCCGGCGCTCCTCGTCGCGCTCGGGAGCCTTCTTCCGCCGGCGCTCGCGGCCCAGTCGGTCGACTACCCCGAGACGCACCGGTCGGACGTCGTGGACGAGTACCACGGGACCCGGGTCGCCGACCCGTACCGCTGGCTGGAGGACACCGGCTCCGAGGCGGCGGCGGCGTGGATCCGGGCGCAGAACGAGGTGACCTCCGCGCACCTGGAGTCGCTGTCCGGACGCGAGGGCATCCGGGATCGGCTCACCGAGCTCTGGGACTACGAGCGCTTCGGCGTCCCCTTCCGGGAGGGCGGGCGCTACTTCTACTTCCACAACGACGGCCTCCAGGACCAGGCGGTCCTCTACGCCCTCGACTCGCTCGGGGCCGAGCCGCGCCTGGTGCTGGATCCGAACACCTTCTCCGAGGACGGGACGGTGTCGCTGGCGGGCCTCGACGTGGCCGACGACGGACGGCACCTCGCCTACGCGATCTCCGAGGGGGGCTCCGACTGGCGTGAGATCCGCGTGCTCGACCTCCGCACCGGCGAGGACCTCGACGACCGGATCCGGTGGGTGAAGTTCAGCGGGATCGCCTTCACGGCCGACGGCGAGGGCTTCTTCTACTCCCGCTACCCGGCGCCGGAGGAGGGAGCCGAGCTCACCGGCGAGAACCGGAACCAGACGCTCCACTACCACCGTATCGGCACTCCCCAGTCGGAGGACCTCCTCGTCTACGAGCGCCCCGATCGGCCGGAGTGGGGCCTCCGGGGCCGGGTGAGCGAGGACGGACGCTACCTCCTGATCGACGTCTCCGAGGGGACGGAACCGAAGAACCGCCTGCACTACGTGGATCTGGGGGATCCCGCATCGCCCGACGTGGACGGCGAGGTGGTGCGCCTGCTCGACGACTTCGACGCCTCCTACCGGGTGATCGGCAACGACGGGCCCATCCTCTTCGTGCGCTCGGACCTGGACGCCCCGATGGGGCGGATCCTCGCGGTGGATCTCCGCCGGCCGGACCGGGCCTACTGGCGCACGGTCGTGCCGGAGAGGGACGAGAAGCTCGAGTCCGCCTCGCTCGTCGGCGGCCGCCTGGTGACCCGCTACCTGGAGGACGCCCGCACGCGGATGCGCGTCTACGATTTCGGGGGGGACTTCGAGCGGGAGATCTCCCTGGGGCAGATGGGGTCGGTGACCTCGATCAGCGGCCGCGAGGACGACGGCGAGATGTTCTACGCCTTCACCTCCTTCCTCCACCCGCAGACGGTGCTCCGCTACGACCTCGACAGCGGGGAGCACGAGGTCTTCCGCGCTCCCGATGTGGATTTCGATCCGAGCCGGTATACGACCCGGCAGGTCTTCTACGAGTCCGCCGACGGCACCCGGGTGCCGATGTTCGTGACGCACCGCCGCGGTCTGGAGCTGGACGGCTCGAATCCGACGTACCTCTACGGCTACGGCGGCTTCAACGTCTCGCTGACCCCCTCCTTCTCGGTATCGAACCTGGTCTGGATCGAGATGGGGGGCGTCTACGCGGTGCCCAACCTGAGGGGGGGCGGCGAGTACGGCGAGGAGTGGCACCGGTCCGGGACGCTGGAGAACAAGCAGAACGTCTTCGACGACTTCATCGCCGCCGCGGAGCACCTGATCGAGGAGGGCTACACGAGCCCGGAACGGCTCGCGATCGGAGGGGGCTCCAACGGGGGCCTCCTGGTGGGCGCGGCGATGACGCAGCGTCCGGATCTCTTCGCGGTGGCCCATCCGGCGGTCGGGGTGCTCGACATGCTCCGCTATCACCGCTTCACGATCGGTTGGGCGTGGGCCTCCGACTACGGCACGGCCGACGACCCGGAGGCGTTCGAGTTCCTGCGTGCCTACTCGCCCCTCCACAACGTCGAGGAGGGGACGTGCTACCCGGCGACCCTGGTCACCACGGCCGACCACGACGACCGGGTGGTGCCCGGCCACTCCTTCAAGTTCGCCGCGGCGCTCCAGCACGCGCAGGGCTGCCCGGAGCCCGTGCTGATCCGGATCGAGACGAGGGCGGGGCACGGCGCGGGCACGCCCACCTCGAAGCGGATCGAGGAGGCGACCGACGTGCTGAGCTTCCGGCTCCACCACCTGGAAGGCCGTTGAAGAAGTACAGCGGGCCGCGTTACGAGCGCCACGACCATCGCTGGTGCGATGGGTGCCCGCGGATGGTAGGCGGCGCTTCCAGGGGGCTCGTGGTGGGGCGCCTCTAGCCGGAGCGGGCTCCCGCCCGGCGCGCCCGGAGCCACCCCCCGAGAAGCACGGCCGGGATCACCAGCACCACGAGCAGGATCGAGTACGTGAGCGGCTGCTGGCCCAGGTAGACGAGCGCCGAGGTGACGCCGAGGAGCCCGACCACCACTGCGAGCGCGCCGGCGTGGACGATGGGACGCCCGGGGGCGATCCACGCCGCGGCGTACCCGCCGGCGGTGGCGGCGACGACGTCGACGAAGAGCCGGATCCGCACGCGTAGATCCTCGGAGTCCGGCGGGGCGGCCTCTCCGTTTCCGCCGCCGGCCACGACGTCGAAGAGCACCACGACGACGCTCATCACCAGGAACCCGAAGAGGACGGCCGCGATCGAGCGGCCCGTGCTCCGTCCGCCGCGGCCGGCGGGCTCTTCCGCGGCGCTCATCCGTGGAGGAAGTGCGTGGGACCGCGCGGGTAGCGCCGTCCGCCACCCCGCTTGAGCCGGTTCGGACCCGCCCACCAGCCGAGGTACAGCGCACAGATCCAGAGGATCACGAGCAGGATCGCCATGGCGATGTGCACCCCCGTCTCCAGGGCCGGATGGAGGAAGGAGAGAGCGGTCCAGAAGCCCGCCACCATCAGCACCACCAGGACAAGGCTCCCGTCGGTGCTGTTGTAGAGCCAGGTGAGCATCACCGAGAACGGTACCACGAGCGCCATGAGCCACGCCACCGGCACGCCGGCCGGTGCGGCCCCCTCGATGAAGAGGAGGGGCAGGTGCCAGAGGCTCCACAACAGGCCGAGGAGGATCGAGGCCCAGAACGCGCTCCGTCCCTCCTGCAGCCCGGGAAGGGCGTAGCCGCGCCACCCCGGCTCCTGGCCGAGCCCCCAGCTGAACAGCACCCCCAGGAAGAGCGCCGGGAGCGTTTTCCAGGGGAAGAGGTTGCCGGGGGTGAGGTCCGGATCGAAGACCGCGGTCACCGCGAAGATCACCAGGGTCACGACGAGGGGAAGGAGGAAGACGGCCGCGTACCAGCGGGGCTCCGCCTTCACCCGGAGGAGGCCGCCCACGCACGCCATCACGCCCTCCCAGCGGGCGAGCACCCAGCCGAGGGCGAGCGCCGCCAGCGTCGGCGCGAAGATCCCCGCCTCCCAGAACGGCATCCGCCACCCCGTGCCGCGGAGGTCCATCGCAGCCTGCGGGACCCAGAGGATCCAGGCGAAGAGGTAGGTCAGGATGAAGAAGGAGCGGACCGGAGCGGACCGGACCTCCGCGGAGGCCCGCTCCACGAGGTCCCGCGACCAGCGCGCGGCAGGGCCGGAGAACCGCCCGTTGCGGGGCTCGGGGCGCGGAGGTCCGGACGCCCCGCTACCCGCGGACTCGACCACGCTTCTCCAGGAACCGCTGGTGGTGCTCCTCGGCTCGGTAGAACGGGCCGGCGGGCTGCACCTCGGTGGCCACCGGCCGGGAGAGGCGGCCGGACGCCTCCATCTCGTCGATCGCGCGGCGCGCCTCCCGCTCCTGCTCCGGGGTGTGGGTGAAGACCACGGAGCGGTACTGGCTTCCCACGTCGGGTCCCTGGCGGCCGAGCTGCGTCGGATCGTGGATCCGGAAGAAGGTGTCGAGGAGGTCGCGGTACGAGACGCGCTCCGGGTCGTACTCCACCCGCACGACCTCGGCATGCCCGGTCCCGCCGGAGCACACCTCCTCGTAGCTCGGCTCGGGCGCGTCGCCCCCGGCGTACCCCACCTCGGTCGCCAGCACGCCGTCCAGGCGGGCGAACTCGGCCTCGGGCTTCCAGAAGCATCCGGCGCCGAAGGTGGCCTCGGCCGGAGCTGCGCTCGAATCGGAGTCGTCCATCGGCTTCCTCCCGGGGTCGGATCCGCGCGTCGTCAGGGGCTCCGGCGGCGGCCGGCGGGCACTGGCACGATCAAGAAACGGGCCGGAGAGCCCCCCTCCGGCTCACCCCGCGCCCCCCCACCCCGCTCCGCCCTCGCGCTCATCCGAGCCGGATCCTCCCCTCCAGGTATTCGACCGCGCGCCCGCCGATCTCGACCCGCTCCCCACGGACGCGGCAGAGGAGCTCGCCCCCCCGCCGGGAGAGCTGGAGCGCCCGCAGCTCGCGGCGGCCCAGGCGCTCGGCCCAGAAGGGCGCCAGGGTGGCGTGGGCGGAGCCGGTCACGGGGTCTTCCGGGACGCCGATGCCGGGGGCGAAGAAGCGGGAGACGAAGTCGGCATGGTCGTCCGGTCCGGCCGGGGCGGTGGCGATCACGGCGAAGGCGTCCAGCCGGGTGAGGCGCGCCATGTCGGGCGCGAGCGCCTCCACCTTGCGGCGCGTCCGGAAGAGGGCGAGGAGGTCCCTCGATCGGTGCACCTCGGCGGGCTCGGCGCCGAGCGCCTCGGTCAGGGCCGCGCTCGCCTCCGCGGGCTCCGGCGGTCGCGCCGGGAAGTCCATGACCAGGAGCTCGCCCTCGCGGCGCACCGGCAGGGGCCCGCTGGCCGACTCGAAGGAGAGCGCGTCTCCCGCGACGTGGCCGTGCTCGAGGAGGACGTGCGCGGCCGCGAGAGTGGCGTGGCCGCAGAGGTCGACCTCGACCTCGGGGGTGAACCAGCGGAGGGGGAAGGTCGGGGCCGAGCCCTCTGCGTCCGGCGGACGAAGGCGGTCGCTCCCGCCGCCCAGCAGCACGTAGGCCGTCTCCGAAAGGTTGTTCTCGCGCGCGACGTCCAGGAGGAGCGCGTCGGACGGCCACGCCCCCTCGAGGAGGACGACGGCGGCGGGATTTCCGGCGAAGAGGCGCGACGTGAAGGCGTCCACCTGGTGGATGGGAACGGTCGCCGCGCGTCCAGCGCCGGCAGGCACGTCTCGGCGCGACCGCCCGGCGGCGGAGCGGCCCGCAGGCCGCGGAGCGCTCAACGGCTGCCCCGGACCCACCGGATGCCGCCGGGGTGGACGTCGTCGGACCTCCCGGACAGCAGATCGCGCACGACGACGAGTCGCCCCTCGATCTCTTCCAGGGACTCCGGCTCGAGCCGGCGCCGCGCCTCGGAGATCAGCTCCTCGCCGGCATCCAGCAGGTACGCGCGCTTCTCCTCGTCCTCCAGGTCGAGCGCGAGCTCCGCCAGCACCTTCAGCGCGTGGAGGCACGCGTTCCGATCGCCCGCCACGTACTGCCGGGTGTCGCGGAAGGTGAGATCGACCAGGTCCTCGAAGCGCTCGGGCTCGGCCAGGACCCGGGGGGCACCCTGGCTGTCCGCCCGGAGCGAGGTGGGCGTCTCGTCGGTGGCCATGGAGGTGATGGCGGCGCCCAGCCAGTCCAGGCAGAGCACCGTGGTGAAGGGGTCGTTCACCCCGGTCGAGAGGGCGCGGACCGCGATCTCTACCAGCTCCTCGGCCAGGAAGAGCACGTCCTGCGACGGGGTCCGGGTGCGGCCGAGCACGAAGGTCGAACGGAGCCGGCGCTCCATCCGCTCGTCCACCCGCTCCGCCGGGCCCGCCACCATCAACACCCGCCCGCGCGCCACGAAGTCGCCGGGACGGTAGCGCAGGTGCACCCTGAGATCCTCCTCCTCGGCCACGCGGAGCAGCCGGTCGTCGTCGAGCCGCTGGACGTACCCCTCCCCGTCCGCCCGGACCTCGACGCGGTCGCCCTCGAGGGAGTCCAGGAAGCTCTCCGTGTCCTCGCCCGCGTCCTCGCCCGGCGCCCGGCCGAGCCGGCCCGGGAAGATCTCGCCGGTGCGCCGGTTCAGCTCCTTGCCGATGTCGGCGACCACGTTCGAAATGTGGATGCTCTCGGGCACGTGGTGGAGGAAGTAGATGAGCACGGCGACGCTGAGCACCGCGAGCATGAGCGCGACCACGATGCCCACGTGCGGCACGAAGGCTTCGGCCACCACCGCCAGACCCTCGGCCCCGGGATCCTCCACCGGCTCGCCCGGCTCCCGCACCGTCCGGAGCAGGAGGAGCCCGTAGAGGAAGGTCGCGATGAAGGTGCCGAGGGTGATCTGGTTGCCGCGGTCCCGCATGAAGTTGGTGAGGATCCGCGGGCCGAACTGGCCGGCCGTGAAGGAGACGGCGGCGATCGTGACGGTGAAGGTCACGCCGGCCACCGTGATCATCGAGCCGGCGATCGTGGACAGGAGGGAGCGGGCGCCGGCGGGCTGGTTCGCGTAGAACCACGGCACCCGACGGAGGAAGTCGGGCGTCTCGGAGGGCTCGAGGAAGAGCACGAGCCAGGCGAGGATGGAGGCGCCGACCGCCATCCCCGTCGGGATGAACCAGTAGCTGCTCCGGATCCGGTCCCACCAGGCGAGGAGTCGGGTGTGCATGGCGAGGGGGGGGTCGGCGGGAGACGGCTCGTCCAGCTGAATCGGCCGGTCGGCCGGATGCGGCGCAAGGGCCGGCGGTCGTCAGCCGCGCGGCGCCTCCTCCACCTCGCGGTGCACGATCCAGGAGGTGAGCAGGGCGAGCGCCGAGCCCGCCGCGAAGGGCACCACGAAGCCGAGCTCCACGAGGAATCCCGAGGTGAGCTGTCCGGCCGAGATGCCGAGTCCGAACGCCATGGTGAGGACCGAGAGCTGGAGGCCCGACTCGCCCTCGGGGGCCGTGTCACCCGCCAGGGCGAGCGCGGGGGCGAAGATCATGGCGCCGCTGATGCCCTGGGCGAATCGCGCCCCGAGCATCGACCAGGGATCTCCCACGAGACCCTGCGCCAGGGTGGTGGGCACGAGCGCCACCAGCCCCCAGACGACGAACCCCTTCCGGCCCCACCGGTCGCTCAGGCTGCCCACCAGGGGCTGGACGGCCGCGATCGAGAGGATGAAGACCCCGAACTGGATGCCGAACCAGCGGGCGTCCTGTCCGAGCCTGCGGTTCACGGCGGGCTCGATGGAGGCGAGGAGCGCGATGCAGAGCGCCATGACGAAGCTGGCGACCCCGAGCGTGAAGACGGAGTCGAGGAGGTGGCCCTCGCGCCGGCTCCGCACGGCGATCCGCATCTTCCCGAGCGTGACGCGGGTCCGCGGCGGGTCGCGCACCAGGAGGGTGACGAGCCCCGCGCTGAGCAGCGTCAGGCCCGTGGCCAGGTAGAAGGCCGCCCGGAAGCCGTCGATCTCCCATCCGCCGAGGAGGTAGGGGCCGCCCTCGACCACGAACCCGGCGGCGAAGGGGCCGGAGCCGAACCCGAGGAGGCGGAGGGCGTTGTAGATGCCCATGTTGCCGCCTCGATCGGCCAGCGTGCTGACCTCGTTCACCAGCGCCACGCTCGCCGTCACCATGAAGGCGACCGAGAGGCCCTGCCCGGCCCGCAGCGCGAAGAGCGCCCCGTACGTCTCGGCGCGGGAGTAGAGGAAGGTGAGGGAGGCGAGGACGACGAGCCCGCCGACGACGAAGATCCGCCTGCGGCCCACCCGGTCCGAGAGGCGGCCGGCGAACGGCTGGAGGAAGGCGTTGAAGACGCCGAAGACGGCGAGGATCAGCCCGGTGACCGCCGCCTCGCGGAGTCCGAAGGTCTCGCCCCGGATGCCCTCGCTCGCGATGTAGAGGGGCAGGACGACGACGAGGAAGGAGTTGGCGACCCCGTCGGCCATGCGGGCCGAGCCGAGCGCCACCACCTCACGGTTGAATCCCCGCCCCGACATCGTTCCTCCCCGGTGACCGGGTGGAGCTAGAGTCCTGGGGTGCGGTCGAGCGCGTGGACGACGATCCGCTCCACGTCGAGGTCGTCGGTGTGCACGCCCAGGAGGTGGTCGCGGCCGATCTCGAGGACCTCGACGTCCGGGGGCGTCCGCACGCGCGCCACGAGCTGGCCGTCGGGACGGTGGACGAACCACTCCGGCTGCTCTTCACCCGGAATCCGCGCCCGTGCCACCCAGAGGTTGCCGTCCGGATCGATCCGGAGCGCGTCGAACGCCGGGAGCGTCTCCTTCCGCGGCATGTCGTCGAACATGCGGCGGGTCCGGCTCCTCCCCCCCTCGTCCTCGATTCCGGCGAGCACCTCCTCCCGGACGCGCGCGTAGTCGGCCTCGCCGATCGGGCGGTTCGGCACGTCCAGGCGAACGATCCGCTCGAGCGTGCCGTCGGACCGGTAGAGGCGGACCGAGTAGGTGTCGTCGTTTCCGACGGCGATGCGATCAGCGGCGGCGGCCACGTGGAGGTCGCGTCCGAACAGGAGCTCCCGGATGGCCACGAACCCCTCCCCCGTGAGGATCTGGGCCTCGGGACCCGCGAAGGTGCCGAGGGAATCGCCCGCCTCGCCCGCGGCGGTGCCGAAGATCAGCGTCATCGGGTCGCGGACGGGCCCGGAGGACGATTCGCCCGGGCGGACGACGTTCGCTGCCCGGAGGAGCGGCCGGCCGTCCGGCAGCACCAGCATCGGCGTGGGGACGCCCTCGTCGCCGGGGGCGCTCGGCCGGAAGCTCCGGACGAAGCCCCCCTCCGGGTCGAAGACGGAGAGGGTCCGGTTCCGCCAGTCGTAGACGGCGAGCGAGTCTGCCGCGAACGCGTCGAGCCGTCGGATCCCGCGGAACTCACCGGGCCCGTCGCCCTCTCCTCCGACGTCCTCGAGGTGCGCTCCGTCCGGCCCGTAGAACCGCAGCTGATGGGTTCCCCCGTTCGCCACCACGATCCGGCCGTCCGGGAAGCGGTGCGCACCCCTCACCTCGTAGAGCTGATACTCGGGCTCTCCCTCGATCACGCCGATGGCCAGATCCGGCGACTCTTCGATGCGCCACGCCGGCCCGTCGGTTTCCGGGAGCGGCTGGTTGATCACCACCTCCACCCCGGCGCTGTCGGCCCGCTCGGCCGCCGGGACGGCCGTGGCGTCTCCACCGCATCCGGCGAGGAGGACCGGACCGAGGAGGAGGGAGCCGACGAAGAGCGGACCGGCGAGGAGCGGGCCGACGCGGAGCGGACCGACGAGGAGTGGAACGGCGAGGAGGCGCGCCCTCCGCGACGGGAGGATCCCGCCTCTCACCCCGCGTCGCCCGCCGCGACGGTCACCGACTCCATCACCACGTCCTCCGCCGGCCGGTCGCCGGCGCCCGTCTCCACCGAGCCGATCTCCCGGACCACGTCCATGCCCTCCACCACCCGTCCGAAGACGGCGTGCTTGTCGTCGAGCCAGGGGGTGGGGGCGAGGGTGACGAAGAACTGGGAGCCCCCGGTGTCCGGCCCCGAGTTCGCCATCGAGAGCGTGCCGGGCGCGTCGTGGCGGAGCTCGGGGTGGAACTCGTCCTCGATCGTCCAGCCGGGACCGCCGCGGCCGGTGCCGGTGGGGTCGCCCCCCTGGAGCATGAAGCCCTCGATGACCCGGTGGAAGATCACCCCGCCGTAGAAGCCGTCCTCGACGAGCTTCGCGAAGTTGGCGGTGGTCTCCGGCGCCCGCTCCTCGAAGAGCTCGGCGCGGAAGGTCCCGTGGTTGGTCTCGAAGGTGACGATGGAATTCGGCATGTGGTGTCCGGTGGATAAAGGAAAGCCGCCCCGGACGTGTAGGCCCGGGGCGGCTTCCGGTTCCGAACGGGCGGGGAAGGGCCTACCGCTCCCCCTCCAGGATCCGCTCGATCTCGGCCCGCACGTCCTCGAGGTGCGCGCGCGTCATGGTGTCCGCCGTCCGGTTCAGCGCCGAGGCGGCCTGCCGGTCCAGCGTCCGCAGCTCCGCCCGGAGCACCGGCCGCACGTCCGAGTTCCAGTGGGGCTCGCCCTGTGCGAACGGAGACGGCGGGCCGTCGTCCTCGGGCGGATTCAGCCGCTCGTCCACGACCTCGAGGTAGGCGCGCTGCAGGTTGCGCCGGTGCACGTCGATCCGGACGCGCCCGTCGTCCAGCTCGCCCCAGACGCCGGCGCGCAGGTCGTTCGCGAGCTCGCCGATCGTGTACGCCCCTCCCGCCTCTCCGTCCAGCGCCTCGTACTCCACCATGCGGTTGAGGCGTCCCGGAGCGAGCACCGTCGCCAGCACTCCCTTCTGCGCGGCCCGGATCCTGGGCACCATGCCTCCGGCCTCGATGCGCCGCAGGACCGCCCGGTCGATCAGCATCTCCGGGGTGGCGAAGGCGCGCTCGTTCAGGAAGAGGGTCGCCTCACGCTGTCGCTCGCGGCTGAGCGGCTCGAACCGGATCCCGGTACCGTAGCGCTCCCACGTCTCGGCGCCACCGATGACCGCCGCGACGTGACCCATGTAGCGGCCCCACTGGCCGACCACGTTCGAGTACAGCTCCTCGAGCAGGTCGTAGTCCTGTCCCGGCTCTTCGGCCACGTCGATGAGCATGTCCATCACCCGCTCGAGGTTCCGGAGCCCCAGCGTGTTGGAGCGCACCGCGTCCTCGTCGCCGACCGCCTCGGTCAGCGCGAACGGGTCGTTGGGCGCGTCCGACGTGGTGAAGCGGAGCCACGGGATCGTGTCCTGCACCCGCGCCCACCGGTCCAGCGTGCGGCGCTCCTCGTCGGGCGTGGTCGCCTCCGGGATCGGCCGGTAGCCCCAGCCCACGGCGAAGCGGTCGTAGGGGCCGATGTGCGGCACCAGGAGCTCGGGCGGGATCGAGTCCTCGGGCTGCGCCACGTAGTTGAAGCGCGAGTAGTCCATCAGGGTCGCGACGTGGCCGTTCATCCGCCGCAGGAACGACTCGCTCCGGATGGAGTCGGCCGGGTACATCGCGCTCGCCTTCATGTTGTGCGGAAAGCCGATCGAGTGGCCGATCTCGTGCGTCACGACGTACTCCACCAGGCGCCCCATCAGGGAGTCCGGCAGCGGCAGGTCCTGCGCCCGCTCGTCCAGGGGCGCGACCTGCGTGAAGTACCAGTTCCTCAGGAGGTTCATCACGTTGTGGTACATGTTGACCTCCCCCTTCAGGATCTCGCCGCTCCGGGGGTCGACCACCTGCCCGCCGGTCGCGTTGGCGACCGGGGAGGGCCGCCAGTAGACGACCGAGTGGCGGGCGTCGAAGAGCGAGAAGTCGGGGTCCTCCTCCGGCGTCGGGGCCACGCGGCCCTCGATCGCGTTCCGGAAGCCCGCGTCCTCGAAGGCCTCGTTCCAGGCGTCCACGCCGATCTCCACCCACGGCTTGAGCCAGTCGGGGGTGGCCGGATCGATCCAGTAGACGATCGGCTCGACGGGCTCGACGAGCTCGCCGCGGGCGAACGCCGCGGAATCGCTCGGCTCGAGGCGGAAGCGGTGGATGAAGCGCCGCTCCTCGGCCCGGTGCTCCGGCCGCGAGTAGTCCACGGTGCGGCTCGAGTTGAAGCCGACCCTCCGGTCGTGGATCCGGGGCATCATCGGCTCCTCGGGAAGGCGCAGCATGCTCCAGTGCATCCGGACCGTGTTGACCTGCGGGCCGCGGTTGGCGCCGAAGGGGCTCGGCGGGCCGCCGGCGCCGGGGCCGTTGCCCCGCGCCTCACCGGTCTGGGTGGCCTCGACCTCCACGTTCTCCGGGAAGCTCCACGCCTGCTCGATCCAGCTCCGGTCGCGCTGGAGGCCTTCGATGCTGCCCATCCGGACGTTCGGGGTGGTGTAGAGCTCGGTGACGTCCACCACGGCCGCGCTGTCGGGACCGTACGCCGCCACGTCGAATGCGGCGATGACCGGCCCCTTCCGCATGCCGGCGACCTGCCGGTGGATGGCGGAGTCCGGCTCGGCCGTCACGTCGTACGACTTCTCCCTGAGGATCACACGGTTCCCCTGCCGCTCCCACTGCACGATCAGCCGGGGCCCGCCGCCGAAGAAGCCGCTCGCCGCCGAGTTCTCCACCGGCCGGGCGATCAGGAGCATCTCCCGCTCCAGCTCGGAGGCGGGGATCTCGAAGAAGAGGTCGTCGCCGATGCGGTGCGTGGTGAAGAGGCCCTCGCGGGTGATCGCGTCCTCGGTGATCACCTCGTCGTACGGCTTCGGATCGTCCCCGGACCCTCGTGCGGAGGGAGGCCCGTCGCCCCGCTCCTGGACCGCGTCGTCGCCGTTCAGAGTCGGGGAAGGCGTCTCGCCCTGAAGGGTCGCGCAGGCGGTGGTGACCGCGGCGAGGGCGAGGGCGGTGCAGGTGCGGAGGAACATGCTCGTCGATCGTCGCATCGGATCCCGTGTCTCTGGGGGATGTAGGTCGTGGGCCCGGCGCCGGGCCCGTGGCTGGACGTCGTTCGTGTGAGCAGACACGGGTCGGGGCGATTCCGTTGAGAAGGGTCGGGCGCGGGGCGACGCCGTCACGAGCCGTCGGACCGGGAGCGGGGAGGGCCCCGTCACCGCGGGGGGCCGAGCGGCACCTCCACCTCCACGGCCCGGGCACCCTCCTCGGGCAGCTCCACCGTCTGGACCGGCTCCGCGTCCACCCGGACCACCAGCTCCCTGCCCCGGGGCACCCCGCACACGACGAAGTGCGGCCCGGTCGTGGCGTCGAGGGTGACGGCGCGCGCCTCCGCTCCACGCTCGCCTGCGCTCCACCCGACCTCGACCTCGGCGCCGTCCGGCGGCCCCTCTTCGATGCGGCCGTCGACGGTCCCGAGAAGGACGCCCCATCCGGTCTCCCCGGCGGGCAGCTCCGGACAGAGCCGGGCCAGCAGCTCGCCCTCTTCGGGCGTCTCGAGGTCCACCACCGCCTCGGCGCCCGCTCCGACCTCGACCCGGAGGGCCGGCGTGTGGACGCCGAGCCGGTCGAGCCAGGGGTGGACGAAGGCGACGGAGTAGAGGCCGGGCGGAAGCCGGGTGAAGGCGTAGCGACCGGCGGGGTCGGTGACCGTCTCGCGGTCGGTCCCCGAGAGGTAGACCGTGGCTCCCGTCAGGGCATCCCCCAGAAGCCGGTCCGCCACCGTGCCCCGGATCGTCGCCACCCCCTCCACCTCGAAGGCGGCGTCTCCGAAGGCCGAGATCCCCTCCACCTCGAACACCTTCTCCCGCGAGGCGACGACCCTGTAGCCCGGGCCGTCCTCGGGCCGGAGGACCTGCGGCATGCGGAAGCTCGCTCTGCGGACGAACCACGCCCCGGTCGGGGCGCGCTCGAGCCGGACCGTGCCGGTGGCGTCCCGCTCGACGCCCGGCCACGGAAGGTTGACCCAGCGGAACTCGATCTCGCGGAGCTCGGCCGTCTCCCGGTCGAGCCAGAAGACGCCCGCGATGTCCGGTACCCGCCGGCCCCGCACGGGCTCGAAGGCGAGACCCACCTGGCCCGGCCGGAAGCCGTCGCCGGCTCGGGGGCGGAAGCAGTGGTCGTCGAGGAAGACGTCGGAGAGGAGGACCGCCGCGTCGGGTGCGTTCCAGACGACGGCGGTGTCGGCCTCGAACCAGACGAAGCCGCGGGCGGAGAGCGTGTCGGCCTCCTCGGAGGCGAGGGGCACCTCCGAGAGGACCTGCCGGCTGGTACGGGTGACCCCGACGACCGTGTCGCCACGGAGTTCCCGCACCGAGACGGCCACGTCGTAGCGGAGCAGCGACGACTCCTCGGCCACCCGGGTCACCGTGAGCGCCTTCCTCGCCTCGTCCCACAGGGCCGCCACCTGCGCTCCGGCGCGCGGGTCGGAGACGCAGCGGGTCTCCGACTCCACCTCGATCCCCTCCAGCTGGATCGCCGTCTCCGACGTCTCCATCCGGTACGGCACCGTCTCGTCCGCTCCGAGGCTCACGATCGGGCCCTCGGTGGTGGCGAAGCCGATCCGCTCGGCCCGCACCCGGTACTCTCCCGGCGTCCGCGCCCGGAGCAGGAAATGGCCCGAGGAGGAGGTGAGCCGCTGCTGGATCAGGTTGCCGTCCGCCGCCACCAGCGAGACGAGGGCGCTCTCGATCGGCTGGCCGCCGGGGCCGAGCAGCGTGCCGGCGACGGCCTGGGCGTGGGCGGGCGCCGCGGGCGCGGCCATGGACAGGAGGATCGCGAGCGAGGAGACGGTGTGCTGGATCTTCCGGGCCACGTCACTCCGCTCGCTTGGTCGAGACACTTTTCCGGGCATACGCTCATCGGTCGGGATTCTTACACCGGATCCGCTCACTCCGTACGGAGGGCCTCCCCGGGATCCAGGCGACTCCAGCCGTCACCCCCGTGGGCGGGCTCGGCGGTCGAGCGTCCGATGGGGCCCGTCCAGACGACACTCCCGTCGCGAGGACCTGTCGCGTATCGTGATGCCATGAAATCCAAGAGGATACCCATATGACCAGCCGACTCATCGCCCTGTCCGTTCTCCTCCTCCTCCCGGCCGGCGCCCTCGGCCAGGCTCCCGCCCCCCGCCCGGCCGACGCCGAGACCGTGGACGGCGTCGTCACCGCGCTCTACGAGACGGTCCAGCGGCCGCCCGGTGAGGACTTCGACTGGGACCGGTGGCGAGCCGTCTTCCACCCCGAAGGGATCCTGGTGCCCTCCACCGAGCAGCGGGACGGGAGCTTCGACGTCCTCACCCTCGAGGAGTTCATCGAGTGGATCGACTCCCTGACCACGGTCGGCGGGCCGGACGACCCGGGCTTCGCCGAGGAGGAGATCGCCCGTCGGGTGGAGCGCTACGGGGACGTCGCCCAGGTCTTCAGCACCTACCAGAAGCGCTTCTGGGGCGGCGACGAGATCCTGGAGCGCGGCGTGAACAGCATCACCCTCGTCTGGAACGAGGGGCGGTGGTGGGTGATGGCGATCGCGTGGGACGAGGAGGTCGGGGCGGGGCCGGTCCCGGACGCGTACCTCCCGAACTGAAGCAGGAGTCTCGATGAGACGGATCGTCCTGGCGGTGCTTCTCGGCTGCGGTCTCGCGGCGTGCAGCGCGGATCCGCTCGGAGGGATCCACGACGCTTCCCCCGAGAGCCTGGAGCCCACCCTCCAGGCGACGCTCGGAGATACGATTCACCTGGGTCCCGGGGAGATCGCCGAAGTCGGGCCGGAGGGCCTCCGGATCCTCTTCGAGGAGGTCCTGGACGACAGCCGGTGCCCACGGGGCGTCACCTGCGTGTGGGCCGGTGACGCGACGGTCCACCTCGGGCTGGCCCTGCGGGAGTCCGTCTGGACCCCGGCGGAGCTGCACACCGACGAAGAGCCGAAGGAGTGGGCGCACGGCGGCCACGTGGTGGAGCTGGTGAGGCTGGAGCCCCATCCGGTCGACGGCTCCTCGATCCGGGCGGAAGAATACGTGGCGGTCCTCCGGGTCACACCCGGGTAGCGTCCCCTGGACGGCGCGGGCGGACCGGGAGGGGAGGCAACCGATCGGGGGCCGACGGCGTCCCACCAGGCCTGACCGACGATGATCCCGAGCCGCCCACCTCTCCAGGCCTCCCACTCCGTGCGCACACTCCTCTGCCTCGCACCTCTCCTGGCTCTCGCTCCCCACCTCCCGGCGCAGGAGCTCCATGCGGGGAGCCACTGGGAAGGCCCCCTGGAATTCAGGGGCGCCGAGATGGCTATCCGGCTGCACGTCGAGCCGGCCGGGGACTCGATTCGGGCCACGCTCGACATCCCGAGCCTCCTGATGGCATGGGAGCCGCTCCCAGCCATCGTCACCGGAGGCGGAGTGGAGGTCGAGCTCCCGTTCGGGCTCGGCCCGATGTCGATCGATCCGACGGGCGACGAGGTGCACGCCCGGAAGCCTCTCGCGGACGACACGCTCACGCTGCGGCTGGACCGGGCAGACCCCCCGCCCTTCTCCCGGGAGGACGTCCGCTTCCGGAGTGGGGGAACGAGCCTCGCGGGGTCGGTGCTGACCCCTCCGGGGAATGGACCCCATCCGGCCGTGGTCCTGGTCCACGGCTCGGGCCGGCAGGGACGCGACACCGGAATCTACCGCGGCTGGGCCGACTTCTTCGTCCGCCGCGGCTTCGTCGTCCTCTACTACGACAAGCGGGGCGTGGGAGAATCCGGAGGGGAGTACGGAGCGGGCCTCCGGCTACTGGCCGAGGACGGACTCGCGGCCGTCGAGCATCTGAGGGCGAGGCCCGGCGTGGATCCCGCCCGGGTCGGCCTGAAGGGATCCAGTCAGGGGGCGTGGATCTCGAAGCAGGTCGCGAGCACCGCCGGAGATCTCTCCTTCCTGGTGCTCGTCTCCGCCGCGGCCGACACGCCCCGCGATCAGGAGATGCAGCAGATCGAGTACGGCATGCGGGACGACGGCCGGGACGAGGACCTGATCCAGGACGCGCTCGCCTACATGGGCCTCTACTTCTACGTGGCCCGCACGGGCGAGGGATGGGACCTGCTCGAGTCGGCGGTCGAGCGGGCGCAGGCCGAGGAGTGGGGCCAGTACGTGGACCAGCCCGAAACCCTGGAAGACCTCGACTGGTGGCACGAGAACCACGCCTTCCAGCCGGCCGAGGTGGTCGCGGAGCTCGCGGTCCCCGTCCTCCTCCTGTACGGAGGAGCCGACTGGATCACTCCCGCGATCGAGAACGCGGAGAAGCTACGGAGCCTCTTCCCGTCGCCCGAACGGGTGGAGGTCCACACCTTTCCCCGGGCCGATCACCGGCTCGAGGTGGAGGCGTGGCTGGACGAGGGCGGCGCCTGGAACTGGCCACAGATCGCTCCCGGGGCGCGGGAAGCCGTGACGGAGTGGCTCCGGGAGCTCGGCTCGGTGATCAGCTCTTCCGAGTCGGGCACCGGCGAGGCCTCCGGAGGGGGATCCGGCCGGGACCGGTGAACCCCGCATTCGAACATCGTCGGCGGGGGTCAGCGCTCGAAACGCACCGATCCCATCCACCACTCCGCGTCGGCCTCGCTCTCCGGGCCGAGGCGCCCCTCCACCGAGCGGAGGAGCCGGGCAGGATCGTGGAGCCGCCCCGCAACCATCACCCGCCGCACGTCCCGGGTCCGCGTGATGTCGTCCAGCGGATCGCCGCCGACCACGACGAGATCGGCGAGCTTCCCGGGCTCGATCGATCCGAGTGCGTCGGATACGCCGAGGGCATGGGCGGGGTTGAGCGTCGCCGCACGGAGCGCCGCCGCCGGAGGAATCCCGGCGCGCACCCAGGCGTGGAGCTCCCGGTGGACGCCGAAGCCCGAGAGGTACTCGCCCCAGCTCGGATGGTCGGTGCCCACGGTGAGGAGCTCCGCGCCCCCGGCCTCGTGGAAGAGCCGCAGGGTCCCCTGCTTGACCCGGTAGATCCGCCCGAACTGCTCGATCGGCCGCCGGGGAAGGCGCTCCGCCGTGACCTCGCGGGCGTACGGCGTGAGAAAGCGCCGCTCGTCGGTCCACGGCTCGAAGACCTCCGGCTCCGGGTCGGCGAAGTAGCCGTACGCCGTCAGCGTGGCGTCGAAGTGGACCCGGTGCCGCAGGTAGAGGCGGACGACCGCGTCGATCCGGGCGCGGGTGGCGGGATCGTCCAGGTCCAGGGCCTCGAGCGAGGCGTAGGCGGGCAGCGTGTCGGGTAGCGCCGCCCCGCCGAGGAAGTGCTCGATCCGGTCGATTCCGAGGAGGATCGCCTCCTCCGGATTGACCGAGCCGCGGAAGCCGGAATCGAGGTGCGCGGTGACGGAGAGCCCGTGACGGTGCGCCCGCTCGATCAAGGCGGCGAGCTGCTCGGGCCGGATGCCCTTCGCCTTGAAGCCCGCCACGCCGAGCGCCCCCCAGTGGTCGACCTCGGTGCGGATCGAGTCCGGCGTCATCGCGTCGGCGTCCCACCCCGGCCGTGCGGTGCCGAAGTACGGTCCCGAGCCGTGGATGCGAGGGCCGGGGCGGAGCCCGGAGGCGATCTCGAACCGGGCCCGGCGCATTCCCTCCGGGTCCACCTCGCCGGCTGGAAAGGTGGAGGTGACCCCGTTCGCCAGGAAGACGACGGGGTTCACCTCGTACTCGTCCACGCGTCCCTCGCCGAAGAGGTCGACGGCGTAGTGGGCATGCAGGTCGAAGAGCCCGGGGAGGACGGTGTGGCCGGGAGCCACCTCGACCAGGGTGGCCCCGTCCGGGACCGGCGCGTCCGCATCCAGCCCGACGGTGAGGAAGGTCCCGTTCCGGACCAGGATCCCCGGGTTGGGGCCCACCTCGCCCGCGGCCGGGTCGAAGAGGAGGCCGCCCCGGACGACCACGTCACCGGCACGAATCTCCGGCGCCTCCTGCGCTCCGACCGGCGGCGCCGGGGCGAGGGCGAGAAGGAGGGCCACGAGCGCGGGGATGGGGTGGATTCGCCTCATGAGATCATGGTACGGGGACCGGATCTCCGTGGACAATCGCGGCGCCCGCCTTCCGCGTGCGCTCGCACTTGCGTATGCAACTCTGTCGCACTACCGTATGCGGAAGCCTCGCAAAAGCGTATGCATCGTGCCCGCAGTCACGCATGCAGGGGGGGTTGGGGATGTCCGATCGGAAGGAGGCCATCCGGTGGCTCGAGGAATCGACCCACGAAAGACCACCCGTATTCGTGCCGGCCGAGATTCCCGACGACGTGCGACGGACGCTGCGACGCCTCGATCTCGTCCTCGATATCGCGGGCGGCGTGCTCGTCGTCCGATCACCGGGCGGCGAGCCGGCCGGCGTCATCCGAGCCCTCGCGTGGCCCATCGTCGAAGCGCTGACGCGGTCGTACGCGCCCGCGGTCCTCGAGCGCGACTCCGCGGTCCGGCTGTACCTCGGCAGGACCGATCCGGGGCCGGAGATCCGGATCCGCCAGACGGGCGGGACCCGCTGGCGCGAGGAGATCGCCCCCGGAATCGTGATCCGGGTGGAGCGAGGTGACGTCGTGGATCACCAGGTCGTCCGGGTCGGCGAGGCCGAAGTTCCCGTCGACGTGCCGGAGACGGTGCTCCTGATGCTTCCGCTCAACTTCCTGCGTGAGAATCTCGGCGACGTCGCGCTCTGGATGAAGTCGCTCGTCCTCTCGCGGCCGGCGCTCACGGACGCGTATCGTCGCCAGCCGCGGCCCGTGGTGCTCAAGCGCATGGAGCACATCGCCCGCGACGTCGGCAACGAGCGGCTGGCCGACCTGCTCGGAGCGGTCGTGAGCGAGGAGCAGAGCGTGCGAATCGGCCGTGACCGGACGGGAATCGGGCGCGAGCTGGTCGTCCCTCCGCTGGTGGCGGGCACGGAGACGACGCGTCAACCGTGGCTGGACCGCCTCCGGGTGTCGATCCGAACGTCGCGTGAGCAGGTGGGAGCCGTCCTGGACGAGCTCGGGCCTCCCTCACCGCCCCACGACCTGGACGACCTGTTGAGCGGAGCCCGGGCGGCGAAGGCGTACGACGCGTACCACTCCTCGTCCATCGAGGGGTACCGGCTGAATCTGCACGACGTGTCGGCCCTGTTCGGCGGCGGGGACGGGGAGGCGCAGATCGAGGACGTCCGCTCGAAGCTCGCGATCGTCGGCTACGGTATCGCATTCGACGACCTCCTCGCCCGGATCGAAGAGGCCGGTGGTGACGTGCGCCTCACCGGGAAGCTTGCCCTCGATCTCTACGTCGACCTGTTCACTCCGTCGGTCGAGGCCGGAATCGTGGCGGCCGGGGATCTGAGGGGGTGGCGGCGGAATCCGGTCTTCATCCGAGATACGCTCTTCGTTCCGCCCGGCCCCGAGAAGGTCGCCGCCATGATCGATCTTCTCTTCGACGAGGTCGCCGGGATCGAGAGGTCGAAGGGCCTGCTCCGGGCTGTCCTGGTCCATCTCTGGTTCGTCTGGATCCATCCCTTCCCGGACGGCAACGGGCGGGTCGCCCGGCTTCTCATGAACACGGCCCTGCTCGGGGGCGGCGTCCCGTGGCTCACCATCCGTGTGGAGCAGCGTTCGGAGTACTTCGCCGCGCTGCGGCGGGCCCAGCTCGCCGACGACTATGCGTCGTTCGCCAGCTTCATCGTCCGAGCGCTGGAGACGTCCGCGGCCCGATGAGCAGAGCCGGCCCCGGCCTCATGGACGGACGCCGATCGCCAGCCGGCGAGCCATCGGCCGGTGCGGCGGCGGGGCCAGCCAAGGCCCGTCACCCGCTCCCCAGCCCCGTCAGCAGCGCCCGCACCACCTCCCGGTACGCCCGCTGGGCTCGGTCCCCTTCCCCCCCGTCTTCGTGGGCGCGCTGGAGCTCGAGACCGACCAGGAGGGAGACGACGACGCGTCCGACGGCCTCCGGATCGAGCGTGTCCGGCACCCGACCGGCCTCCCGCTCCAGGCGGACGTGGTCGGCCACCGGTTCCCGGACGCTCGCGAGCGCGGACCGCACTGCCCGGGCCACGTCGGGGTCGTCGAGGGCCTCGGCCCAGAGCCGGACGTCGAGGCGCACGGAGCGCTCCGCTCCCGGGCCCTCCAGCGATTCCATCATCCCGGCCACCACGGACGCCAGGCCCTCAGGGCCGCTCGCCTCCTCGAGCCCGGCCAGCGCGGCCCCCCGACGCCCCGCCGCCCGCGTCGCCAGCTCGCGGAAGAGGGCCTCCTTGCCCTCGAAGTACCGGTATAGCGCGCCGGCGCTCAGCCCGGCCTCGTCCGCCACGTCCTTCATCGTCGTGTTCCGGAGGCCCCGGGCCGAGAAGCACCGGTAGGCCGCCTCCAGGATCTCTTCGCGACGCGCCTCCTCGTGCGCCGGAGACATGCGCGGGCTCACCGTGCGACCTCCCTTGACAGAAGTGAACGATCATTTATTTTAGTGAATACATATTCATCTTCGGGGGTCCGACCCCCTTCGCACAAGAGTGCACGAGAGGAGGAGGACCGATGGAGCGGACGAGAGCGACGATCGGAAGGGTCGTGTCGGCGGCATGGTGGGCGGGGTGCGCCCTCGGGATCGCCGGGCCGGCCGCCGGCGCAGGCCTCCAGGCGCAGACCCCGGACCCGGCGCGCGTGGACGCGGTGGTGGAGCGGATCCGGAGCGAGATCGGGATTCCGGGTGTGGCACTGGCCGTGGTGCGGGGCGACTCGACGCTCCTGCTCCGGGGCTACGGCGAGCGCGAAGCCGGGGGCGGCGAGCCCGTGGGACCGGGCACCCTCTTCTCCATCGGCTCGGCCACGAAGGCGTTCACCGCGACGCTCGCCGCGATGCTCGTCGACGAGGGGGCCCTCGCGTGGGACGACCGGGTCGTGGACCTGGTCCCGGGCTTCGGGCTCAGCGACCCCTACCCGACCGCCGAAGCCACCCTCCGGGACCTCCTGGCGCACCGGAGCGGCCTGCCACCGGCGAACCTCATGTGGCTGGCCACCGACCCGTCCGCCGACACCTTGATCCGCCGCCTTCGCCGGCTCGAGCCGGTGGCGGGCTTCCGCTCGGCGTTCACCTACCAGAACGGCCTCTACCTCGTGGCCGGACGGGCACTCGAGGAAGCGGCCGGGCGGCCGTGGGCCGCGCTGCTGACCGAGCGGATCCTCGATCCGCTCGGAATGGACGGGACGAACGCGAGCGTCACCCGCCTCTCCGGCCGGAGCGACGTGGCCACGCCGCACGTCCTCGACGACGGCATCGCGGTTCCGGTCCCGTACCGCGACATCGACGACGTGGCGCCCGCCGGCGCGATCAACTCCTCCGCGCGGGACCTGGCCCGCTGGCTCCGCTTCCTCCTGGCGGACGGCGAGACGCCGGAGGGCCGCCGGCTCGTCGACGCCGCCACGCTGGCGGAGACCCGGACCCCCCAGACGGTGGTCCCCGCCGATCCGGTCACCACCGCATTCCACCCGGCCGCCCGGCTGCAGGCCTACGGGATGGGGTGGTTCGTGTCGGACTTCCACGGACGGACGCTCGTGGCCCACGGGGGCGGGATCGACGGGATGAGCGCCCTCGTCGCGTGGGTTCCGGAGGAGGAGCTGGGCGTGGCGATCCTCACGAACCTGCAGACGCCGGCGCCGGTCTGGGTCTACGGGATCCTCTACGCCGTGTTGGACCCGGCGCTCGGCGTGGAGCCCACCGATTGGGAAGCCCCGTATCGGGCCGTCGAAGCCCTGTTCGCGGAGATGTCGGCGGGCCTGGAGGAAGGGGGACGGGTGGAGGGCACCCGCCCCACCCTCGCCCCGGGCGCCTACGTCGGCTCCTACACCAGCCCCACCCTCGGCGAGGTCCGGGTCGAGCGGGCGGACGACGGCGCGCTCGAGGTCCGGTACGGGACGCTCGAGGGAGCCCTCGAGCACTGGCACCACGACACCTTCCGGGTCCGGTGGCGCGACCGGGCGTGGCGTGCGGCGGCCGGGCCGGGCTGGATCACCTTCCGCCTCGACCGCTCCGGAGCCGTCGGAGAACTCGTGCTGGAGGCGCTTCCCGGCGAGCGGGAGGTCCTGACGCGGTGACGGGGACGGCCGGCCCGCCGCCGCTCACTCCGTCCGATCGCTTTCTGACGAGATGGCCAGCGTGAAGCCGTCGGGATCCCGGACGCGGAAGAGGCGGACGCCCCAGGGCATGTCCGCGGGCTCGGACTGGAGCTCGCCGCCCCGCTCCCGGACCTTCCGGGCGACCTCGTCGACGTCCTCCTCGGTCGCGAGATGGATCGAGAAGCCTTCGCCCTTCCGGCGGTCCCGTCCCTCGGCCCCGTCGTCCTGGCTGATCACGATCCGGGCGATCCCGGCCAGGAGCGCCGCGCCCCTGAGCTCGCCTTCCTCTTCGTAGGTCTCGTCCACGTGGAACGCCAGGACGTCCTTGTACCACGCGAGACTCGCGCGGATATCATCCACCGTCAGCGCGACGGTGATGGCGCGTGCGCGAAAAGTCTCGGGCCCCGTGCGACGGTTGAGAGCGCCCGAGGGTACCTGCGGGTCGTTCGACATGATTCGCTCCTGCTCTGGTTGAGTCCAACTCGTCGCCATCGAGGCCAGAGTGGTGGATGGAGCGTGTCGACGCCAGTCTGATCAGGGCGGACGAGTGCTCGGGTGCGGTCGCCCTGGCGATCGCGGCGGATTCCTCGTCGTCCGGGTGGATCTCGCCCTCGGGCTCCTCGGAGCCGAGGACGATCCGGCCATCTCCCTACTGCCGCTCCATCGCCTAATCCCCGACGACCCCCTCCGGATCGCTCCGAAGGGGGCCGGTACCACGGGGGGCGTACCGCACCAGCGGTCACCGCATCGT
>CAYPDV010000017.1:0-42563 GCA_964409525.1 uncultured Gemmatimonadaceae bacterium
GGAAGACGGAGACGGCCCGAGCCCTGGCGGAGTTCCTCTTCGACGACGAGCGGGCGATGGTCCGCATCGACATGTCGGAGTACATGGAGCGACACGCGGTGGCCCGCCTGATCGGGGCCCCTCCGGGCTACGTCGGCCACGAGGAGGGAGGGCAGCTCACCGAGGCGGTCCGCCGGAGGCCGCACGCGGTGATCCTCTTCGACGAGATCGAGAAGGCCCACTCCGACGTCTTCAACATCCTGCTCCAGATCCTCGACGACGGCCGACTCACCGACTCGCAGGGGCGCACCGTCGACTTCCGGAACGTGGTCGTCATCATGACGTCGAACATCGGGAGCCAGCTCATCCTGGAGCGGGCGCGGGCCGGGGAATGGGAGACGGTCGAGGAGACGGTGCAGGAGGAGCTCCACCGCCAGTTCCGCCCCGAGTTCCTGAACCGGATCGACGACATCATCCTCTTCCGTCCGCTCACGGAGGAGCAGCTCGAGGAGATCGTCGAGATCCAGCTGCGGCGCGTGGAGGATCTGGCGGCGGAGCTCGGGATCGTCCTCGAGCTGAGCGACGAGGCGAAGCGGCTCCTGGCCCGCGAAGGCTACGACCCCGCGTTCGGAGCGCGGCCGCTCAAGCGCGTGATCCAGCGGAGGGTGCAGGACCCCCTGTCGATCCGGGTGCTCGAGGAGGGAGTGGAGAAGGGTTCGACGGTCCGCATCGACGTCGTGCCCGACCAGGAGGAGCTGGAGTTCACGGTGGTCGGCGAGGAGGCGGCCTCGGCGGTCTAGGAGGCACCTCCACCGGATCCGGGGTGGTCGCCGGAGGGACGGTGTCGTCGTTATATTGCCGCCGGACCGACGGGATCCGGGGTCGTACGGACCCGCGGCGATCCCTCCTCCGCTCCTCCCACACCGGACTCCCCGTGGCAAGACCCCTTCTTTTAGCCGGCTGTGCGATGGCCCTCGCGCTCTCCGGCTGCGCCTCCGGTCCGGCACCCGGGTCGCAGGCCGACGGAATGGCGGCCGTCGCCCCGATGCTCTCCGTGGAGCGCTTCCTGCAAGCCTCGAACGGGCGGGACCTGGAGGCGATGGCGCGCCTCTTCGGAACCGCCGAGGGGCCGGTGTACGACACGGGCAGCGGCTTCGGCTGCGCATTCAAGAAGGTGGGCTCCTGGCTCGGCGTCGCGCAGCGGTGCGTGTCCCGCACCGACGTGGAGCTCCGGATGGATGCGATCGCCGGGATCATCCAGCACGACGACTACCGGATCGTCTCGGAGTCCTCGGTGCCCGGTCGACGGCATCCGACCACGCGGATCGGCGTGACCCTGACCCGGGACGGGCGGACCTTTTCGGACGTCCCCTTCGTGGTGGTGCGCACCGACGAAGGCCGGTGGCTGGTGCAGGAGATCGGGCTCGAGCGGGTGACCGGCCGGACCTGAGCCGCCGGAGCCGGGACTCAGGCCTCCTGGACGAGCTCGATCAGGACGCCGCCCGTGCCCCTGGGATGCAGGAACGCGACCTGGTGACCACGGGCCCCGGGGCGGGGCCGCGGATCGATGAGCTCGATCCCGGCCGCCTGCAGCCGGTCCATTTCGGAGCGGATGTCGGCCACCCGGTAGGCGATGTGATGGAGACCGGGACCGCGGCGCTCGAGGAAGCGTCCCACCGGCGTATCGGCGGACCGGGGCTCCAGGAGCTCCACGGCGCCGACGAAGGCGACGTTCACGCCCTGGGAGGGGATCTCCTCGAGCGCGGAACACGTTTCGCCGGTGAGGAGTTCGAAGAGGCGGGATGCCCCTCCGAGGTCGGGCACCGCCACGGCCACGTGGTCGAGGTGGAGGTCGGACATGCGGAAGGGCGAGTTCGATGGAAGCGGGCGCGGCGGACTCCGCCGCGGCGGGCCGAACGGCCCACCCGATAAAACTAACAGGAGAGTCGGATGGCCGAGAACGGCAGGGTGATCACGATCACGGACGACAACTTCGACGAGCAGGTGGGCAAGAAGGAAGGCCTCACGATCGTCGACTTCTGGGCCACCTGGTGCGGACCGTGCCGGATGGTGGCTCCCATCGTCGAGCAGCTCGCGGACGAGTACGAGGAGCAGGGAGTGCAGGTGGGGAAGCTCGACGTCGACGAGAACCCCCGGACGGCGAGCAAGTTCGGGGTGCGTTCGATTCCCTCGATCCTCTTCTTCCGGGGGGGCGAGCACGTGGACACGGTCGTGGGCGCCGTGCCGAAGCCGGTTCTCGAACAAAAGATCCAGTCCCACATCTGAGGCGTCGCATACGGGCGCAGGAGGTCGTCAGGCTGCGGTAGCGCCTCCCTGCGGCGTGCCGGTAACAGCGCGCAGCGCTGTCGCGCCTCAGTCGCCGCTCCTTGCCTTCCTACTCCTGCATCCCGTCTGCGACGCCTCAGATACGGGATCGTCGGCCGGGCCGACCGCCGGGAACGCATCCGGATCGCCGGGCGGGGTGCTGGCCTGGCGGTCCTCGCATCGGGCGCGGCTCGGCCGCGCCCCCGCTCGGGGGGCGGGTGGATCGACCGAGGGCGGCCTGGCGGTCCTCGCATCGAGCGGGGCCGTCGGCCCCGCTCTCGCTCGGCGGGTGGGACGATGATCTGCGACACGGTTCGTCGCTCCCGCTGGGCGGGCCGACCGCTCCGGCCCGGCGGATCGGACGAGCGGGGGCGCGACCGTGGGTCGGGTCTCGATCATCCCATCGATGCGCCCCCGCCACGGTTTCCCCGGGCCGGGGGTTCCGTCATCTTCCTTCATGGCGACGCTCTATCTGGTGAGCACGCCCATCGGGAACCTCTCGGATCTGACCCGGCGGGCGGAGCAGGTGCTGGGATCGGTGGACCGGGTCCTGGCGGAGGACACGCGCCGGACCCGCGTGCTTCTGGACCACATCGGCGTTTCGTCCGAGCTGGTCTCGCTCCACGAGCACAACGAGGCGGCCCGGACGGAGCGGATCCTGGGCTGGCTCTCGTCGGGCGAAGAGCTGGCCCTCGTGTCGGACGCGGGCACGCCCCTCGTCTCGGATCCCGGCGCCCGCCTCGTCGAGGCCGTGGCCGGGGCCGGTCACCGGATCGTGCCGATCCCGGGCCCCTCGGCGGTGCTCGCCGCCCTCGTCGCCTCCGGGATCCCCTGGGAGCGCTTCCTCTTCCTCGGCTTCCCGCCGCGGAAGGGAAGGGAGCGGGACGAGGTGCTGGAGCGGATCGCGTCGGCGAGCGAGACGGTGGTCCTCTTCGAGTCTCCGAACCGGCTCGGCGCCCTCCTGGACGACCTGCGGGAGCTCTGCGGCGGGACGCGGCGGGTCGCGGTCGGCCGGGAGCTGACGAAGGTGCACGAGGAGTTCGTCCGCGGAACGATCGGGGAGGTGGCCGGGCACTTCGCCGGGAGACCGCCGAGGGGCGAGGTGACCCTGGTCGTGGCCCCGGGCGAGCCCGTGGCCGAGAAGGAGGCGGTGGACGAGGCGGCGGGCGAGGCTCTCGGCCGGGCGCTCCTCGACGAGGGCCTCCGCCCGAGCCAGGCGGCCCGGGAGATCGCGGGTCGGCTCGGGATCTCCCGGAACCGCGCGTACGAGCTGATCCACCGGCTCGACGGAGACGGCCGATGAGGGCGGGGTGGCCCGGGGCGTCGGACCTGTGAGCTCCGGGCGCCAGGTCCCGCTCCGACCCGCCGAGGACGTGGCGACGGCCGGCCCGGCCCCGCCCGGCCCGGCACCGCCGCGCGGGCGCCTCCGACTCGCCCCCGAGGCGGCCGAGGCGGTCCGACGCGAGATCGCCCGCGCAGGGGGCAGGGAGGTCTCCTTCCTGGCCGTGGTCGGCGAGGACGGCGCGGTGACGGAGCCCCGCGCCGTCGCGCGGGGAAACCGGGAGGCGGTGCTCGCCGTGGCGCGGGACGCGCCTGTGGGCTCGCTGATGCTCCACAACCATCCGAGCGGGATCCTCGAGCCGTCGGGCGCCGATCTCTCGGTCGCGGCCCGCCTGTGGGAGGAGGGCATCGGCTCGGCCATCACCGACAACGGCGCCACCGACCTGTATGTCGTCGTGGAGCCCCCGGAGCCGCGCGAGCGGCGCCCGCTCGACCCGGACGAGCTCGAGGAGCTGGTGGCCCCGGGGGGCTCCCTCGCCCGTCACCACCCCGGCTACGAGGACCGGGACGGTCAGCGCCGGATGCTCCGGCTGGTCGCGGAGACGTACAACCGGGACGGCGTGGCGGTCGTGGAGGCCGGCACCGGGACGGGGAAGTCCCTCGCCTACCTCCTTCCGGCGGCCTCCTGGGCGGCGGGCAACGGCGAGCGCACCGTCGTCTCCACCGCGACCATCAACCTCCAGGAGCAGCTCGCCTCGAAGGACCTGCCTCTCGTCGAGGAGGTCCTCGGCCGCGAGATCGACTGGGCGCTGGTGAAGGGCCGCGGCAACTACGTCTCGATCCGACGGGCGAAGCTCGCCGCCGAATCGGCGCCCTCGCTCTTCGGCGAAGGCCGCGGACGGGAGCTCGAGGCGATCCTGGAGTGGATCGACGAGACGGAGGACGGCTCGCTGGCCGACCTCTCCTTCCTCCCCTCGTCGGACGCCTGGGAGGAGGTGCGGAGCGACTCCGACATCTGTCTTCGCACCCGGTGTCCCCACTTCCAGGAATGCTTCTACCAGCGCTCGAGGCGCCGCGCCGCGTCGGCCGAGCTCCTGGTGGTGAATCACCACCTCCTCTTCACCGATCTCGCCGTTCGGCGGGCGAGCGGGAACTGGACGGCCTCGGCCGTGCTGCCCCCCTTCCGCCACCTCGTGCTGGACGAGGCGCACAACGCGGAGGAGGCCGCCACCTCCCACCTCGGCGTCGAGGTGAGCCGGACGGGGATGGAGCGGCTGCTGACCCGCCTCGACCGCAAGGGGAAGGGACTCCTCACGGCCGTCCACGACGCCCTCGCCGGCGAGGAGGGCGACGCGCCCCGGATCCGCGGCCGGATCGAGGAGCGGATCCGGCCGGTGCTCCGCCGCGCCCGGAGCCGGGTGCGGATGCTCGTCGAGGCGCTCGGCCCGATCGTCCCTGCGGGCACGGGGGATCCCGTGCGGCTGGGCGGGGAGGGGCATCCGGAGCCGATCGAGGCCGTCGCCGTGCGCGAGGGCCTGGACGCCCTCCTCGAGGTGCTGGCGGAGCTGGAACGGGAAGTGGGACAGCTCCGGGGCCGCCTCGAGGGCGAGGAGTCGTGGCGGGACCGGCTCGAAGGCCGCATCCTCGACCTCCGAAGCATCGAGCGGCGCCTGCAGGCGCACCGGAGCGGGCTGCGTCTGGTGCTCGATCCGGGAGAGGACGCGGCGGAGCACGTGCGCTGGCTGGAGCGGCGGGGGCGGGCGGGCACGAACCTGGTGCTGGCGGCGGCGCCGGTCGAGGTGGGGCCGCTCCTCCGGGAGCACCTCTTCGGACGTCTCGACAGCTCCGTCCTCACCTCCGCGAGCCTCGCGGTCGGTGGCTCCTTCGACTTCGTGGGCGGGCGGCTGGGGGTGCCGTCGGGCGACGAAGAGGGAGCCGCACTGGAGGAGATCGTCCCCTCGCCCTTCGATTTCGCCCGCCAGTCGCTCCTCTGCGTGCCCACCGACCTGCCCGGCCCCCGGGACGGGGGCGACGCCTTCCAGGTGGCCACGGCCCGCGCCGTGCGCGCCCTCGCCCGCATCACCGGCGGCGGCCTCTTCGTGCTCTTCACGTCGCACGCCGCGCTCCGGCGGGTGGCGGAGCTCCTGCGGGAGGGGGGCGGCCTCGCCTCACCGCTCTTCGTGCACGGCGAGGACGACCGGGCTCGCCTGCTCCGGGACTTCGTCACCGCGGGCGACGGCATCCTGCTCGGCACGGCCTCGTTCTGGGAGGGAGTCGACGTTCCCGGCCGGCCGCTCCGGGGAATCGTGGTCCAGAAGATCCCCTTCCACGTGCCGACCGAGCCCGTGATCGAGGCGAGGGAGGAGGTGCTCGAGGCCCGCGGGGTGAACCCGTTCTACGGGCATGCGGTCCCCCTCGCCGCCCTCCGGCTGAAGCAGGGCTTCGGTCGCCTGATCCGCTCCCGGACGGACCGGGGCGCCGCCGTCCTCCTCGACGACCGGATCGTCCGGCGGAGGTACGGGCGCGTCCTGCTGGAGTCGCTTCCGGACGTGCCCCTGGTCCGGGGCCCGTGGGAGCGCGTCGAAGCCGAGCTCAGCCGATTCTACGAGGGCGACTCGAGCGGCCGCTGACTCCCACGATCGGTGAGATCGGGTCCCTTGTCTCCGCGGTGCTCGCTCCTAGATTGGGCTCCGACGTTCCCCCCGCCCCCGGCCCGGCCCCATGAAGCTCGCCATCGGCATCGTCATCGGCGTCCTCTACCTCGTCCTCGCGGCCCTGGCGTACCTCCGCTCCGCCGGGGGATGGGAGGCCGGACACCCGGACATCGGGTTCTGGTGGATCGTGATCGGGACCTTCCTCCTGATCGCCGGCGGGGCGGCGGGGGTGGGCACGTGGATCCACACCCGGCGCCGCGAGGAAGGATAGGCGGCCGCGCTCCGCGGCCTCCCACCCAGACCGCCGATCCCCTCCGAATCCGTGGCGCACGGCCTCTCGCCTTCCAAGATCCTCTGCGTGGGTCGCAACTACCGGCGCCACGCGGCAGAGCTCGGCAACGAGCCTCCGGCCGAGCCGCTCCTCTTCCTGAAGCCGCCCTCCTCCCTCGTCGCGAGCGGCGAGCCGATCGTGCTACCCGCCGGGGCGGGCCGCGTCGACCACGAGGGTGAGATCGGCGTGGTCGTCGGCCGGCGCCTCCGCCACGCTTCCGAGGAGGAGGCCGCCGGTGCGATCGGTGCCGTGCTGCCCCTGAACGACGTGACGGCACGGGATCTCCAGAAGAGGGACGGCCAGTGGACGCGCGCCAAGGGCTTCGACACGTTCTGCCCGGTCGGATCACCGGTCGCGGCCGCCGGACTCGACCCGTCCGCGCTCGAGGTCGTCACACGCGTGAACGGAGAGGAGCGACAGCGTGGATCCGCCTCGGAGATGCTCTTCCCGGTCTCCTTCCTCCTGGCGTGGGCGTCGACGGTGATGACCCTCGAGCCCGGCGACCTCCTCGCCACGGGGACGCCCGCCGGGGTGGGGCCGCTCGGACCGGGCGACGAGGTCGAGGTGGAGATCCCCGGGGTGGGCCGGGTGGTCAACCCGGTGGTGGCCGCGCGATGAGCGCTCCCCGCCTGCCGCGGAGCCGGCGGTGTGACGCCCTTCCGGGCTATCCCCTGGCCGAGGTGCCCGCCATACGCCGCCGCCTCGAGACGGAGGGGGTGGACGTCATCGACCTCGGTGCGGGGGACGCCGATCTTCCGCCGCCGCCCGGCGCGGTCGAGGCGCTGCGACGGGCCGTGGGCCAGCCCCGCTTCTCGCGCTATCCGTTCCAGCTCGGGCTCCCCGAGTTCCGGGAGGCCGTCGCCGCCTGGATGGAGGCGCGCTTCGGGGTCACGCTCGATCCGTACGAGGAGATCCTCCCCCTCCTGGGCTCCAAGGAGGGGATCGCCAAGCTCCCGCTCGCGCTCCTCGATCCGGGCGACGTCGCCGTGCTCCCCGACCCCGGCTACCAGGCCTACCGGGGCGGCGTCGTGCTCGCAGGCGCCGAGCCGCACGGCGTCCCCCTCCGTCCGGAGAACGACTTCCTCATCCCGCTCGGGGGCATTCCCGAGCCGACGGCGGAGCGGACCCGGCTCCTCTACCTCAACTATCCGAACAACCCGACGGCGGCTTCCGCCCCGGTCCCATACTTCCGGAACGCGATCGGGTTCTGCGGCGACAGGGGCGCCGTCCTCGTCCACGACCACGCGTACAGCGAGATCGCGTTCGACGGGTACCGCCCGCCCAGCGTCCTCGAGCTGGAGGGCGCGCGCGAGCGCTCCCTCGAGTTCCACTCCTTCTCGAAGACGTACAACATGACGGGGTGGCGCCTCGGATGGGCGTGCGGGAGCGCCGAGCTCGTCGAGCGCCTGGGACGGGTGAAGACCTTCATGGACACGGGCGTGTTCCTGGCGGTGCAGGCCGCCGGAGTGGCGGCGCTGGAGGGCCATTCCGAGTGGGTGCCCGGCAACGTGGGCGTCTTCCGGGAGCGACGGGACGCCGCCGTGGACGCGCTCCGCGCCGCCGGCTTCACGGTGTCCGTGCCCCGGGCCACGATGTACCTCTGGATTCCTGTTCCGGAGGAGGGACTCTCGGCCGAATTCGCGCTGCGGGCGCTCCGGGAGGAGGGGGTGGTGGTGATGCCCGGGAGCGCGCTCGGCAGCGGGGGCGAGGGGTTCTTCCGGATCGCGCTCACGGTGCCGGAGGAACGGCTCCGGGAGGCGGCGGAGCGCCTCGGGCGCCTGCTGCGCGAGTAGGCCGGAGGGGGCTTTTCGCGCCCGCCGGGCCGGGTCGTTTCAGGAACAGACAGGGTCGGTCGGGTTAGCACATCCGATGATCGGACCCTCCTTCGCCGGGCCCTCCCGGCCCCCCGCTGCCGCACCATCCGACGGGGGCCGACCCCGGCCGCCGGCGAGGCGCATCCTGTGGATCTCGCTCGGCGTCTCCGCGGTTCTCCACGTCGCGCTCCTCTTCCTCTATCCCGCCTGGATGCGGAGCCTCGACCCGTACGCGGATCCCGGGTCCGTGCCTCCGGAGCCTCCCTCCGGCATGGAGGTGATGACGCTGCGGATCGTGCCCGACGAGGAGGGGCCGGAGCTGGAAGCGCCGAGGCCCGAGGAGGAGCCCTTCGAGGCTCCCGCCGAGCCGCTCCCGCCGGACGCGGAGGCGCCGGACGAGGAGGAGACGGAGCCGGCTTCGCGCCGCCGCACGGCGGCCGAGAGGCTCCGGCCGCAGCAGGGGGATCGTCGTCTCTGGTCTCCGCTCGATCCCGCGCTCACCGAGCTCACGGACGCCGAGCGGGCGGCTCTCGAGCTGGCGGGTCGGCTGGAGGAGTGGAACGACTCCGTGCTGGCGGCCCGCGACGCGGACGCCCGCTACCGCGACTGGACCTACACGGACGGAGAGGGTCGCCGGTGGGGGGTGAGCCCGGGACGTGTGCACCTGGGAGACATCACGCTGCCGATGGGCTTCGAGCTCGGGAGCCCCCAGCAGCGCGAGGAGAGCGATCGCCTGCTCAGGGACTGGGACGAGATCGAGCGGGGCGCGGTGGAGACGCTCCGGCGGGAGACGCTGCGGGAGCGGGCGCGGGCCATGAGGGAGCGTCGGGACCGGGAGCGATCCGACTCCACGAGCTCGGACGGGTAGAGGGATGCGCGGCTCGGGATCACCCCCTCCCGGACGTGGTGCAGCGCACGATCGTTGCGCCGACGGGCGCAGCGGGGAACATTTGTGTGCTCGATGGACCGGGCCGCCGCCGGCGGTCCGGCAGGAACGAGATCCGCGCGGGAGCGAGATCCTGAACGCCCGTCCCACCGAATCCGGTAGATCCTTCTACTCCGGTCTCCTCGAGGCGTTGATCGAGGTGATGGGGGCCGCGAAGGGGTACCTCTACCACCATGGTCCCCGCACGGCGATCCTGGCCGACCACCTCGCGATCGGTTTGGGGCTGGAGCGGGACGACCGCGCACGGCTCGTCTTCGCCGCGATCCTCGCCGACGTGGGCATGATCGGGCTCGCCGAGGAGGCGTGGGAGGACCCGGTCCCTGAGCTGCCGCCGGAGGTGCGTGCCGCCGTAGAGCGCCACTCGGCGCGGAGCGAGGAGGCCGTCGGGCAGATTCCCTTTCTCGAGGAGCTGGCTCCGATCATCCGCCACCACCACGAGTGGTGGGACGGAACGGGGTACCCCGACGCCCTCGACGGCGACGAGATCCCGCTCCTCGCGAGAATCCTGCGGGTCGCCGACACGGCCGCGGCGCTCGCGGAGCAACGCCCCCACCGCCCGCCGATGGAGCAGGAGGGGATCCGTGAGGTGGTGACCGCGGGGCGCGGAGTGGAGTTCGATCCGAGGGTGGCCGAGGCATTCCTCGATCTCGGAGCGGATCCGGTGCCGCCCCACGACCGTGTCCGGTTTCGCCAGCTCGTGCTGCAGGCGGCCGACCGCCTCCTCCCCCACGAGGTGCCGACTTTCTCGCAGGAGCGTCTTCTCGGGCTCTTCTCGGCCATGGTCGACGCAAAGGACCGGTACACGGCGGGCCACTCACGGCGGGTCGCCCTCCTCTCCCGCGCCGTCGGCGAGACCATGGGGCTGCCGGAGAGGACGATCGAGACCCTCTGGGCGGGAGGACACCTCCACGACGTCGGGAAGGTGACCGTGCCGAGGCGGATCCTCGGAAAGGTGGATCCGCTTTCCGACGCGGAGTTCCGCTCCATCCGTTCACATCCCAGGGCGGGGGCCCTCCTGCTGGAGAAGATCCCTCCGCTCTCCCTCCTCGCGCCCGCTGCCCGGCACCACCACGAGCGGTGGGACGGCGGGGGATACCCGGAGGGGCTGAGCGGCGATCGGATTCCGCGGGTCGCGCAGATCCTCGCCGTCTGCGACGCCTACGACGCCATCACCACCTCCCGGGCCTACCGGGGCGCCCGCACCCACGAGCAGGCGCTGGAGGAGGTCCGGACGGACGCGGGCGCCCACTTCGCGCCCCGGGTGGCCGAGGCCTTCCTCGACCTTCCCGCGGCCCTGTTCGAGCGCCTCTCGGAGGGGCCCCTGGCCCCCTTCCGCACCGCCGGCCGCCCCACGCGCTACGGTCGCGGCGACCGACTCCCCGCGGCGCGCGCGTGACGGACGACCGAGAAGGGCGGGCCGGTGCCTTCTTCGGAGGCGCGGTCGCCGGAGTCCTCTCCACGCTCCTCCTCTCCCGCCCGCGGATCCGGCGAGGCGTCGGCGACTCGTTCCGGGGCGCGGGTGTGCTCCTGTTCCGAGCGGTGGGGCTGCTCACCCCCCCGCCCGCGGAGGACGTCGGAGAGTACGATGGAGATTCTCCCGATCCGGCCGCCGTGGAGTCGGCCGTCTCCGGCTCGCCCCTCGCCGGCCGTGTCCGCGCTCGCGCGCTCGGTCGCGGGGTGGTGGAGATCACCGGGTCGGCCGAGGACGCCGACGCGGTCCATGACCTCCAGGAGACCCTCCGCGGCCTGGAAGGCGTGGATTTCGTGGTGAACCGCGTGTGGATGCCCGGCGCGGTGCGCACCCCGGCCGAAGGGGGCTGACGCCGGGCGCCCGGCCGGCGGGGACGCGCGTCGCACCCTCCCGCCCGGCCCCGATCAGCCGATGTGCCCCTGGCCGCGGGGGTTTTCCGCGGCCCTCCGTTTGGCTACGCTTCGCCGTTCCGGCCACCGGGGCCGGGGCGCTCCGAGACGAGCGAGCCCCGTCTCCGCCGGTCTCCAGATTCCCGCCCACCTCGCCCCTTCCCGTGAGCACGACGCTGGATCCCCGCTACGACCCCCGGGCCATCGAGGAGCCCCTCTACCGCCGATGGCGGGAACGGGGATACTTCCACCTCGATCCGGAGGCGGTGCTCGAGGACGAGCGGGATCCGTACGTCATCGTGATTCCGCCCCCGAACGTGACGGACCGGCTCCACGTCGGGCACGCGCTGAACAACACCATCCAGGACCTCCTCGTGCGGTGGCGGAGGATGCGGGGACGGGCCGCCCTCTGGGTGCCGGGCACGGACCACGCCGGCATCGCCACGCAGAACGTCGTCGAGCGGCGCCTCCAGGAGGAGGGAAAGACGCGGGACGATCTCGGGCGTGAGGCCTTCGAGGAGCGGGTCTGGACCTTCGTACGGGAGACGGGCGGGACGATCCTGGAGCAGCTCGAGGCGATCGGATGCGGCTGCGACTGGGACCGCACCCGCTTCACGCTCGATCCGGGGCTGAGCCAGGCGGTCCGGGAGGTCTTCGTACGGCTCCACGAGAACGGCCTGATCTACCGGGGCGAGTACATCATCAACTGGTGCCCCCGCTGCCTCACGGCGCTCTCGAACGAGGAGGCGGAGGGCATCGAGACCGAGGGACGGCTCCATCACCTGCGCTACCCGCTTCCCGACGAGTGGTCCGAGGCCGCCGAGGCCGCCCGCGCCGCGGGGGCCGGTGCCGTGGAGCGGGCCGCGAACGGCGGGTGGCACCTCACCGTCTCCACGACGCGTCCGGAGACGATGCTCGGCGACACCGGCGTCGCCGTCCACCCGGACGACGACCGGTACCGCCGGCTCGTGGGCGCCGAGGTCGAGCTCCCCCTGACCGGACGTCGGATCCCGGTCGTCTCCGACCCGTTCGTCGATCCCGAGTTCGGCACGGGGATCGTGAAGGTGACCCCGGCCCACGATCCGAACGACTTCGAGATCGCCCGTCGCGCCGAGCTCGAGGTGTTGAACGTCCTGGACGAGCGGGGCGTGGTGAACGAGAACGCCCCCGTGGCGTTCCGGGGCCTGGAGCGTGTTGCGGCCAGGAAGGCGGTGCTCGACTCGCTCGAGGAGGACGGGCTGCTCGCCGGCTCCGATCCGCACGGGCACACGGTGCCGCACTGCTACCGCTGCGGAACCGTCGTGGAGCCGCGGCTCAGCCTCCAGTGGTTCGTCCGCATGGAGCCGCTCGCGCGCCCCGCGCTCCAGGCTTCCAGGGACGGGACCGTCCGCTTCACCCCCGAGCGGTGGCGGAAGGTGTACGAGCACTGGCTCGAGAACGTCCGCGACTGGTGCATCTCCCGGCAGCTCTGGTGGGGCCACCGCATCCCGGTCTGGTACTGCGACGCGTGCGACGAGACCGTCGTCGCCCGCGAAGACCCCGACCGCTGCCCCTCCTGCGGCGCCGAGGAGCTCCGCCAGGATCCGGACGTCCTCGACACCTGGTTCAGCGCGTGGCTCTGGCCCTTCTCCGTCTTCGGATGGCCCGCGGAGACCGACGATCTCCGCGCCTTCTATCCCACGCACACCCTCGTCACCGGCCCCGACATCATCTTCTTCTGGGTGGCCCGGATGATCATGGCCGGCTTCGAGTTCCAGGGAGAGGCGCCCTTCGGCGAGGTCTACCTCAACGGCATCGTCCGCGACAAGTACAATCGGAAGATGTCGAAGTCGCTCGGCACCGGGATCGATCCGCTTGAAGTGGTGGAGCGCTTCGGGGCCGACGCCCTCCGGTGGACCCTTCTCTCGAGCGCGGCCGTCGGCACGGACATCCTGCTGGATCACGAGGATCTCGAGGCCGCGTTCGGGCCCGGCCGCAATCTCTGCAACAAGCTCTGGAACGCCGGCCGCTTCACCCTGATGAGCGTCGGAGAGGAGCCGGTCCGTCCGCTCGCGGAGGTCGAAGGCGACCTCGAGCTCTCCGATCGGTGGATCCTCTCCCGTCTCTCGCGGACCGCGGGCGTGGTCACGGACGAGCTCGAGCGCTTCCGCCTCCACGAGGCGGCCGAGTCGCTCTACCACTTCTTCTGGGGCGAGGTCGCCGACTGGTACCTCGAGTGGATCAAGGGGCGCATCCGGGGAGAGGCCGGCGAGGCGAGCCGTGAGGCGGCACGGAGCACGCTGGTCGCGGTCCTCGACGCCACGCTCCGCATGCTCCACCCGTTCGTTCCGTTCGTGACCACGGCGCTCTGGGACCGGCTGCCCGCGCCCCGGGGCGAAGAGCGGGCCGAGGACCTGATGGTGGCAAGATGGCCGGAACGGTGGGAGGAGCGGGAGGACCCGGCCGCCGAGGGGGCGATGGACGCGCTGAGGGAGCTCGTGACCGAGGTGCGGAGCCTCCGGAAGGAGTACGGCGTTCCCGAGGGGAGCCAGGTGCCCGTGGAGCTCTCGGCGCTTCCCGCCGCGGTCCGCGACGCCCTCGAGGCCGAGGGGGAGCCGGTGCGCCGCCTGGCCCGGCTCGAAGGGGTGCGCGTCGACGGCCGGGGCGAGGGGATCGGGGCCCAGGCGGTCCTCTCCGACGGGACCGAGCTGAAGATCCCGCTGGAGGGGGTCATCGACCTCGACCACGAGCGGGAGCGGCTCCGCGGCGAGATCGACCGCACCGAGGAGATCCTGTCCGGCTCGAAGCGGAAGCTGGCGAACGAGCAGTTCGTCACGAAGGCGCCCGACGAGGTGGTGGGCCGGGAGCGGGAGAAGGCCGAAAGCCTGGAGAGCCAGGTGGAGAAGCTCCGGCGCAAGCTGGCGGAGCTGGGGGGCGATTGAAGGACGCCCGGGGTGCGTGTCCTCCCTCCGCTCCGGGCGTCCTGGCGTCCGGTGCCGGGGGCCCCTTCCTCCTCGTCCTTCTTCTCCTGATGCTGTCGGCGTGCGCCCGGCAGAGCTTTCCGCCCGGCGGACCGCCCGACGAGCGCCCGCCCCGGATCGTCGCCACCGTTCCGGACACCTTCGCGGTGGTGGAGCCGGGGGGCGACCGCATCGAGATCCGCTTCTCCGAGAGGATCAGCGAGAGTCCGGTGGAGGGGCCGCTCCGCGACGCGGTGGTCGTCTCTCCGGCCACCGGCGAGGCTCGGGTCGAGCACACCCGCACGGGGCTCAGGGTGGACCTCCTCGGCGGCTTTCGGCCCGGCACGGTCTACCGCGTCACCGTGCTCCCGGTGATCGAGGACATGTTCGGCAACCGGATGGTCGATTCGTACGAGTTCGTCTTCTCCACGGGCCCGGCCTTCGAGGAGGGGGTGCTGGCCGGCGCCGTCACGGATCGTCTCGAGGGCGAGGCCGTGGCGGGCGCCCGGGTCGAGGCGACCCCCCGGGCTCCGGAGGCCGAGCCGGAAGCGGAGCGGGAGAGGGCGCCGCACGTCACTTTCACCGACTCCACCGGGATCTTCGCGCTCCGCTACCTCCCGGCGGGCGAGTACCGGCTGCGCGCGTGGAACGACCGTGATCGGGACCGGGAGGTCGGGTTCCTGGAGCCGTCCGACTCGCGGGCGGTGCGGCTCGGTCCTGCGGACACCGCAGTCGTCGAGCTCCGGCTCCTCCCGGCAGACACGACCGCGCCCGAGCTGGCGCGGACGGAAGCCGTGAGCGGCCGCGCGATCCACCTCCTCTTCGACGATCCGCTGCCGGAGGACGACCCGGGAGAGGGCGTCCAGGTGCGGGTGACCCGGGGCGAGTTGGGCCCGGAGGTCCCCGTGGCGGCCGTGCTCTCGCTGGCCGACTACGTGCGCCGGCTCGATTCGCTGGAGGTCGCTCCGGTCCCCGACACGGTCGTGGTCGGAATCGAAGATCCGGTGCCCGACACCCTGCGCCCCGCTCCCGATACGGCCGTGGCCCGTGCCGAGGCGGCGGCCGAGGCGCGTCGACGGCTGCCCACCGGCGTGGATCCGGAGGTCCCGAACCCGCACCTCTTCGTGGTACTGGAGCGGGAGATGGAGCCGGGGGTGGAGTACCGGGTGGAGGTCTCCCGGGTGCGGAACGTCCAGGGCGTCGGCGGCGGTGGAGGCGAGGGCGCGGTGATCCGGCCCGCCCCGGCCCGGCAGGAGGAGGAGCCGCAGGAGGAGCCGCAGCAGGGCGTCCCGCCCGAAGAGTCGGATGGGCGGTCGGAGGACGGCGGCGCCGGGGAGCGCGGCCCGGAGGGGGATCCGTGAGCGGCCCCGATCCGCGGAGCCGGATCCCGGGTGTGGACCGGCTGCTCGCCTCCGAGGACTTCCGCCCGCTCCGCGAGCGCTTCGGCCGCGAACGGCTGATCCGCGGGCTTCGAGGCGTCCTCGACGAGGCGAGAACCAGCCTCGCGCCCGGTGGCGCCCTCGTCCGCGGCGGGGATCCGGGAGACACGGGTGCATGGGCCCGTCGCACCCGTGAGCGCCTCCTCGAGGAGGAGCGGCCGTCGCTCCGGCGCGTGATCAACGCGACAGGGGTCGTCCTGCACACGAATCTCGGCAGGGCCCCCCTCGCGCCCGAGGCTCTCGAGGCACTCGTCGCCGCCGGCGGAGGGTACGCCTCGCTGGAGATCGATCTGGACTCGGGCGCCCGGGGCTCGCGCTACCGCCACTGCGTCGAGCACCTGAGGACGCTCACGGGGGGCGACGACGCCCTCGTCGTGAACAACGCCGCCGCGGCCCTCGTTCTCGCCGTGGCGGCGCTGGCGAGGGGGCGGGAGGTGGTCGTCTCGCGCGGAGAGCTGGTTGAGATCGGAGGGGGATTCCGGATCCCGGAGGTGCTCTCGGCGGCCGGGGCCCGCCTCCGGGAGGTGGGAACGACGAACCGGACCCGGACGTCGGACTATCGCGAAGCCGTCGAATCCGGTGAGGCGGGAATGATCCTGAAGGTGCACCGCTCGAACTTCCGCATCACCGGGTTCACCGAGGAGGCGCCTCTGGACGAGCTCGCCGGCGTGGGCCGCGCGGCGGATCTGCCTCTGGTGCACGATCTCGGATCCGGCCTCCTGCACCCCGCCGAGCGCCTCGGACTTCCGCCCGAGCCGCGCCCGGACCAGAGCCTGGCGGGTGGGGCGGACCTCGTGGTCTTCTCCGGCGACAAGCTCCTGGGCGGACCCCAGGCGGGGATCATCGTGGGCCGCGGGGAGCGGGTGGCCGCCCTCCGGCGACACCCGCTCTGCCGCGCGCTCCGCGTCGACAAGGGCACGCTGGCCGCGCTCGAGGCGACGCTCCGCCTGCACCTCGATCCGGAGCGGGCGCTCTGCCGCATTCCGACCCTCCGGAGCATTCGCGAGCCCGTGGGCTCGGTCCGGGAGCGGGCGGACGGGCTCCGTGAGAAGCTGGAAGCGCGGGGGATCGGCACCTCGACGGCGGAGGGGGTGTCGGTCGTGGGGGGAGGCACCTTCCCTGGCGTGGAGCTTCCCACGGCGGTCCTCCGCATCGATCCTGAGGCCGCCGGTGCGGACGGGGTCGGTGCGGAGGAGATCGCCCACCGGCTCCGCTCGGGCGAGCCGCCGGTGGTGCCGCGGGTGGAGGACGGGTGGGTGGTCCTCGACCTCCGGACAGTCGACGAAGGTGAGGTGGAGATCCTCGCCGGATGCGTCCAGCGGGCGCTCGAGGAGGGCCATGCGGACGCCCCGCAAGGCCGTGCAGACGTTCCGGGGGGCCGCGAGGCCGGTTCGGAGGAGCCGGTCCCGTGACCCGCCGGAAGACCGGACGCGCGGCCTTCCTCGACCGCGACGGCACGGTCATCGACGAGCGCGAGTACCTCGCCGACCCCGAGGGGGTGCACCTGGTCGAGGGCGCGCCGGAGGCGATCCGATCGCTCCGCTCGGCGGGTCTCGCGGTCGTGCTGGTCACCAACCAGTCGGGCATCGCCCGGGGGCTCTACGACCTCGACGCGTACCGGGCGGTCGCCGGCAGGCTGGACGAGATGCTGGCGGTGGAGGGTGCGGCGCCGGACGCCACCCGCTTCTGTCCGCACCACCCCGACTTCACGGGGCTGTGCCGGTGCCGGAAGCCGGGCACCGGGATGTTCGAGGATGCGGCGGCCGAGCTGGGTGTGGAGACCCGGGGGTCGTACTACGTGGGCGACCGGCTGAAGGACGTGCTTCCCGCCCGGGAGCTCGGCGGCACGGGGATCCTCGTGAGGACGGGTTACGGGTCGGACCAGGCCGCGGGAGCCCCGGACGACGTGCGGGTGGTGGCCGACCTCCCGGCGGCAGCGCGCCTGATCCTCGAGATCGAGGCCGGGCGAAGCGATCCGGGCGGTTGACGCCCACCCCTGTCCGAGCCGAACCTCGAACGGTGCGGCGTGTATCAGGGAGCGCAGGAGCGAAGGCGATGACCGGGCTCCGCCCCACGAGGGGAGGGCGCCCTTCCCGAAGATCTCCGAGGAGTCTGTACGGATGCAGATCAATCTGACCCCCACGGCCCTGGGCAAGGTGCAGGAGTTCATGGACGACCACGGGGCCGCCGAGGCGGGCCTGCGCGTCGCCGTCCTCCCGGGCGGCTGCTCCGGCTTCCAGTACGGCCTGAACATCGAGGACGCCCCCGAGGAGGACGACGAGGTCTTCCAGATGAACGGGGTGCGGGTCTTCGTCGACCCGTTCAGCGCCCAGTACCTGGAAGGGGTGGAGATCGACTACGTCTCCAGCATGATGGGCTCGGGCTTCAGCTTCCGGAATCCGAACGCCGCCGGAGGATGCGGCTGCGGAAGCTCCTTCACCGTATAGGACAGCGGCAGCGATGACCCTCGCGACGCTCGAGCCCCTCTCGACCACGCTCGACTACGCCGCGCTCCCGGTCGAGGAGCTCGAGGCGCGCATCCGCGCCCGGAAGGCGGAGCTCAACGCCGTGATCCTCGGCCACAGCTACCAGCGGGTCGAGGTCCAGGAGGTGAGCGACTTCCTGGGTGACTCCCTCGGTCTCAGCCGCGAGGCGGCGGAGACGGACGCCGACGTGATCGTCTTCTGCGGCGTCCACTTCATGGCCGAGACGGCGAAGGTGCTCTCGCCCGAGAAGACGGTCCTCATGCCGGATCCCAACGCCGGCTGCCCCATGGCCGACTTCGTCACGGGCGAGGCGCTCCGGCGCCTGAAGGGCGAGCACCCGGACGCGGCCGTCGTCGCCTACGTGAACTCGACGGCGCAGGTGAAGGCGCTCTCCGACATCTGCTGCACGTCGTCGAACGCCGTGCGCGTGGTCGAGTCGATCCCGCCCGAGCGGCCCATCATCTTCGTCCCCGACCGGAACCTGGCGCGGTACGTGGAGGAGCGGACCGGGCGCGACAACATCATCGCCTGGGACGGCTACTGCTACGTCCACGACGACATGGTGCTCGAGGAGCTGGACCGCGCGCTGTCCGAGAATCCGGGCGCGAAGGTGGTGGTCCACCCCGAGGCGCGGAAGGACCTCCTCGACCGGGCCGACTTCGTCACCTCGACGCAGGGCATGGTCGACCTCTGCGAGGAGCACGACGCCCTCATCTTCGGCACCGAGCGGGGGCTCGTCGACCGGATGCGGAACCGGTATCCGGAGAAGACGCTGATCCCCCTCTCCGGCGCCGCGATCTGCGGGAACATGAAGATGAACACGCTGGCGAAGCTGGCGTGGTGCCTCGACCACGAGAAGCACGCGGTCGAGCTCGACGAGGAGGTCCGCACCGGCGCCGAGCGCTCGCTCCACAGGATGCTCGAGCTGAGCGACGGGTGGCGGGGGCCGACCGAGGAGGAGGAGCGGCTGGAGCTCGCGGGGCTGGGACCGAAAGCCTGCGGATGCGCCTGAGACGCTCCATCGCGGCGCAGGAGGTCGTCGGGCGGCGGTCGCGCCTCCCTGCGGCGTAGCGTGTGCTACGCCTCGGTCGGCGCGCCTTGCCCTCCTACTCCTGCATCCACGCTGAAACGTCTCAGGCTCGACCGTGCCGGTCGCTCCCGATCCGACCGAAACCCACCCGCCCGCAGAATGCGGAGCCCACCATGAACATCCGCATTTTCGCCGGCGGCCCGTTCGCCGAGAACGGGTACCTGGTCGTCTGTCCCGATACGGGACGGGCGGTGGTGATCGATCCGGGGGCCGCGGCGGGAGGGATCGTGGCGGCGATCCGGGACGACGACCTGCAGGTGGACGCCGTGCTCCTCACGCACGCGCACCTCGACCACGTGGAAGGAGTCCCGGCCGTGCGGCGGGTCACCGACGCGCCCGTCCACCTCCACCCGTCCGACCGGCCGCTCTTCGACGCGCTGGGCGAGCAGGCGGCGATGTTCGGGCTGGACGCGCCCGCCGTGGAGCCCCCCGACGCCGAGCTCGAGCAGGACGGCGAGATCGTCTTCGGCTCGTGCCGCCTCAGGGTGCGGGAAGCCCCCGGACACGCGCCGGGTCACGTGATCCTCGTCGCGGACGAAGTGGTGACCGCCTTCGTGGGCGACGTCGTCTTCCAGGGATCGATCGGCCGGACCGACCTTCCCGGCGGCGACTTCCAGCGCCTGATGCGCTCCATCCGGGAGGAGGTGCTCACGCTGCCCGACGGAACGCGGCTGCTCACCGGCCACGGGCCGGAGACGACCGTCGAGCGGGAGCGGGTGTCGAATCCGTTCCTCGTGCCGCAGTACGGGGGCGAGCTGGCGTGAGGCCTCACGGGTCGGCCCCCGGGTCGTCGGGACCGTGAGCCGTCTCCCGGCCGCGGTGCTGGCCTCGGGGGGGGGCACCAACCTCCAGGCGCTCCTCGACCGCGAGGACCGGGAGGACGCCTACCGCATCGGACTGGTCGTCAGTGACCGGGAAGAAGCGGGGGCGCTCGAGCGCGCCCGCGCGGCGGGGCGGGAGGCCCGGGTCGTGCCCGTCCCCGGCCGGGAGCCCGGCGAAGTCGCCCGGGAGACCCTCGAGCTCTTCCGGGAGCGGAACGTCCGTCTCGTGCTGCTGGCCGGCTACCTGCGCCTCGTCCCTCCCGGCGTCGTCGACGTCTATCGGGGGCGCATCCTGAACGTCCACCCGGCGCTCCTTCCCGCATTCGGTGGAGAGGGGATGTACGGGCGGCGCGTGCATCGGGCCGTGCTCGAGTCGGGGGTGAAGATATCGGGACCCACGATCCACCTGGTGGACGAGGCGTACGACCGGGGCTCCATCGTGGCCCAGTGGCCCGTGCCGGTGCTGGAGAGCGACACGGAGGAGACGCTGGCCGAGCGGGTGCTCCGGGTGGAGCACCTGCTCTACCCGGCGGCGGCCGGACACGTGGCGCGAGCGGTGGCGGAGGGGCGGGAGCCGGCGGCGTTCTCACCGCCGGCGCTCCCCTTCACCTCGGATCCGGACCTCGCTCCCGAGGAGCTCCAGGCGGCGGTGCGGCGGGCCTTCCCCCGAGGGTAGCGCTCCGGAGTCCCGGGCGCTGGCGCACCCGGGGCGGGGCGCTCTACTCTCGGGTCCCCGCCGGGCCGTCCCGGCCCCGCCGGGAGCTCGGCCCGCCCGCACATCCCCCAGGCTCCACCACCCCTCATGCCCGCACCGCGCGCCCTCCTCTCCGTCTCCGACAAGACCGGCATCCTCGAGCTCGCCACCGGGCTCCGCGAGCGGGCCTGGGAGATCCTCTCCACCGGGGGCACCGCCCGCGTGCTGCGCGACGGGGGGATCGAGGTGACCGAGGTGCAGGAGGTCACCGGCCATCCGGAGATGATGGAGGGACGGGTGAAGACGCTCCATCCGGCGGTCCACGCGGGGATCCTGGCGCGGCGCGGCCGTCCCGACGACCTCGACGCCCTCGAGGCGCACGGCTACGGCCCCATCGACCTGGTGGCGGTGAACCTGTATCCCTTCCGCGAGACGGTCGCTCTGGGAGGCGTCGAGGTGGACGAGGCGATGGAGCAGGTCGACATCGGTGGCCCCACGATGATCCGCTCGGCCGCGAAGAATCACCGCCACGTGTGGGTGGTGGTCGACCCGGCCGACTACGGCCGCGTCCTGGATGCGCTGGATCGGGCCGGAGGAGCCGGAGCGGGCGAGTCCGGGGGCGCGGAAGCCGGAGCCGATCTCCGCCTCCGGCTGGCCGCGAAGGTCTTCCGCCACACGGCGGCCTACGACGGGGCGGTGGCTGCGTTCCTGGGCGGCCACGAAGGGAAGACGACTGCGACGGGCGGAGCGGCCGGGGGCGACCGCTCGATCCCGGGGCGCCTCTCGTTGGCGCTCCACTGCGACCGCACCCTCCGCTACGGAGAGAACCCGGACCAGGAGGCGGGCTTCTACGTGCCGGAGAGCGAGGCGGGCAATCTCCGCACCGGTCTCGCCTCGCTCCGGCAGCTACACGGTCGCGAGCTCTCCTACAACAACCTCCTCGACCTGGACGGGGCGCTCCTCTCCCTCTCGCCGTTCGCCCTCTCCCGCCGCCCGGTCTGCGCGATCATCAAGCACACGACGCCGTGCGGGCTCGCGGCCGGTGAGGACCTGGAGCAGGCGTACCGGAAGGCGCTCCGCACGGATCCGATGAGCTCCTTCGGATCCGTGATCGCCGTGAACCGGAAGGTGGACCGGGCCGCCGCCGAGGCGCTGGACGAGCTCTTCGTCGAATGCCTGGTGGCGCCCGGGTTCGACGCGGACGCTCTCGAGGTGCTCACCCGGAAGAAGAACGTGCGGCTGCTGGAGATGCCGGAAGAGGAGCTCCTCCTCCCGTATCCCTCGGACGCGGAGGGCGAGGAGGACCGCTCGTGGTGGTGGGAGGAGGCGCCGGAGGGCGCCCTCGCCGCCGCCGCCTTCCTCCTCGGGCAGTCCAGCTACGGACCCCTTCCCGCGCTCCGGAGCGTCTACGGCGGGATGCTGGCCCAGGCCCCGCCCGCCCCGCCGCACTACACCGCGGGCGGACGGGTCCCGGAGGGGTGGAGCGTGCCCACCCACCGGGAACCCACCCCGGAGGAGTGGGACGACCTCCGCTTCGCCTGGGCCGCGGTCTTCGCGGTCAAGTCGAACGCGATCCTCCTGGCGGTGGACGGCGCCACGCTCGGCATCGGCGCGGGTCAGATGAGCCGGGTGGACGCGTCCAGGATCGCCGTGATGAAGGCGGAGGACGCGGGCCTCGACCTCTCCGGCTCGGCGCTGGCCTCCGACGCCTTCTTCCCCTTCCGCGACGGAGTGGACGCCGCGGCCGGGGCCGGGGTGCGGGCCATCGTGCAGCCCGGAGGCTCGAAGCGGGACGAGGAGGTCGTGGCGGCGGCCGACGAGCACGGGATCGCGATGGTGATGACGGGGCGGCGGCTCTTCCGGCACTGACCGGGTGTGCCGACCGCATCGAGCCCATCGGCCGCATCGAGCGCTGGAAGGGGCTCGCCTTGTCTCGCCGAGGTGCCGGGGGCAGGTTTCTGGCCGGCTGCGGCCGTCCCCCGCTCGTCTTCGGGGCCGCCCCGCCCGGCGATCTCCAGGACCGTCTCCCCGACATCCGTGACCCCATGATCATCCGCCCCGTCTTCTTCACGCGCCGCACCGACTCGCGCCGTTCCGGGAATCCGAACGCCGGCACCCGCCGGACCGCCGGGACGACGCTCCTTCTGGCCCTCGGCCTCTTCGCGTCGTCGGCCCCTGCTTCCGCCACCGCCCAGGAGCGGCCGGATCCCCGGATCGAGGTCGCCCAGCGCGACTTCCCGATCGACACGGCCGTGGTGAGCAGCCAGGAGATCACCGTCCGGGGGCAGCGCGTGCGGTACACGGCCGAGGTCGGGATGCAGCCGGTCTGGGACGAGGACGGAGAGCCGGTCGCCTCGCTCTTCTACACCTACTACCGGCGCACCGACGTGGACGGCGTCGAGAACCGGCCCCTCATGATCTCCTTCAACGGCGGGCCGGGCTCGGCGTCGCTCTGGATGCACGTCGGCTACACGGGGCCCAGGATGCTCCGGATCGACGACGAGGGCTTTCCCGTCCAGCCCTTCGGCGTGGAGGAGAACCCGCACTCGATCCTGGACGTGACCGACATCGTCTACGTGAACCCGGTCAACACCGGCTTCTCGCGCATCGTGGGCGACGCGGATCGGAGCCAGTTCTTCGGCGTGAACGAGGACATCGCCTACCTCGCCGACTGGATCGACACCTTCGTGAGCCGGCACGACCGGTGGACCTCGCCCAAGTTCCTGATCGGCGAGAGCTACGGCACCACCCGCGTGTCGGGGCTGGCCCGCGAGCTCCAGGGCGACCAGTGGATGTACCTGAACGGCGTCATCCTCGTCTCGCCCACGGGGCTCGGGGTGGGAAGGGAAGGGCCGGTGGCCGGCTCGCTCGCGCTGCCCAACTACACGGCGACCGCCTGGTACCACGGCCAGCTCGAGCCGTCGCTCCAGAACCGCGATCTCGAGGAGATCCTGCCGGAGGTCGAGGCGTTCACGATCGAGACGTACCTTCCGGCCCTGGCGCGGGGTGGCTCGCTGCCGGAGGCGCGGCGTCGCGAGATCGCAGAGGAGGTGGCGCGCTGGGCGGGCGTGACGCCCGGGTGGGTGCTCGATCACAACCTGGCGCCCCACGTGGGCGAGTTCAGGAAGGAGCTCCTCCGCGACGAGGGGCTCACCGTGGGGCGCCTCGACGCCCGGTACCGGGGGGTCGATCGCGAGGTGGCCGGGGAATCGTACGACTACGACCCGGCGCTGAGCGCCTGGAACCAGGCGTTCGCTCCGGCGATCAACCACTATCTGCGCGACCTCCTGGGCTGGGAGACGGACCTGCAGTACTGGCTCTTCGGACCGGTCCACCCCTGGGACCGGAGCGGCGACCGCACCGGCGAGAACCTCCGTCAGGCGATGTCGGAGAACCCCTTCCTCCACGTCCTGGTGCAGGCGGGATACTACGACGGCGGCACCGACTACTTCTCTTCGAAGTACACCCTCTGGAACCTCGATCCGAGGGGCTCGCTCCAGGACCGGATGCGGTGGGAGGGATACCGGAGCGGGCACATGATGTACCTGAGGACCGAGGACCTCGCCACCTCGAACCAGGACATCCGGGACTTCGTGGAGTGGGCGCTGGAGAGGACCGAGGGCTCGGCACGGTACTGAGGGACGGAGCGAGGCTCCGCCGGTCGAAGCCCGGCCCGGTTGAGCCCGGCGGCCCTCCCGGCGATCTTTCGGGCCGGAGGGGTGGCAGAACGGCGATTGCACCGGTCTTGAAAACCGGCGCCCGAAAGGGCTTGTGGGTTCGAATCCCACCCCCTCCGCTGCGTGTGACCGGGGCGGTCGCAGGACCGGGCCGGTGACGGCGGCCGGCCGGTCGAGATTCGAACCCACGCAGCCGCGTCGCGGCTGCCGTTGTGGGCGGTCCTGCGGCGCTTCGCGCCTCGGAGCCTCCTCCGCCGGCGAGGCCGGCTCATGAGGTCGAATCCCACCCCCTCCGGTTGACCTCCCGGTCGACGACCATTCGGTTGTCCAGACCACTCCTCTCCTCCGGACCCCCCATGAAGCCGATCACCCGCCTGCTCGCGACCGGTCTCCTCACGGCGCTTCCGCTCCTCGTCCTCGGCGTGCCTGCCTCGGCGCAGGACGACGCCGACGACCGGCTCACGCTCGATCTCTACCTCGAGTGGGAGGGCGTGTCCAGCGCCGAGCTCTCGCCGGACGGCCGCGAGATCCTCTACCGTCGGCAGTGGATCGACGGGTTGGAGGACGAGCGCGAGTCGACACTCTGGATCATGAACGCCGACGGCACGCGCAACCGCGCGCTGCTGGACGGCTCCTCACCGACCTGGTCGCCCGACGGTGAGCGGATCGCCTTCCTCGATCGCGACGACAACGACCGCACGCAGATCTTCGTGCGCTGGATGGACGACGAGGGTGCGGTCTCGCAGGTGACGAGGGTCGAGAAGTCCCCCTCGAGCCTCGCCTGGTCGCCCGACGGAGAGTGGATCGCGTTCCGTATGACGGTGCCGGACACCGAATCGTGGTCGATCGACCTGCCGAGGCGGCCGGAGGGGGCGCAGTGGACGGAGTCGCCCAGGATCATCGAGTCGCTGGACTACAGCCAGGACCGCAGGGGATTCCTGGAAGAAGGCTGGGACCACGTCTTCGTCGTTCCGGCCGAGGGCGGCACGCCCAGGCAGCTCACGGACGGGGACTGGGACCATGGCTCGCCGGAGTGGACGCCGGACGGCAGCGAGATCCTGTTCAGCTCGCTGCGTGTGGAAGACGCGGAGTACGAGTGGCGGGAGTCCGAGATCTACGCCGTCGACGTCGAGAGCGGACGCATCCGGCAGCTCACCGAGCGGCACGGCCTCGACCAGGGTCCGGTCGTCTCACCCGACGGGCGGCGGGTGGCCTACACGGGCCATGACTGGACCGACGACACCTACTACGAGTCCCGGCTCTACGTGATGGGCATCGACGGCTCGAGCCCGCGCGAGATCGCGACGAATCTGGAGCGATCGCCTCGGGAGGTGACGTGGGCGCCGGACGGGAGCGGGGTCTTCTTCAGCGCCGACAGTGAGGGCACGCGCAATCTCTGGTTCGCACCCCTGAACGGCGACGCACGGCCGGTCACCACGGGCGAGCACATGCTCTCCGTGGACGACATCGCCGACTCCGGCGTCGCGGTCGGCACTCGCTCGAGCTTCCACGAGCCCGGCGACATCGTCTCCTTCCACGTGGACCGACCCGACCGTATCGAACAGCTCACCGCCGTCAACGCCGACGTGCTCGCCGGCCGGGAGCTGGGCGAGGTCGAGGAGATCCGCTACGAGTCCACGGACGGGCTGGAGATCCAGGGGTGGGTCATCACGCCTCCGGGCTTCGACGCATCGGAGCGCCATCCGCTGATGCTCGTCATCCACGGCGGGCCGCATGCGATGTACAACGTGGGCTTCAACTTCGGCTGGCAGGAGCACGCGGCGAACGGCTACGTCGTCCTCTACACCAACCCCCGCGGCAGCAGCGGCTACGGCAGCGAGTTCGGCAACGAGATCGACAACGCGTATCCCGGGCGGGACTACGACGACCTGATGGCGGGCGTCGACGCCGTCCTCGCCCGCGGCTACGTCGACGAGGACCGGATGTTCGTCTACGGCTGTTCGGGCGGCGGCGTGCTGACCGCCTGGATCGTCGGGCATACGGATCGCTTCGCCGCGGCCTCCTCGAACTGCCCGGTCACGAACTGGCTGAGCTTCGTCGGGACGACGGACGGTCCCAACTGGTACCGCAACTTCGAGGAGATGCCGTGGGACGACCCCACCGAGCATCTCGAGCGGAGCCCGCTCATGTACGTGGGCAACGTCACCACGCCGACCATGCTCATGACCGGCGAGAACGATCTGCGCACGCCGATCGCGCAGACGGAGGAATTCTATCAGGCACTGAAGATGATGAGGGTGCCGACGGCGATGATCCGCTTCAACGAGGAATGGCACGGCACCAGCTCGAGGCCGTCGAACTTCCTGCGCACGCAGCTCTATCTGCGGAACTGGTTCGAGCGGTGGGGCGACCCGGACGGAGGCGGGAGTCCGTGACGGCGGCCGCGACGGATTCATCCTTGCATCTGCTCCGCGATCGGTGGGCGGGGTCGCGCGCCTGTAACCCCACGGGGTCCACCGTCGAATAGACTACGGTGACAGGGGGGCGGAGCCGGTCGTCGGACCGGCTTCCGGGACCCCGGACCGGAGCGTACACGATGCGTCGCGTTCACTTCTTCCTGCTCCCGATCCTCTTCCTCGGGGCGGCCTCGTGCGATCTCCTCGATTCGGAGGAGTTCAGCCTCCCGGGCACCTACCTCCTGACCAGCATCGACGGGGTCACGCTCCCCGCTCCGCTCGTCGAGGAGCCGTCGCTCCGGATCCAGGTGTGGGGGCTCACTCTACAGCTCGAGGCGGACGGGACGTACCGCAGCCGGCTCGAGCTCCGGATCTCCAGGAACGACACCATCGTCGTGGCGAGCGTCCGGAGTGAGGGAGATTTCCAGCGCGAGGGCCGGTCGATCCTGCTCGACGAGGCGACGGTCGAAGGCGACCGTTCGGAGCTCGAGATCCTCGACGGGCGCACCCTCCGGGAGATCACCGCGCTGCACCACGTGCTTCGCTACGAACGGGTGACGCCCCGCCGCTGACCCGGGGCCGCCTACTCCTCTTCTCCCTCCGTCGCCTTCACGGCCGCCTCCGCCCCGACGAAGCCGATCCTCGAGTGGGTCCCGTCGCAGAAGGGCTTCTTCGTCGAGCCGCCGCAGCGACAGAGGTAGACCGCCTTCCCCACCCGAGTGGAGACGGGATTCCCCTCGTGATCCACCAGGTCGAAGTCTCCCTCGACCTTGAACGGACCGTTCTCTCCGATCGTGATCGTGACGTCCGCCACCGCATTCTCCTCGTGTTGATCAGATATCGAGCCGGCACGCCGTGCCTCCGGGCGACCCCGCAGCTTCCGAAGCTGCCGGATATGAGAGGAGGCCGGACCCCGAAGGTTCCGGCCTCCCCCCCGCTCCGATCGCCGGAGGTTCAGCGCATGTCGGCATCCTCACCGGTCGTCGCGTCATCGGGCGTGCCCGTCGGTGCGGCGGGCGAATCGAACCCGGTGCCGCCCCTGAGCGTCTCGTCCGGCAGGTCACCGCAGAAGAGGGCGCGGCCCTCGTCGTCCTCGGCGTCCATTCCGGCCGCGCCTGCGCCCGCAGGATGGGCCCGCACGGAGAAGTCCTCATCCATGTCGTCCCGTCCGTCGGCCTCATCCGCATCGGTGTCGCCGGCGGGCGCACCCATGTCGAGGGCCGAGAGCGGCGCGGTGTACGTCATCATGGCGCCGGCCATGCCGGTCTGTCCCGCCCGGTCCTGCGTGGTCGGGGTGCCCGGTGCAGTGGCGTCGTCACCCGGCTCGGCGCCCGGTGCGGCGGCGTCGTCACCCGTGGTGGGCTCCTGTCCCGGAGGGGCCCCGGTCGGCGCTCCGGTGGTTCCGGCCGTGCGGTCCCGCTGCATCTCCGTCACCATCGGCGCCTCCTCATCTCCGCAGTCCCCGCGGTGGATGAAGAGCGAGAGGTCCTCGGACGCGCGGGCCTGGTCCTCGAGGTCGAGCGCAACGACCAGGCTGTCGCCCTGGACGCGGGCCCAGCCTTCGCCCTCGACGCCGGAGTCGTTCATCTCCTCGAGGCTGAACTCCTCACCCATCGGCTCGGTTGCCGGTTCGGTGGCCTCGAAGTCCGTGTCGAGATCCTCTTCGATCCCCTCGTCGGCACATGCCGCGGTGGCGAGGGGAAGCAGGAGCGCAAGGGCCAGGGCCCGGTGCGCCATGGTATCCTTCTTCATGGAAAACCTCCGATTGTGGTGGCGATGCGAAGACGCGTAGAAGATTTGCAATGATCGGGCCGCGGATCTTTGGAGGTCGGCCACGCTACAATAGATTCAGGGGGTGGGACGTCTTTCCGGCAGGGATGAAGCCGGACCTCCGAAGAGCCGAACGTCCGCTCCGGACGCGGGAGAAGCGAATGCGCAGGAAGACGGTCCAGGTCGACATCGGCGGCGTCACGGTGGGCTCCGAGGCCCCCGTGGTCGTCCAGTCGATGACCAACACCGACACGGCCGACGTCGAGGCAACCGTCCGGCAGGTCGAGGAGCTCGCCACGGCCGGGAGCGAGCTCGTCCGGCTCACCGTGAACAACGAGGCCGCCGCAGCCGCCGTGCCCGAGATCGTCGAGCGGCTCCGGGCCGACGGCTTCGACACCCCGATCATCGGCGACTTCCACTACAACGGGCACCTCCTGCTTCCGGCCCACGAAGGGTGCGCGCGGGCCCTGGCCAAGTACCGGATCAATCCGGGCAACGTCGGCACGTCGAGGCGGGACGAGAACTTCCAGACCATCGTGCGCGTCGCGATCGAGCACGACAAGCCCGTCCGGATCGGGGTGAACTGGGGCTCGCTCGACCAGCAGCTCCTGACGGAGATGATGGAGGAGAACGCCGCCCGCCCCGAGCCGCTCGACTCGCAGGAGGTGCTCTTCGAGGCGATGGTCGAGAGCGGGCTGCGCTCGGCGGCCCTCGCCGAGGAGACGGGCCTGGCCCACGACCGCATCCTGATCAGCGCGAAGGTCTCCACCCCCACCGATCTCCACGCCGTCTACCGGAAGCTCGCCGCCCGCTGCGACTACCCGCTCCACCTCGGGCTCACCGAGGCGGGGATGGGCGCCAAGGGCGTCGTGGCCACCACCGCCGGAATCGCCCCCCTCCTCCTCGAGGGCATCGGCGACACGATCCGTGTCTCGCTCACGCCTCGACCCGGCGGAGACCGGGCCGAGGAGGTGCGGGTCGGCCAGCAGATCCTCCAGAGCCTCGGCATCCGGAGCTTCCAGCCGCAGATCACCTCGTGCCCCGGCTGCGGACGGACCACCTCCACCTTCTTCCAGGAGATGGCGGAGCGGATCCAGGACTTCGTCCAGGAGCAGATGCCGGTCTGGCGGGAGCGCTACCCGGGCGTCGAGGAGATGGACGTCGCCGTCATGGGGTGCGTGGTGAACGGGCCCGGCGAGTCGAAGCACGCCAACATCGGGATCTCCCTGCCCGGCACCTTCGAGGAGCCGAAGGCGCCCGTCTACGTCGACGGCGAGCACTACACGACGCTGAAGGGCGAGGGGCTCGTGGACGAGTTCAAGGAGATCCTGGTCCGCTACGTGGAGCGCACCTACGGGGGGGAGCGGGCGGAGGAGCGGGAGCCGGCGGGGGCCGGGACGTAGGCGGAGCACAGGGGCCCCGCCGAGCCGGGGAAGGCGGCGAGGACGGTCGCGGGACTGCGCCGACTCACCCTTCGCTCCTGAGGTACTCCCAGAGCGCCCGCACCTGCTCCGGCCGCACCCGCTGGTCCGGCATCGGTACCGTGTACTCGCGGAGCAGCCGCCGCGCCGTGGTGTCGGTCGCGAGCATCGAGTCCGGGCGGAGCACGATCGCGGCGAACCACTCGTAGTCGCGCCGGCGGGTGATGCCGGCGAGGTCGGGCCCCACCGCACGGCCTCCGCCGATCTTGTGGCAGGCGAGGCAGCCCTTCAGTCGGTAGATCCGCTCGCCGGTCGCCGCGAGCTCCCGATCGACCAGCGCACCCTCGTCCGGCCCCGGCGGAAGGGAATCGGCGACCTGCCCCTGCGTTCCGGGACCCGAGGGGTCGCAGGCGGTCGCGACCAGGAAGAGGAGCGCGGCCGGGACGAGGATTCGGAGGGCGTGCGGCATCGGGCAGGGGTAGAGGGTGCGAGGGGCCCGAACGTCGCGCCTCCGGGGGGCGGGTGCAACGGGACCCACGCTCGTATTGATCGGGCGCACCTCGGGAGCTAGGTTGCACTTCGTACGTCTTCCGATCGAATCGATCGGGAGATCCGCCGGCCGGTGAGGCCTCGCCGGGATCGGACGCTCGACGCTCTCCTCACCGGTCGGCAACCGTTCGCCGCTCGAATGCGTCCGAATCCGTGTCCCGGGCCGGGCGCGGTGCCCCTCCATCCCGACGCGCCATGACCTTCTCCAGACGCACCCTCGCCCTCACGACCGTATTCCTGGTCGTGGGCGTCCTCGGCGCGGGGATCTGGTGGCGGATCGGCCCCGTCGAGGGCGCGGAGGGCGACGAAGCGGCGGGCGGCGATTCCGCCGTCGAGGTCGAGTCGGCGCAGCAGCAGTTCTCCACGGAGATCCCCCAGCCGGTCGAGGGGGGCCCGGTGATCCGCGACACGCTCTGGATCCGGGTGAGCGCGGCGGGACGCGCGGAGGCGTCGCGCAGGACGATCCTCCAGTCGCAGGTCGACGGCGTGATCCGGGGGATCGCGGTGCGGGAGAACCAGCCGGTGGGCGCCGGTCAGGGCGTGATCCGGATCGACACCACGGAGCTCGCGCTCACCGTCGCGGAGGCCCGCTCGGAGCTGCAGGACGCACGGGCCGACTACGAGCGGCGGATCCTCTTCAACGACGAGGTGGAGGACCCCGACGTGCGGGCCCGGCGCGAGGAGGTGGCGCGCTCCAGGAGCGGCCTGAACGCGGCCGAGGTGCGTCTGAGAAGGGCCGAGCTGGATCTCGAGCGCGCGACCGTCCGGGCGCCCTTCGGCGGGCGCGTGGCCAACCTCCACGTGGTGCCGGGCCAGCACGTCACGACCGGGACCGAGCTGCTCAGCGTCGTCGACCTCGATCCCATCAAGGTGCAGGTGCAGGTCCTGGAGGCCGAACTCGGCTACCTCCGGGAGGGCCGGCGCGCGCGGGTCACCTTCGCCGCCTTCCCGGGCGAGTCGTTCGAGGGCCGCATCGAGACCCTGAACCCGGTGGTCGACCCCGAGCTCCGGACCGGACGGGTCACGGTCGTGCTCGGGAATCCGGGTGGACGGATCAAGCCGGGGATGTACGCGGAGGTCGGGATCGACGCGGAGGCGTTCGCGGACCGGACCCTCGTGCCCCGATCCGCGCTGCTCGACCGCGGCGACGGGGGGCGCGATCGGCCGATGGTCTTCGTCTACGAGGAGGGGGAGGACGGCCGGGGGCGCGCCAAGTGGCGCTACGTCACCACGGGGCGCATGAACGAGCAGTACGTCGAGGTGCTGGAGTCGGGGGGCACCGAGGGCGTCGAGCCCGGCGAGACGGTGCTCGTGGACGGCCACCACTACCTGGCGCACGACGTCCACGTCCGCCTGGTGGACGACGTGCAGGCCGAGGGCGGGAGGCCGGGACGGTGAGGGGAGGGCGGACGCTCGTCGTGGCCCTGATCGCCGCCCTTCTCACGGTCCTCGCGCCCACTCCGGCGCCGGCGCAGGACGCGGGGCCGGAAGATGCCCAGCCTCCCGCCCCGGACACCCTCGAGCTCACCCTGGACGACGCGCTCCGTCTGGCCCGGGAGGGCAACCCCGCCTTCCTGCGAGCCGCGAACCAGCTCGCCCTCGACGGCCCCGAGTCGAGGGAGGCGTGGGCCAACCAGATCCTGCCTTCGCCCAGCGTCACGCTCCTGAGCACGGGCTACACGGGCAACCTCACCCGCCGGGCGCGGGACAACTTCGGCAATCCCATCGAGGCCCCCGAGTCGGACTGGTCCTTCTTTTCCAGCACCTCGCAGTCGCTCGGGCTCCAGTGGCGGGTCCAGGGGTGGAACCTGCTGCACGCCCGCCGCGAGCACGAGCAGGCGTCGGACGAGCGGCGGCTCGGGCTGGAGGCGGCCGAGTGGACGCTCCACTCCGACGTGCGTCGGGAGTTCTTCGACGTGCTCGAGCAGCGCGAGCTCCTCGCGCTCGAGGAGCGCCTCCTCGAGACGCGGCGTACGGATCACGAGGCCGCCCGGAGGCTCTTCGAGCTGGCCGAGACCTCGAGGGTCGACGTGCTCCGCGCCGAGTTCGAGATCGAGCAGCAGGCGCTCGAGATCCAGCGCCGACGCCGGGCGTACGAGCAGGCCCTCCTCCGACTCCGGACGCGGATGGGGGTGGAGGACCTGCCTCCGGTGCGACCCGCCGAGGAGCCCCTTCCGATCTTCGATCCCTCGGCGCTCGATGCCGAGAGGCTGGTGGCCGCCGCGCTGGACGTGAACCCGGATCTCCGCCGCTCCCGCTCCACCCTGGAGGGGACGCAGCTCTCGCTCGGGCGCACGCGGAACACCCGCTGGCCGGAGCTCTCCATGAGCTACGACGTGGGGCGCCTTTCGCAGGCGCAGGAGGGAAGGGGCCTGTTCGACCTCGACCACGATCCCTCCGACGTGACCAGTCGGTTCGCCGTCCAGCTCCGCTTCCCCTTCTTCGACGACTTCTTCGGCAACCGGCTCCGGGAGGCGGAGGCCAGGGTGCGGGTCGACGACGCCCATGAGGATCTCCGCGAGACCGAGCTGGCCGTGGAGCGCGAGGTGCGGGGGCAGCTCATCGAGCTCCGCAACGCCTGGGAGTCGCTCCGGGTGGCCCGGCGCTCCCTCGAGATCGCCGAGGAGGCGGTGGAGCTGGGCCGCCAGGAGTACCGGCTCGGCGGGCGCGACTTCCAGGAGCTCCAGGGCGACGTGGAGGCCGAGGCCGGGGCGCGCCGCCAGGTGGTGGAGGCCCGGCACGGCTTCGTCGACGCCCTGGTCGCCCTCGAGGAGGCGGTCGGCGGCCCGGTGGCCCCCGCGGGGCCCACGGGGAACTGAGGGTGTCCGTCCCCCGCACCTCCACCCGGCGGCCGGTGGCGGTGGCCATGCTCTTCACGGCCGTCGTCCTCCTGGGCGCGATCTCCTTCGTCCGGTTGCCGATCGACCTCCTCCCGGAGGTGAGCTATCCGCGGCTGGTGGTCTACACGTCCTACGCCGACGTGGCGCCGTCCGAGGTGGAGCGGCTGGTCACCGAGCGGATCGAGGCGCAGGCGGCGGCGGTGCCCGGTGTCGAGCGGATCACGTCGGTGTCCCGGGACGGCGTCAGCCTGGTGACGCTCCGCTTCGCGTGGGGCACGGACATGGACTTCGCCATGCTGAACGTGCGCGAGCGGCTGGACGGGCTCCGCGACGCGCTTCCCGAGACCGCCGCCCGGCCCCGCATCCTCCGGGTGGATCCCGAATCCGAGCCGGTGATGGGGCTCAGCGTGGCCGGGGGCTCCGACCTCTGGCAGACGAAGGAGCTGGCGGAGTCCGTCTTCCGCCGCCGCCTGGAGCAGCTCGACGGGGTGGCGCAGGCCACGGTCACCGGCGGCCTGGACCGGGAGATCCACGTCGAGGTCGAGCCCGGGCTGCTGGACGCCTACGGCGTGACCCCGGACGACGTCGCCACCGCGCTGGACCGGGCGAACTACTCCCGGCCGGGCGGCACGATCCTTCAGGGGCGCTACCGCTACCCGCTCCGCACGCTGGGCGAGTTCCAGAGCGTGGGCGAGATCGAGGAGGTGGTCGTGGGACGGCGGGTGCCCGGGGGCGGCGGAGGCGGGAGCTCCCGGAACGGGGGCGGCGAGGCCGGAGCCGACGACGACGAGGGCTTCCGGGTGGTCCGGGTGCGGGACGTGGGCCGCGTGGTCGACGGCTTCGCCGAGCGGGAGTCGGTGGCCCACTACGACGGGCGGGAGGCGGTGGGCGTGCTCGTCTTCAAGGAGTCGGGCGCGAACACCGTGTCCGTGGCCGAGGAGGTCGAGGGCGTCCTGGAGCAGCTCCGCGCCGAGTACCCCGCCGTGTCGGTCGACGTGGCGTACAGCCAGGCCGGCTTCATCTCCGAGTCGATCGAGAACGTGGTGCAGGCGCTGATCCTGGGGGGCATCCTCGCCTTCCTCGTCCTCTTCCTCTTCCTCCGGGACCCCCGCTACCCGGTGGGCATCGCGCTCGCCATCCCGATCTCGGTGGTGGGCACCTTCGCCCTCATGGAGGCCGCCGGCGTCTCGCTCAACATCATGAGCCTGGGCGGCCTGGCGCTCGGCGTCGGGATGCTGGTCGACAACTCGATCGTGGTGCTGGAGAACATCTTCCGGCACCGGGAGCAGGGGGTGGGGGTGCTGGAGGCCGCGGCCCGGGGCGCCGAGGAGGTGCAGGGCGCCATCACCGCCGCCACGCTCACCACCATCTCGGTCTTCGGGCCGATCATCTACGTGGAGGGGGTCGCCGGCGAGCTCTTCGGCGACCTCTCGCTGGCGGTGGCGTTCTCGCTCCTGGTCTCGCTCCTGGTGGCGCTCACGCTCCTTCCCACGCTGGCGGCGCGCTTCCAGACCGGCGCGCGGCTGCCGCGCCCGGATCCCGTCCCCGGGCCGGCCCCCGGGCCGACCCCGGGGTGGTGGGGCCGTACGCGCCGGCTGGCGCGGAGCGCGGCGCGGCTCCCGGGGCGGGCCGTCCGCGGGGCGACCGGCTTCGGCCGGCAGCTCCTGGGCTTCTGGTGGGGCGGCGTCCGCCGCGGAGGCTCCCGCCTCTTCCGGCCGCTCCTGGACGGCTTCGACCGCGCCTTCGAGGCGTTCGCCCGGCGCTACCACGCCCTGCTGGAACGGGCGCTGGGCCGGCGGCGGACGGTGGTTCTCCTATCGGGCGGGGCGCTCGCCGCCACCGCGCTCCTCGGGCTCACGCTCGACCGGGACCTCCTGCCCGAGGTGGACCAGGGGAGCTTCACCGCCCGCCTCGCCCTGCCCGAGGGCACCGACCTGGAGGCGACCCGGGACGCGGCGGTGGAGATCGAGCGGGCGCTCCTGGACGATCCGGGGGTGGAGGCCGTCTTCAGCCGGATCGGCGAGGACGTGACGGCGTACGCCGGGGGCGACGAGCGGGCCGCGGGCGTGAACACGGCGGACTTCCAGGTGCGGCTCCGGGACGGGGCGGCCACCGCCGACGTGACCCGCCGGCTCCGCCCCCTCGCCGACGCCCTTCCGGGGGGCGAGCTCACGATCGAGTCGGGCGGGGCGACCGCGCTCGGCCGCATCCTCGGAGGCGGCGAGGCCGACGTCGCCGTCCGCATCCGGGGCGAGGACCTGGACCGGGCCCGGCCGTACGCCGAGCAGGTGCGCGAGCGGCTCGCCGGGCTCGGTGGCCTGGCGAACGTGCGGGTGGGATCCGAGGCCGGGCAGCCCGAGATCCAGGTCTCGGTCCGCCGGGACGTCGCCTCCCGCTACGGGATCGCCCCCCGCGCCGTGGCCGAGGCCGTCGAGCGGGGCATGCGCGGCCAGCGCGCCACCGAGTACGTCGACTTCGACCGGAAGATCGGCGTCATGGTCCGCTTCCCCCCCGAGCTCCGCCACTCGCTGTCCACCCTGAGCGAGATGCGGGTGGAGGGGGTGCCGCTCCGTGAGCTGGTCGAGGTCGCCGAGGCCACCGGACCGTCCGAGATCCGGCGCGAGGACCAGGGCCGGGTCACCGTCGTCTACGCCGACGTCGCCTCGGGCGGCCTCGACCGCGCGATCGCCGACATCGAGGCCGAGCTCCGCGCCCTTCCGGCCCCCCGCCTCATGCGGGTCGAGGTCGGAGGCGAGAACGAGGAGATGCGCCGCTCCTTCCGCGACCTCGGCTTCGCATTCGCCCTGGCCCTGATCCTGGTCTACATGATCCTGGCCGCCCAGTTCGAGTCCTTCGTCCATCCGTTCACCATCCTGATGGCGGTGCCCCTGGCGCTGGTCGGAGCGGTGCTCGGCCTCGCGGTGACGGGCCAGGGCCTCAACACGATGAGCCTGATCGGGGTGGTGATCCTGGTCGGGATCGTGGTGAACGACTCCATCGTGAAGGTGGACTTCATCAACCAGGGGCGGGCCCGCGGGCTGGCGCTCCGGGACGCGATCCTGGAAGCCGGCCGCGTGCGGCTCCGCCCGATCGTGATGACCACGGTGACCACCGTGCTCGGCCTCACTCCGATGGCGCTCGGCATCGGGCGCGGGGCGGACCTCCGGGCGCCGCTCGCCATCGCGGTGATCGGCGGACTGCTGGTGGCCACCCTCCTCACGCTGATCGTGGTGCCGGTCGTCTACTCCCTGGTCGAGGAGCTCCGGCTCCGCGTGCGGGATGAGCTGCCTGCGCCCGAGCCTCGCGGGGGCATGCAGGCCGCGGCGGAAGGGGCGGACTGATGGGCCCCTCCGGCCGGAGAGGCCCCTCGTGATCCGGCTCTCCATCCGCCGCCCGGTGGCCGTGGCCATGGCGTACCTCGCCGTGGCGCTGCTGGGGGTGGCGGCGTGGCGGAACATCCCCCTGGAGCGCCTTCCCGAGACGGAGCTTCCGCGCCTGACGGTCGGCGCCACCTGGCCGGGAGCCTCGCCCGAGACCATCGAGGCCTTCCTCACCTCGCCGATCGAGGGCGCGGTCCAGCAGGTGCGGGGCGTGGAGCGGATCTCCTCGGTGTCCTCGGAGCAGTCGGGACGCGGGCGGGCGGAGGTCGAGGTGGAGTTCGCCCGCGGCACGGACATGAACTTCGCCCGCCTCGACCTCTCGGAGCGGATGGCGGCGGTCGAGGAGGAGCTTCCCGAGGGCACGAGCGCGATCACGGTGGACCGCTACGTCCCCCGCGAGTTCGAGGACCAGACGGGGCCGTTCATGAGCTACACCTTCACCGGCCCCTACACGCTGGAGGCTCTGCGCCGGCACCTGGACGACGTGGTCGCCCCCGCCCTCGCCGAGCTGGACGGCGTGGCCGACGCCCTGGCCCGCGGAGGACGCGCCCGGCGCGTGCACGTCGTCGCCGATCCGGACGCGCTGACCGCGCTCGACCTCGGCGCGAACGAGCTCCGCCAGGCGATCGACGACCTCGATCTCGTGCGGGAGGCGGGCGTCGTCCGCGAGGGCGAGCGGGAGTGGGCGGTCACCGTCCAGAACCGGGCCCGGGGGGCGGAGGACATCCGCGCCGCGGTGCTCCTCACCCGGGGCGACCGGCTGATCCGGGTGGGCGACGTCGCGCGGGTGAGCGAAGGGTTCGAGGACGCCGCCGAGCACTACCGGATCGACGGCCGCCCCGCGGTCTCGCTCCACCTCTTCCGTGAGATCGGCTCCAACACGGTGCGCGTGGCCGACCGCGTGAAGGCGCGCATGGCCGAGCTGGAGCGGCAGGCGCCGTACGGCGCCCGCTTCATCCTCGACCGGGACTCGAGCGAGGAGGTCCGCCGGCAGCTCACCGACCTCCGCACCCGTGCGCTGATCGCCGCGGGCGTGATCTTCCTGGTGCTCCTCCTCTTCCTCCGCTCCTTCCGCTCGGCCGGCGTCGTCTTCGCCACGATCGCCTTCAGCGTGCTCATCGCCCTCAACCTGATCTACTTCGGGGGCATGAGCCTGAACCTGCTCACGCTGATGGGGCTGGCGATGGGCTTCGGGCTCATCGTCGACAACTCGATCGTGGTGCTGGAGAACGTCTACCGCCGCTGGCAGGCGGGGGCCGAGGCGCCCGACGCGGCGGAGAGGGGGTCCGTGGAGGTGGCGCTGCCGATCCTCGCCTCGACGGCCACCACGCTGATCGTCTTCGTGCCCTTCGTCTACCTCCAGGGCGAGCTCCGCGTCTACTACGTGCCGCTCGCCGTCGTGGTGGCGCTCACGCTCCTCGCCTCGCTCTTCGTCGCCTTCACCTTCATCCCCGCGCTCTCCGCGCGGATCCTGGGGGATGGCGGGCGGGTGCGGCCGGCGGTGGTGGGCGGCCCGCCGGCGCCGGGAGGCACGGTCGGCCCGGCGGCCGCGGCGGGGGGAGGCGGTGGCGATGAGGCCGGCGCGCCCGCGGCGAGGGGCGCGGGTGTCCGGGACGGAGCGACGGAGCGCGCCCGCCGCCCGCTCTACATCCGATTCTACTCCGAGCTGGTCGGCTTCACGCTCCGCCACCCGTGGCTGGCCGTACTGGTGGCGGTGCTCGCCTTCGGGGGCTCCTACCGGCTCTTCGACCAGTACGTGACGCGCGGCGTGCTCTGGGGCGGGATGGGCGGCGACGAGACGTACGTGGACGTGCGGATCTCCCTTCCCAGGGGCTCCGACCTCGAGCGCACGGACGAGCTCGCCCGTCACTTCGAGGAGAAGCTGGCGGCGCTGCCCGAGGTGGAGCGCTACGTGACGAACGTGCGCGGCACCTGGGGGCTGATCCACGTCACCTTCCCCGACTCGCTCGAGCTCACGCCCGTCCCGGTCGCGATCAAGGAGCAGATGGTGGCCCACTCGCTCGGCTTCACGGGCGCCGACGTGCGGGTCTACGGGGTGGGGCCCTCCTTCGCCTACGGCGGGGGCGGGGGCGCTCCCAACTACTCGGTTACCGTCCTCGGCTACAACTACGAGACCGTCCGCGCGATCGCGGAGAATCTCGGCCGCCGGCTCGAGCGCCTGTCCAGGATCGAGGAGGTGGACACCAACGCCTCCGGATCCTGGTTCACCCGCGACCGCGCCCAGGAGTACGTCGCCCGGATCGACCGCTCGGCGCTCGATCGGTACGGGCTCACGGTGGACGAGCTGGTGCAGCGCATGAACGCCGCCGTGGCGGGGTCCTTCACCACGGGGAGGGTGAAGCTCGGCGGCGAGGACGTCGAGTACGACGTGAAGCTGGAGGGGGCGGAGGGGATGGACGTCCTCGCGCTCCGCGAGACGATCGTCACGGTCGGCGACGGCACCGCGATCCGCCTCGGCGACGTGCTCGACCTGTATCCGCGCCGGGTGCTGGCCCGGGTGGAGCGGGAGAACCAGCAGTACCGCCGGAGGGTGGCGTACGAGTTCCGGGGCCCGTCCCGGCTGGGCGACCTCATGCGGGACCGCGTGGTGGAGGCGACGCACCTGCCCGCCGGCTACACCCTCGAGACCTCGCGGGAGTGGAGCTGGGGCGAGGACGAGAAGCGCCAGATCTACCTCGTGCTCGCCCTCTCCGTGCTCCTCGTCTACATGGTCACCTCGGCGCTCTTCGAGTCCTTCCGCCAGCCCATGTGCGTGCTGCTCACGGTGCCGATGGCGCTGATCGGCGTCTTCCTGATCTTCTTCTTCCTGGATGCGTCCTTCACGCGTGAGGCGTACATCGGCGTGATCATGATGGGGGGGATCGTGGTGAACAACGCGATCCTGCTGGTCGACCACGTGAACCGCGTGCGAGGCGAGCGGCGGGAGGAGGAGGCGAGTGCGGACGGGCTCGCCCGGGAGGAGCGGCGGGGTGCGGCCGGTCTCGAGGAGGGGGCGCTCACGGCCCTCCGGACGGACGTGCTCCGGGGCACGCTCGAGCGCGTGCGTCCGATCCTGATGACGACCGCCACCACGGTCCTCGGGCTCCTGCCCCTCGTCCTCTTCAGCGAGACGGCCGACGCCAACATCTGGAACGCGCTCGGCTACGCGCTGATCGGAGGGCTCCTGTCCTCGACGCTCTTCGTGCTGACGGTCACGCCCGCGCTCTACCTGCTCTTCGAGCGGGGCAAGGCTCGGAAGGAGGCGTGGCTGGGGTCGGTGGAGGGGTCCGCATCAGGGGCGGCGGATCCGGACCGGAAGCCTCTCGGCGGCGCGCCGGAGCCCGGCCTGGCGTGGTGAGGTTCCGCGGCGTGGGCCGGAAGCTCCGGCTCAGCGCGGCCCGGACGGATCGGCCCGCCCCTCCCGTCGCACGGCCCGCCCCGCCCGCACCCCCTCGACGATCCGGCCGCCGTCCACCGCCACCCGCCCTCCGACCACCACGTACCGGATTCCCTCCGAGTGGGTCGCCGGCGCGCGCACGCTCGCTCGATCGGTGATCCGCTCCGGATCGAAGACCACGAGGTCGGCGTCCATCCCGGGCTGGATCCGGCCCTTCCGCCGGAGCGCGGGCACGGCCTCGCCGAAGGTCTCCGCCGGGAGGAGGGTCACCCGCCGGACGGCCTCGGGCAGCCCGAGCAGGCCCTGCTCCCGCACGGCGGTGCGGAGGAAGCGGGCGAAGGCGCCGGCGCCCCGCGGGTGGTTGTTGCAGCCGACCCTCCCCGTCGGGCCGGGCTCGATCAGGCCGTCGCTCCCCACCATCACGCGCCGGTCCAGCATCGCCCGCCGGAGGTCGTCCGGCGGGATCGCGTGTGCCACGGCGAGCACCCCGGGGCGGGAGCGCTCGACGCGGAAGCTCTTCTCGTCCAGCCGGTCGCCCCGGCAGACGAGCTCGAGGTCGGCCGGCTCGATCCGGAACCGCTCCCGCCATCCCCGTGAGAAGCGAGGGGAGTCCAGGTAGGTGGCCCAGTACGCGTACGGGTAGACGTCGGCGGTCACCCGGACGCCCTCGGCGCGTGCCGAGTCGAGGAGCGCGAGGGAGCGCTCCATCGAGAAGGTGCCCCCGGTGGAGTGGATGTGGGCCACGTGGATCGGCACCCCCGTGCGGGCCCCGTAGCCCAGCACCTCGCGGAGCGCGTCCAGGTTGTCGCCGCCCTCACCGTACATCGTCGAGTAGCGCACGTGGAAGACGGCGGGCACCTCGTAGCGTCGGGCGACCTCCAGGATCGCCTCGACCTCCCGTGCCCGGGTGCCGGGGAAGTACTCGAGGCTGAAGGAGACGGTGAGCGCGCCTTCCTCCAGCGCCCGCTCCGCGCGCCGGGCCAGCTCACGGGCCTGGGCCACGGTCGCGGTGTCGAAGCGGTCCAGCCCGATCGAGACGCGCGCGGCGGCCGCGAAGAAGCCGACGCCGTAGTGGACCGGCGGTCCCAGCGCCTCCATCTGTCGGAAGTGTGCCTCCGGACGCTCCACGCCGCCGTGGAGCGCCAGGTTCGTGGTGACCCCGTCGGTGAGCTTGTAGCGGGCGCCCACCCGGTTCAGCGGGTAGGAGAGCGGATCGATGAAGCCGGGCGCGACCACCAGGCCGCCGGCGTCCACGACGCGGCGGCCGCGGAGCGGCCCCGGCGCGAGACGCGCGATCGTCCCGCCCACGACGCCCACGGACCATCCGGAGCGGTCGAGGCCGGTCTCGGGGTCGATCACCCGCCCGCCGGCGATCACGAGGTCGTAGACGGCGGTGTCGGCTTCGGCGTCCACCCCGGCGAGGGGAACCTCCTCCGGGGCGGCCGGAACGACCCGCTCTGCCGCTCCCCCGTACCACGTCCCCAGCCCCGCCACCAGCGCCAGCGCGAGCGCGCCGGGGCGGGAGCGGAGAGGGCGGGGAAGGGGCAGGTGCGGGAGCGACACGGCGGGAGGGGCTGGAGGAGGCGGACGGCTCCGAAAAGCTCGCCCCTTCCCACCGTCGGGCGCCAGGGGTCGGGCCGCTGAAGGGGTACCGCGGCCTCCCGGCCGGTTCCGGGCTCAGCTCCCGTCGCCCTCGTTCTTCGCCGCGCTGTGCGCCTTGGCGAAGGCGGACTGCTCGTCCTCTCCGTTCTCGACCGCCTTGTTGAACTCGTGCTTGAATTTCTCCTTCTGGCTCCGCGAGTACTGGCGCGTCTGCTCCTCGGGCAGGTCGTCGATGCTCTCGTAGGGCATGGTCGGGTCTTTCCTCCGGGGTGTTTCGATCCCCGCGGCTGGGGGTGGTGCTCGTCTCGTTCCGGAGTCGCAGGGGAGCAAGGACCGCTCCGGTCCCGGGAGCCCGAAGCCGGCATCCTCCTCTCGCATCTGCGCTCGCACCCGAAACAGCCGGCCCGCTCCCGGGTTCTCACCCCCGGATCCCGGCCAGTCGCGATCCGGGTCTGGACCTCCGCGAACGCGACCGCCGCCCACCCCGAGAGCCCGCCTCCGGATCCCCCGATCCCGCATCCGACGTGACCGACGCCTCCTCCGCGACCCGCGCTCCCGGCCGGGACTTCATCCGCCAGATCATCGACGAGGATCTCGAGGCGGGTCGGCACGACGAGGTCGTCACCCGCTTTCCGCCGGAGCCGAACGGGTATCTCCACCTCGGCCACGCCTCCTCCGTCGTGCTCAACTTCGGGATCGCCGAGGAGTACGGCGGCCGCTGCCATCTCCGCTTCGACGACACGAACCCGGAGACGGAGGAGGAGCGCTACGTCCGGGCCATGCAGGAGGACGTCCGCTGGCTCGGCTACGACTGGGGCGAGCACCTCTACTTCGCCTCGGACTACTTCGAG